>NZ_JBEWYL010000002.1:0-363995 GCF_041477405.1 Candidatus Rickettsia barbarica | reverse complement strand
ATTTTATTTATTGAATCTTTATATACAAACCGTGATGATATATTAAATGAAAAAAACGATTTTTACGTGCAGGATGAAAAGGGTGAAAATAGTAATATTGTCTAATGTTAATCTCTTCTGACATCTAATAAATGTAAAATCAGATAAGCAGCAATTGCCACTCTCCTAAGAATCGTGTATGCTGGTTTTCCCGCACACAGCTCAAACCTTAATGCACATGTGATGAGTTTCTTTTGAGTCGGCTCACGCTTTTCACAATATTTCTTATATGCCGGATCCATATATTGTAGTATCCATTTTAACTTTCACATGTCTTACAATCGGTAAATATTTCATTTTGAGTCTCTTTATTCATACTCTTAGGTTCATCTAGTGACATAGATGGTTGCCTCTAGCGGAAACAACTCTTTGATACAACCTCGTTGTTACAAACTATTCTATTAAAAGGTGCTTGCACGATAAACTCAAAAACATGATCTCTAATACGTCCGATTGTATACCATACAAATTCTGGAATCTTCTTAAAACCGTCATATCCAAGCAAAGTAAAAATAGGATTAGTAATTAACTTATTATCATATATAACATAAGCTCTTTTGCTATAGTATATTTACCCGTCCTGGGCTTTCCTATTAAATAGATAATATTTTTAGAGGCAATTTCTATAGCCCCTAACTTTGAGCTATCGAACCAAGTATTATAGAAGTTTCTACAAGATTCAAAAACATCATATTGTCCACTCTGTAATCTTACAAAATCTTCCGTTAAGAAGAGGTGGTCAGTTCTAGTTTTTAATCTTTTTAATCGTTCTTCAACCGGACAAAAGATTCCTTAAAAAGGTTATTTTGTAACCATGTAGATATTTAAGATAAAATTTAGCAAGTTCTTGAGCATCCAGACCATCTAGTGCCGTATCGATTACAATATTAAAATTTTTATCTAATAATGCTTTTGCGGTTGTAAGCAATATCAACACAACAATTTTTCTTCTTGCTAACCTATTATTATTAAAACGACCTTTTAGTCTATCATCATTGCTTTCAGTGCCGGCTTCATTTTCTGCAAACTTAAATTCTGTAGGAAAAATCGTACTATAAAACGCTCCGACTTTATCAATTTGTAAATGAATAAATTTATTATTAGATTGCCTACAAATTTCTTTGGCTATTGTTGTTTTACCTGCACAAGAAGGACGGACCGTTGATTATTATAACTTGATTCATATTTAACTAATCTCAATTATGATATAATAAATCGTCCCACAAGTAATTTTTAGAAAAAATATATTTATGTATAAACTTATCAAAGTAGTTTATTTACTTTTAAAGCTTTCTTCAAGTTCCTTATCTAAAAGCCAAATATGTTCTTTTCAAGTATTTCATAACGTAATTGTTCTTTTTCTTTATCTATAATATGCTTTGATTTAACATGATCTTTGATGAAAATTGAATCACGATAACTATTAAATATTTTCATAAAATCATTTAAAATTTTAACTTCACTATATATTATGCACTTAAGTAATCACTCCATTAGGCTTATGCGTTGCACACATTATAGCGAGTGGAAAGAATACCATCGCATACGAGCTGAACAAATCTTTGATACTATAAACGTAAAATACGATTCTAACCATCCAACTATAATGGCAGAGAATCATTATCATTTTGTGTTACATAAAAGAGTTAAAATCGTTGCAACTGCTCATATAGAATTTTTCAATGAAAATGAATTGGCACTAAGGTCACTTGCAGTAGATAGGCCTTATCAAAACCAGGGATTTGGTAAATATACAATGAAGCTTGCGGTTTTAAACCATTATTTTTAAAGCCACAAAACTATGAATTTAATATGGTGTATATGGTTAAGAATCTAGAATCTAACAATCCTCTACAAAATTTAATTCTGCTTGAACAAGACGCACGGGGGGCTATGGTTTTGATTGGCCGGATCATGAGATGATTTTAGAGCAGGCAATAGATGAATGTAGAGAGATAAAAGAAGCTATTGACGATGCCGAACCACCGGAAAGAGGACAAGCAGAAATAGGGGATTTGCTCCATACGGCGATTTCGTTGTGTATTTTTTCAGGGTGGGATGTTGAGACAACGCTTAGCAAGACAAATGAAAAATTTGAGAAACGTATGAGAGCAATAAAAATGCTTACCAAAAAGCATAACCTGCCAAATCTGCAAGGACAATCCGTAGAATTGATGCTGAAGCTTTGGAAAGAAGCAAAAGAGATAACTAAAAATGTTAAACCCTAAAAGCATTCTTAAATTAATAATCTTTCTTAGTATATTTTTACTTACTTTATACGGAGTAAATTTTGCTTTGCATTGGCATAATCCCGACGTAAATAATGAAGTAGCTGATTATATAGGAATTTGTTTATATAAAAATGCTTATAAAAGCCTACAGGTTAATTCTATGGGAATAGCATTTAATATTTCCTATACCCCAAATGCTGAAAAAGACTGTTTTAATCCATCTTTCCCTATTATTCATACTAAAACAGATGCAAAACATAATACTTGGTTTCACATAGTTCGCACTGATTTGCTCGGATAAGGAATTACAAGAGTTTATAGACGGTGATATAAAACTCAATTACCCATTTTACACTTTAGAACAAGATTTTTATGATGCTCCTTTATGGTACTACACACTTTTCTCTAAACCTTTATCTTACTGGATCGGTCACGTTTATGCCATTAAAATTGATCATGAGCATAAAACAATAAAAGTTATAGACGGTATCAAATGGGGGTTTAAGCTCTCGTATTTTCCCATTAAGCCGAGCATGATTTTACCATCGCCGCTTAGTTTAGAAGACTGGTAAGAGGATTGGAATATTTTTACAGAAGAATTAAAAGGATATACAACGAATTAAACTATCACTCAAATATGATCTTTTTAAGATTTTTAAGAAATTTATTATTTACTCAAGTGGCATAATACGCTCAAAATATTCATCCCTTATGCCTAAAAACAAATCAAAAAAAGTAGAGCTAACTGCACTTTGTACATGGCAATACTCTATTTTAGAATTTTTTATTGTCCACTTCTCCTCAAGTGTTTTACTTACTTTTTTATGGATATTATTTATAATTATACTAACGATGTTATCTGCACATCGTCTTTCAATGAGATATAATATATTCATATTTAGCAATTTGATGCCATATATCACTGACTTTTTTTTCCATGATGAAGACCATTCGCCTTTAACTATATTTCGCACAGAATTTAAATATTCTTTTTTTTCCTATCTTCTATTAGTTTTGGTAAAGTATCGTGAGAACTATATAAGGTTCTTTGTCTGTTAATGCTTTTTCTTGATTGAATTTGAAGGCATCAAGACTGCTTGTTAAAGGATTAATTAATACAAAATCTCTACGACCTAGATGTCCTACAATATGATCATTTAAATCTTCGTCCGGTGCTAAACTCGGTACAGAATATCCTTTTAAATATGGCTTTACAAATTCAAGGTCTTCAGAAGCAGAATGTTCTACTACACTTAATAAATATAAAGCATCTTTTAGAGTTAATTCTTCAATTGGCGGAGTTTTAATATTTTTATACAAAAATGTATCTATTAAAATACGTCTTTTTGCTTCTTTTTCAGTTTGTTTTTGCTGTTTTATAGATTTCTCTTACAATTATCATATGAACAACTAGAGTTATTGTTATGATTACATATAGGACCCAATAGAGCAAAACTCGTTTCTCCATAAACATAGCTATAATAATTTCTACTCTTTAGCTTAATAACTCAATTTGTATCTCGGTAGTATTTACAGAATAATTTATGATGCGTAACAAGCGGAAATAAACTAACTAAACTATTGAGAGATACATTAACATTAAATTCTTCTAATAAATTAGCTATTTTCTCATAGTTATAATAACGTTTTATTAAATCTTTGATTTGTTCTTCTGTTAAATGTGATAAATCTTTATGCGCCATAACTTAATATAAATTAATTGATTCTTAGGTATATAATTGTAACTTATAAAATTGCAGCTGTAATAAAAAAACAATATAAATATACAACTATTTTTATTATAAAAGTAAAAATAGAAATTAAAAGACTGTCAACATGAGGTAATTAGTAAACGATAAGCTTTGTAAAAAGCTTTTAGACTTTATAAATGTAATAACAAATGCATATGAAACTTTTAAATACTCGACAGTGGAAACCTTGATTACTATTTGGCTTTCCGGTTCGATAAACTACAAAAATTGGCTAACTGTCCAGACTAGAGCATGGGTAAGTTAGTATTACAGAAAAAAGATATTTTTGTTTAGGTAAAGTTGATGGTAATATTTTAACAGTCCGTGTTACATTCCGAGATAATCATATAAGAATTTTTAGAGCAGGATACTGGTGCAAAGGTAAGAGAATTTATGAGCAAGAGAATAAAATACACTGATGGGGAAATAGGGGAAGTAAAAATAGTAAAAGATTTCTTGCCACACCCTAGAGAACTTTTATTAAAAGATGATTCAGTAAAAGTAACCATTTCTTTAAGTAAAGAGAGCGTAGAGCTTTTTAAATCACAAGTAGCAACTACACATGTTCCTTTACTAGATAAATATACTAAGTATTATAAAGAAAATAAACGAGCATAACATACTCTTCTGCTTTTAAGAATTGCTCTTTGTTATCTGCATGAATTCACGTACTCACTTATTAAGTATAAACTGTACACACTCACCATTTGATAATAAATTCAATTCTTGAAATCATACGAGTGTACCATAAACTGAGCTGGTGGAGAGAGGGGGATTCGAACCCCCGACACGTTGCCGTGAACACGCTTTCCAGGCGTGCGCCTTAAACCACTCGGCCATCTCTCCCAAATTTTTAGCATTGCCTGTATGGCTTCCTATGTCATTCTCACAAGGTATTGATGTTGTTGCATAGAGTAAAAAGCCTACTCGATATCATCCCAGTGGAAGTGAGGATCCCAAAAAATAAACCTGTAAAAACAAGTTTTTGATAGGTTTTACTGGATTCCCGGTTTCTCGCTGGAATGACATAAAACAATCTATGCCACAAAGCCCTTAGTCGCTTGCAATGACGACTCGGGTATCCATACGACAAAGCTAAGACTTATTCTGAGACAAAATATTATTAGCTTCTTCTAGCTCATTTTTAGTATTAACACCAACAATTAAATCATGATCAGTAGATAATAAATATGAAACTTTTTCACCGTGATTTTTACATATTTTTACTATTTCAGTTAAATAAACTTCCTTATGACCGTTAGTATTAGTAGCAAATAAAGGTAAGTATTTATTTAAAATTTCGCTACTGAAAGCCATAATACCTGAATTACAAAGCTTTATGTTTTTCTCTTCTGCGCTTGCATTTTTATGTTCGATTATCTCTAAAAATGCACCATTTTTATCAGTAGCTATTCTCCCATATTGAACCGGATTTGCTCTCTCAAAGCTTAAAGTCACTAATGCAGAATTAGTAAGGCTTAAATAAGCTATTAATTCATGCATAAGTTTTGGAGTAATAAGAGGATGATCAGCGTATAAAACTAATATTGTTTTATTTTTATTAATTAAATCTATTGCTGCATAAGTAGCATGAGCTGTGCCTTTAGGTTCTTCTTGCAGTACAAAGCGACACATATTTGCATAGGGCGTTAAATATTTTTTAAGTTCTTCTGAATACACTATAATTACATCATTTGTAACGTTAAGCGCATTCTTTAATACCGTTTCAAGCATTGGAACTCCACCGACTTTATGCATTACTTTCGGTAAATCGGACTCCATTCTAGTACCTTTACCGGCTGCTAAAATAATTATTTGATAATTTGCATCGTTATAAGTCATGGTTCTCCTTGTATTATTTCGTAAACATCATCAGATAACTCATAATTCCCAAAAACTCTTTGCACATCATCGCTTTCTTCTAAAACTTCCACAAGCTTTAGTAATTTTTCGGCTTTTTCCTTATCATCTATAATTATTGTATTTAATGGGATCCACCCTATATACGAATCTTCAGGTATGCCGTATTTGCCAGTTAAAAATTCTAGAACTTTAGAGAAATTTTCAATATCCGTATAGATTGTATGGGTGGTATCATCGGATATAATATCATGCCCCCCGGCTTCTATGACTGCCTCTAAAACATCTTCATTAGATGCTATATTTATTGGATACTGAATAACTCCGCAATGGTTGAATAAATAATTGACACTACCGGTTTCGCCTAAACTCCCACCATATTTAGTAAAACTAGAGCGTACTTCTGCAGCAGTGCGGTTTTTATTATCGGTTAAAGCTTCAACTATTATAGCAATACCATTCGGTGCATAACCTTCATATCTAATTGCCGTATAATTTTCGTTATTAGAAGAATCATTAGCACTATTAATAGCTTTATCTATTCTTTCTTTAGGGAGATTTTGACTACGTGCAGCGGTTAAAGCATTTCTAAGACGTGGATTATTTTCAGGGTTATTAGAAGAACCGGTTTTAGCTGCAGTAACTATTTCGCGAATTAATTTAGTGAAAACTTTTGCTCTTTTTTTATCTTGAGCCCCTTTACGATGCTGAATATTTTTGAACTTTGAATGACCGGCCATATTTATTTCTTTTCTTTCAAAAGTAATATTATATACTCTGAAGTAAAATGAAAAGTAATATACGAAGATCAACTGGAAAAAGAGCAAGGAGTCTGCAAACCGAGGAGCGGAGCATATAATAAACACTCAGCATCCGAGGACTTACAAAGACGACGTAGCTAATTTTTCAAGTTCATCGAGTATATTTTTTTCTCCAAAAACGATTAATTAACCTTGTTTTGCTTTAAATCTTTTATTCTTTTTATTTATTACAAAAATTTTGCCTCGTCTTTTAACGATCTGACAATCTTTATCACGTTTTTTTAACGATTTTAATGAGCTAACAACTTTCATAAAATATACTTTTACATTTAATTTGGATTGATAATAAACATTTTTATTTAATCAGTCAATTAGGTTCTGTACTCTTGTAATAGAATAATCATAATTATGGCCATGTTTAGTTGCAAATTATAAGATTTTTTTGAAATATGAATAACTATTTCTGCAAAAATCTTATTAATTTTTGCTAAAAAATATCTCAAAATTATAATCATTAATCAAAAGTGTACAGGACCTAACAATTTAAAGTATTTAAAAAATACCATACTCAAGAAACTATAAATGAAATCAAGCAAAATGGAAGAGAATGGAGTTTAAACAAACCATATTATGATGAATTTCTTGTTGAATTACCGAAATTAGTTCAAAAATTTGATCTATCTGAAATAATTACAAAAGTAGATTATAGATTATCCAGGTAAACAATGTATCCATATTTAATGCAGTAGGGGAGCTAGCATCATATGCTCAACTTGCTAAATGGGCTGAGAATGCTATTAAAGATGAGCAGCAAGGTGAAAATGAAAAAGCTAATAATCAATGGAAAGCTATAAAAGCAGTATTAGAGTATGCTAAAACATCAGGTATAGATTATTGTAGTTTAATAAGAGGCTGGGAAAATAATAAAGGGGCAGCACAAGGCGATCAGATACTGAAACTTCTTTTAAACACAGTGAAACAAAATATTGACTTAAGTATAGATGAACTGAAGATAGCTAAAATCATAATAGACGAAGCAGATAAAGGAGAATACAGCTTATACGCTATTCCAAATAATTATAAAAATAATGAAAATGCAAAACATGCAGCTAACGAACATAAAAAATGGTATGAAAGCATAATTAAAGATGATGATTTTTCAATGTTAAGCTTTAAGCTATAGTGTGGATACAAGCTCTATATTTGCAAGCAAAAGATCTAATTGATCTATCTGAGGATGATTCTACTATATTTCCAGAAATGTCAAAGGAACAAAATAATCTTAACGATCAACAACTTGCAGCTTTGGTTCATCAAGCAACTGCTCACGCTAACAGAGAGGAAATACCACATATACAACCTTCTACTAGTTCTAATAGAGGAGAGAGCGGTACAGAAGATACTATTTTAGGTATGTAAGCTAAGGATTTAGTAACATTAATTAATGCCGGAGTTCAAGTTTTAGATGGGACTACTAATCCTCAAGATGCTCAAGGTAGCACTGCTGAAGACTTTGTAACACAAGTAAGTAATCTTTTGCAAGCGACAGGAGGCGATATTAATAATTTGTTGGATATGGTACCCGATATATTAGGTAATCCTCAAAACACTAATGATGCTGCTTGGGATTTATATTAAATCCTTACCTCTTAAATTCTATAACTTCCCTTGCTTCATAAGATAAGTTATGGTAGGCTAGTTTATCTTATTGTAACTCAAGTTATTTTAGCGTTGTCGGTATGGTTTGGGAATTATACCAAAATTGTTATTGCAAGCGACTACAAGGAGCGTGGCAATCCAGCAAAACAATAAAAAAATTCTGTAAATCAGAATTTTTTACTGGACTGCTTCGTCAATTACTCCGTAATTTTCCTCTCAATGACGTTAAAACCATACTACTCCTATTATTATCCTTTATCCTCTTCTCTAAGCCGGCTATTGCCGATCCTGAAATAGCTGAATCCTTTAAATGTTCAAAACTTTTTCCTTACTTTGAAAAAAAATTTAATATCCCATCTAATACGTTACATTCAATAGCTTTAAAAGAATCGGGAAAAAAACATACAACCCGTAAAATTAGAGTAGTATGGCCTTGGACAGTAAATGTTGAAGGAAAAGGCTATTATTTTAACACAAAAAGAGAAGCAGTAAGGTTTGTTAGAGTAGAGCTTATAAAAGGGCGAGAGAGTATTGATGTCGGATGCATGCAGATTAACTTAAGGCATCATTTAGGGGCTTTTAATTCCCTTGAACAGGCATTTGATCCAAATAATAACATTCGTTACGGTGCAGAATTTTTGCGTTCAAAATATGATCAGCTAGGGAGCTGGCACAAGGCGATAGCTCATTATCATTCGGCTACACATTCTTTAGGGTTTAAATATAAACAAGATGTAGTTAAAATAGCAAGTAATATGGCTCTTTATAAAGCATCCTTACATAGTTATCTAAATAATAATGAAGGGGCTTTAGAAGATACAATTCCAGTAAATAATAACAAAGTTCAAAAACAATCACTTTTTAGTGGTAATAAAAGATACAGAAGTAGTATTATGATACAGGTTCCTGCTAAAATTAATTAATTCTATGAATATTAAATTAATTACATGTTTTTTAATATTAGTAAGTGCGGTAAAAGTAAATGCCGATTTTAACAATATTCAAGATAATTTTGAATATCAGGAAGAGCAATTAATAATAGAATTACCTTGGAGCGATTGTACCGAAATTCATAAATTATTAGAGGAAAAATTATCTTTTTCAGAACAACAAATAAAAAAAGAAAATAAAATTCGTGAGAAATATAAACAATTTTATTTAAAACATAATAATCCTACTAATTTTTCTATGCAATTTCTTGAGAAAAAATCTGAGACTAATGGAGTAGAAACTTTAATATCAGGTTTTTTAAAATTCTGTGAAGAGAATTTTCAAACTGGTAAAAGTAAATCTAATTCCCTAAATTATTATATTAAAAAACAACAAAATCAATGGTTTAATGATATAAGAAATGAGAATTACAAAATATATTATAGCAAAAAATACGAAGATAATATCTTTAGAAATAATTAATTAAGGCAACTATATATCTTGTATAACCTAAATTGTTTCGATAATTTTATATAAAATTGTGTTAGTATAGTTAAGTGTTAGATTGTAAAAGTGTTGTTGATTTATTCGAAACATTACCTACTGAACAAAAGTGCATAATTATTTTACTGATATACGTTGGGCTAACGGAGCTTATTGTCCGTATTGCAGCAACCAAAAGATTTTTCATTATGCGGATGGAACGAATCACAAATGTTAGGCATGTAAAAAGCGTTTTAGTATCAAAGTTGGCACAATTTTTGAAAATAGTCAGATTTCTTTAAAGAAATGGTTTACAGCAGTTTTGCAAGTTACTACGCAAAAAAAAGTTTATCATCGTTACAGCTTTCAAGAGATATTAATGTTACCCAAACAACTGCATGGTTTATGCTTCATAGGATTAGAGCAGTGACTAAACTAGAAAGTTTTAGTATTCCTTTAAAAAGCACTGTAGAAATAGATGAGACGTGTATTGGTGGTAAAGAAAAGAACAAACATCAAAATAAAAAAACTAAAAGTACACAAGGTTGCAGCACAAAGACAAAAACCGTTGTAATCGGCATGATAGAGAGAAACGGTAACGCTCAGGTTCAAGTTATAACAAAGGTTAATTCAAAGACCATAGAAAAAATTGCAATAAATAATATTCTAATAGGGTCAACTATTTTATCTGATGAATGGGGAGCTTACAAGGTATTAGAAAAGTTATATAATCATGAATATATAAATCACGACTTAGGTAAATATATAAGAGAGTCTGTGTCTACAAACACGATAGAAAGCTTTTGGGCGTTGTTTAAGCGTGGTATAATCGGACTCTCTTGTTCTATTAGAAAAAAACACATAGAGAGATATTTAAACGAGTTTGTATTTAGGTGCAACCATAAAAACTATAATGTAAGCAATATGTTTAATGCTATACTTTTAAATACAGGTAATTATTTATTTTATAAAGCCTTGGTAGGTCGGTATGAAACTCAAAGTAGTTAAAAACGGAGAATTATCTTTTAACGAGGTTTTAGCAATGATAGGTCAAGCTCCGTTAAAAATTAATTCTCCAGAGATTGCAGAAGACAAAATCCCTAAACCATTTATAAAATGGGCAGGGGAAAAAGAAGCCTTATCAAAGAGTTGTGCTTACGCTTACCTGCTAGTACAATAATCATTATGAGCCTTTAGGAGGAGCACTTTTTTTTGCACTCGTTCCAGACAAAGCTATTATATCAGATATAAACTTAGATTTCATACAAGGCAGTTAAGGATGAAGCTCGAGCATTAATTGAGCTGTTAGCTAAGCATAAAGCTAATCACTCTCAAGATTATTACTATGCTGTTAGAAAGAACGCAAATAGTGATAACCCTATTGAGATAGCAACACGTTTCATATACCTTAACAAGACTTGTTATAATGGTCTTTATAGAGTAAATAGCAAAGGAGAGTGCAACGTCCCGATGGGAGCTTATATGAATCCTAATATTCTTGATAAGGATAACATACTTGTGTGTAGTAAAGCTTTACAAAATGCTGAAATAATATATCAGGATTTCAGCAATATTTCGCCTAAGCCTAAAGATTTCGTTTATATAGACCCGCCATATCAACCTATTAATAATACTTCATTTACAAAATATACAAAGCTTGGCTTTACAGAGGCAGATCAGGTTAAGCTTTATGAAAAATGCATAGCATTAAATAAGAAAGGTGTATATTTTATTTCAAATTCAGATAGCGATTTTATATTATATCATCCAGAACATCACCCTCATTGCCTAGTTATAGAATCTCAGTGGCAACAATCAGGAGGATCGGTTGATGAAAAATATACTTATCTTGTGCTAAACATACAAAAACAAGGAATTTATGATACTATAATAATAATTGATGGTGATGGATATAAAAAAGAAGCCTTGAAATGTTTCAAGGATCAAGTGGGCAGTAATTTAATAGAAGTGTTTAGTATGTCTGAATTTACATCTTGGGTAAATAAAAAGCAAATATAGGTTATACAAGTATATAATTCCCTTAATTTATTTCAGTACTTGATGCATATATTATTTAATTGATATTAACTGTTAATATACAGGATTATTTATGTTAAAGAAATTTATATTAGTATTGTTGTGTATAAGTAGTTATAAATCTCTAGGAGAATCTAATAAGACCGAGAACAATGTTTCAGTGATAGAAAGAAAAAAAGTTTCTAGTAATGATAAACAACTAAAACCTGTCTACTTAGAGCATTTTGATCTAACTTCGGATTTAAATCCTACAGAAAAAAGCCTGTTGAGTTTAGAACCTTTATAACCTAATAATAACAATACGAAACCTATAATTGTAGATATTCAGGAGAATTTTGAAGGGCTAGATAGAGTTAAAGGGGATGATATTCGCACTGCAAGACAGAGAGAACTTGTTCAAAATAGTTTGCTAGGAGATTTTTAGGGGGTTTTATTTCTTGACCGCCACCAACAATTTTAGGAGAGAAAATTCAAGATAGGAGAGGATTATATATTCAACAGACTAAAGCTAAAAAATCACCGAAATAATGTAGTAGAGGCGATAAGTAACAGCTTATTTATCAAGCATGCAGCTAATGATATAATAAGTCGATTAGGGATGATTGATAAGGATTTTTCGGATATTCTAGAAATATCGGCTAAATGCGGTTATCTTACGAGCTTACTAACAAATGCTTATCGAAGTGCCGATATTACCGTAACAGATATGTCGCCTTTATTGCTTGATTCTTTTGAGCATAATCATAAATTATTAATCGATGATGAAGATTTAGCATTGCCAAAAGACTCTTTTGATTTAATTATTTATTCATTAGGGTTACACTGGATAAATGATGTACAACGCTTTTTATCTAATATAAGAATATTTTTAAAGTCTGACGGTATTTTTATCGGTAATTTTGTCGGAGGAAATAGCTTAAAGAATTTACGTAAATCCTTAATAGATGCCGAAATAGCAAGTGATTTTAAACACTCTCCTCATATTGCTCCTTTTATTCATTTTGATCATGTTCCGATTTTATTTTCGCAAGCAAGATTTGCCGCAGTAATTGTTGACTATGAAAATATAGAGCTAAAATTTGATAATCCTTTAGCTTTAATGAGAGAAATAAAAAATATAGGTGAGGCAAATTCACTAAATGCTAGTCATAATTATGCTATTTCTAAAAAGATGTTTTCTTTACTACAAAATTATACAAACGGCTTTGAAGATAATATTAATTTAATTAGTTTTATTGCTTCACCACATAAGAATAGTATAAGATTAAAGTTGTTATAAAGGTGATAGTGGTGTATTTTAGCAGTATTACATCATTGCGAGGAAATTATGTAAGTAATTGACAAAGCAATCTCAGGATATTTGACAAGATTGCCACGCAGCCTATGGCTGTTTGCAATGACGATCCAACAATTTATTAAGGTCAAACAAATATGCAAGAATTTGATTTAGTGGTAATAGGTAGTGGTCCAGCCGGTTATACAGGCAGTATTAGGGCTGCTCAACTTGGTATGAAAGTAGCGTGTATTGAGAAAAGCGATACTCTTGGCGGCACTTGTTTAAATATAGGATGCATACCATCGAAAGTTTTACTGAATTCTTCCGAAAAATATGAAGCAGCTCTAAAACATTTTGAGAATATAGGTATTATTGCGGATGTAAAACTAGACTTACAAAAAATGCTAGCTAATAAAGATAAAGTAGTTCTTGATCTCACACAAGGTATAGAAAGTCTCTTTGCCAAAAACAAAGTTACTAGGATAAAAGGTGAAGCTAAAATTAGCTCTAGTAATATCGTTGAAGTAAATAAAGAGCAAATTAAAGCCAAAAATATCCTCATTACTACAGGTTCCAGCGTCATAGAAATACCGAATATCAAAATAGACGAAGAATTTATTGTTTCATCTACCGGTGCTTTGAAACTTTCTAAAGTACCTGAGAACTTAATAGTAGTTGGCGGAGGGTATATAGGCTTAGAACTTGGTTCAGTTTGGCGTCGTTTGGGAGCTAAAGTAACGGTTATTGAGTATGCACCGAGCATTGTACCTATGCTTGATAAAGAAATTGCTGCACAATTTATGAAACTACAGCAAAAACAAGGTATAGAGTTTAAACTGAATACTAAAGTGCTATCTGCTGAAGTAAAGTCAGGAAAAGTAAATCTAACAATAGAGGAGGACGGTAAGAGTTCAGTAGTAACAAGCGATGTTGTGTTGATGGCGGTAGGCAGAAAAGCCTATACGCAAAATCTAGGGCTTGAGTCTGTCGGTATTATTACGGATAAGCAAGGTAGCATTGAAATTAATGACCGGTTCCAAACAGCCATTTCAAATATTTATGCAGTCGGTGATGTGGTAAAAGGAGCTATGCTTGCTCATAAAGCCGAGGAAGAGGCTGTAGCTGCCGTAGAAATTATGGCAGGGCAGGCAGGACATGTTAACTATAACTTAATTCCAAGCGTAATATATACTTATCCTGAAGTAGCAAGCGTCGGTGAAACGGAAGAACAGCTAAAAGAAAAAGGCATTAATTATAAAGTCGGTAAGTTTCCGTTTTTAGCAAATAGTAGAGCAAGAGCAATCGGTAGTACGGAAGGTATGGTTAAGATCCTTGCCTATAGTAAAACCGATAGGGTTTTAGGAGCTCATATTATAGGAGCTGACGCAGGTACATTAATTGCCGCGCTTACGGCTTATATGGCATTCGGAGCAGCTTCAGAAGATATAGCAAGAACCTGCCACGCTCACCCAACTTTAAGCGAGGCTATAAAAGAGGCAGCACTTAGTGTAGATAAGAGGACTATTAATATGTGATATATTTCTACGTCATTGCAAGGAAAAACTGTAAGTTTTGACGAAGCAATCTCAAGCGTCCTGCTTTATGAGATTGCCACGCTCCTTGCAGTCGCAGCGTTGTTGCATGGCTTGAAAAACCAGTTCGGTGTCATACCATGGCTTGACCACGGTATCCAGTAAAACCACTCAAAATACTAATATTATTAGTATTTTTAAGATCCCACGAACAAGTCGTGGGATGACAGAGATGAAGCAAGCCATACCACAAGGCCTTCAGTCGCTCGCAATGACGAATTTAAGGATATTTATGACCAAACAAGAGCTGCGTCTTTATTTCAAAGAATTTTTAATACAAAACCAAGATAAGATTAATTCATTCCGATTTAGTCAAAAACTCTCTAATCAATAAAATTAGCCGGTTATTACAGGAGTTAAAAGTAAAGACAGTAGGACTTTACTTTCCTCTAAAATACGAAATTAACTTACTTGAAATAACAAACTTACATCCTGAAATAAGATTCTTCCTACCGAAAATCATAAAAAATGAGATAAAATATTGTGCTTATCATTATAACGATCAATTGGCTTTAGGGGCTTTTAAAACCTATGAACCTATAAATAATGATTTTTTTATTCCTGAGTTAGTTATTATCCCAGGACTTGCGTTTAGTAAGGAGGGTTATAGACTTGGATACGGCCAAGGACATTTTGACCGATATCTTAATAATAACCGAAATATATTAACCGCCGGAGTTTGTTTAAAAGAACAATTAATAGATAATTTTTTGATTGAATCTCATGATCGTAAGCTTAAATTTATGATTTCGGTATAATAACCTTAACTTTTTATTGTATAAAATATTAATTTATATATTATTATAAAAATCAACTTAGGGTAAAATGGTTGATATAATAAAACAATTGTCGTATTGATCGGTGTACCTTTTGCTTTTTTTGCACAAGCAGTTGAAACAGGACAAATATCCAGCGATACTCAGACTGGAGATATTTGCTTTCAATTAGCATTAGTAGGAGTAGGGACACTTATCATAGCCCAGGCATTTAGTAACTGGCCTGATTATGTATACAACGAATATGTCAAAGTAGTACAAGATAGTGAGATACAAGTTACATTAGTTGGCTAATTTTGTTCTATTCATAATAGGCTACAAGTTATTTGATTTATAGCTTTTTTCTTATAAGTTATTACACAAACTTATTATTTCATCTTTATATTTTTGTTTGTGTAAATAGTTGCTTTTTAAATGTAGATTTTTAAAATCCTTGTGATTCAATGGCGGGTATTTACTAAGCTTTATTAAATCTTCATCTAAAATAAAATGCTTACGAGGAATATTTATAGTTTGTGCATTCTCTTCACGATAAGCTGCAAGCATTTGAATTTTGTGATTAAAACTCTTATCATCACTTCCATATTTTATTTTTTTCCAAGCATCTTTCGGCTCAACCTTATAATTTCTAATATCTAATAAAGCACTAAGAGTAGTTTGATATTTATTAGTTAAATTATTTCTAACAATTATATTATTTATCTCTTTATATATCTTATACAAATACTCCACGTCTAACATTGCATAATTTAACATATCACTAGTAATAGGGCGTTTTAGCCAGTTAGATTTTTGGTGGGTTTTATCGATAGTAATACCGATTAGCTTATAGCAAAGGTCATCATAGCTTAGCTGTTTACCGAATCCGCAAATATTTGCTGCAATTTGTATATCAAAAACATTAGCAGGTAGTGTTTTAAATAAATTATAGAAAATCTCTAAATCTTCACGAGGAGCATGAAATATTTTAGTAATATTATTATCTGCAAGCAGCTTATTAAAAATATTCAGATCTAAATTGCTTAATGCATCAATTATTCCGCAATATTCTTCTGCTTTAACTTGAATTATACTAAGCTGAGCATAATAAGTATAGCGACGCTCAAATTCCGTATCTATGCTTAAGCATGACTTATTTGCTAACCGGTTACAAAATTCTTCTAATGTTTTTTGATTATCGATAATTTGCATAGAAGCTATTTATAAAGCTCCGATAATTTTTAAGAAAAGATTAGTATGAGATAACGACAGAACCACTTCAAGACCGATTAAAATAATAATAATCCACTCAAGTTTGGTAGAATGTTTATAATTAAGATCGTTTGAAAGAATGTTTAAAAGTTCGTGAATCATATTAAGACGATGATTCATTATATTTTGCCGTATTTCTATGTCTTGAAACTCTGCTGTCATGAGATATAGAGGCTCATAACTCGGACGACGCCAAAAAAATTCTGGAGTATCGAATATATCGCTATGCAAACTGATTGAATAACGCTCGTTAAATAATATACCTATTTGCTGTAATATCTCCTTTTTAGAAAGCGATACGCTACCGGTTCTAGCTAGTTCCTGTTGTATAGGGGTTGTCTGAACAATCAAGTTACTAACAGATTGCTCAAGAACGCTAAGTTTAACCGATTGTGCAAGAGCATGGGAAATAGAAAGTTTAACAAAAACTGATTTATTTGCTAAGATTATTTTATTTTTTTCTTCATCAATAAATGTTTTCTTGACTTCCGTATTATATTCAAAATAAATATAATCGGATACCGGCTCTTTAAGCTTATTTATTGGTACTAAATCAGTATCGCTTAAAACTATTTTTTCTTGAATTTCATCGCCGCCCCAAATAGTTACACAACCAAACGGAAAGAAAAATATCTCTATAAAATCAGAATCTTTATTTATCTCTTTCCGAATATATAAAACATCATCAAAATGTTGAGGTTCAAGACCAATCTTTTTTAAATTAGTAACTAGATCACTCATCTTATATTCGGAAGAAGTACAGTAAGATGAACATCTCATGATTATTACGTTTAATTTATATAAATTTAGAGTATAGTAGTTAGGAACCTATAAAGTCAATAATATTATAATTATGTATGAAATATTAAGTAATAGAGACGTTATCAAAATAATAGGTTTCGATTCCGTAAAGTTCCTACAAAATCTCATTACTAACGATATTTGTAAGAGTATAGTCAATTCAGTTGAATTCGGATACAGGGAGCGAGGAGCGAAGCCTATAATAATAGGCGAGACGACGAGTAACGCAGTAGGCGAGTTCAAATCAATTGACTATAATTATTGCTATACTTATTTGCTTAATAATCAAGGAAGATATTTATTTGATTTTTTCGTGTATGTTCATAACCCTGAGGAAATTTACCTTGATATTGATAAAAGTAATAAAGCTGCTTTGATTAAGTATTTAAACTTCTATAAATTTCGCTCAAAAATACAAGTAATAGATTGTAGTAACGAATATAAAGTTATCTACTCACTTCAAAAATTAGATATAGACTCGCTAATTACGGTTCGTGATCCTCGTTATGCTAAGCTTGGTTTCCGCTCAATAAATAAGCTCGATGTCATACCGCTGTGCGGTATCCAGACAATAATTAAAAAAGACTGGATTCCGTGGTCAAGCCACAGGGTGACAGAGGGGGAACTGCCCCCCTCAACAACATCTCCCTGCGAAAACAGGAATCCAATATACCTAGAAGATAAATATAATTTTGCAATAATAGATGGTGTGGAAGATTTAATCACAGATAAATCTATTCCCAATATGTATGGTGCTGAGGAGTTAAATGCAATTAGTTTTGATAAAGGTTGTTATGTTGGGCAGGAAGTGATTTCAAGGGCTAAATATCAAGGAGTTATAAGAAGAAAGATATATAAAATTACAGCAGATGAAGATTTATCTTCATTAGTTAAAGATGAAGAAATACTCGCAGATAACAATAAAATCGGCGTAATATGCTCAAGTTATCACAATAAAGCAATTGCCTTAATCAGAGAAGAAAAATATCTTGCCGATAAAGAAGCTGATGTTACCGTTAAAGGGATTAAAATCAACTTATCTCTCGCACCTTGGTATTAAATAATAGTTAATTTTTTAATAATTACTTGATATTTATCAAGTTTTCATGTATTGTTATAATTATAAATAGATACAAAAGACACAAACCATATTTCATGGTATTTTTTATAAAAAATTAATATAAATTGGAGACTTTTATATATACACCTTTTCAATTATTAACTTCAGGAAACATACAATTAATACCGGTTATATTAAACAGAACTAATGTTAACAACAAACTTAATATTTTTGAAGCTCTTTGTAGTTTAATACCTCAACAATAAGATCAGAATGTTAAAAATGTTTTAGAAAATATTGCTGTACAAGATATTAAACAAAATGATCCTCATCCCTGACAATAATTGGGATAAGAAAGATACAAACGGTAATACTATACTTGAATGGGGTATTTGGAGTAATAGCTCCAATGTTATTGATGTATTTCATCATAACCCTGCACTTATGGCAAAATTTGTTTCAACTGAGAAAGCACAAATTCATAATTTTTTCTGTGTTGCTATGGAGTCGCATATTTCTGATGATTTCCGTAAGACACAAATTGAAAAATTTACACAATTAGATTTAGATATTAATGATCTTGGTCAAGATAATCATATTGCTTTATATTCTACAATAAATATCAGCTTATTACTAATAATCCGAGTAATCAAAATATAAGTTTATTTCAAACTCAAATGGATAAATATTATAAAATAATTGAGAATCTAGTTAAATTTGGTGTTAATCCTTCGCTTGAAGCAAATAATATATTAAATTTATTAGCTACCGGTACTTTACAAATACAAAATACAATATCTAAAATGTGTCTGATAACGGTCATAAATATTTAGCTCAAGCAGGTTTTAAAACTTTAATAATGAATGTAAAGGAATTAGTAGAAAAAACATTAGGAAATTGTAACCTTGAAAATTCTACCGGCGGTAATAATATGATTGCTACGCTTGGTAATATAGGTCTATTAAACAAGATATTGCAAAAGCATCCGGTCAAGAAAAAACATTGTTAATCAACAATTTTAAAGAACTGAAATCTTTAGCTGAGCCTATAATAGAAAAAATAGTAAAACAGCAAGGATTTAATCCTAACATTATGGATCAATTGAATTCTAATGCAATAGCATGGTTCGGTAAATTTGGAGCCGAATTCTTAGAAAAATGCATAAAAATACGCATACAAAACCTGATGTAAATTTCTATGATAAGAGTGGTAAAACACCACTTGATTGGTATAGAGATTATAACGCTACTAAAATCGTAGAAACTTTAATAAAAAATGGCGGTAATGTATCTTCAGTGTACTTAAGATGCAGCTACTCCTAGCCATAGATTATTTTTAAACAATTCAAAAGTATAATGCTAGCAACTCAAAACTGCCAACTCTAAAAGCATTATTAAATAAAGAAAACAAGCCACCGTTTGATCCAAGTATCAAGATGGTAGGTAATAAACACTGCAGCAGATGTATGAGAAGAGAAAAAAACAGCTATAGTTGATGACAATGATTGTCATAATGCACTTGATGAGTACACAACTTGGTATAATAACGATTATACTGTAGCATCATTAGGTTAGGGCAGTAGAAGTTTAATCTTTATGAATAAAAATGAGTCTTGTATGTCATTCCTAGCTAAAAGCGGCCTTATTGCATGGCTCGTTTATGTCATGCCCGCAGAAGCAGGAATTTCAGCATAAAGCGAGCTTTAAAAAAATCTTTTAAAAAGTTTTGAAGTACTGGATTCCCGCCTACGCGGGAATGACATCGAGTCTTATGACACCCATGTGTATTCGTAGGAATGACATACTTTTTTAACTCCACAAAAATATTGTTTGTTTCTTTTTTTATCTTTATTATTATTTGCATAGAAAATCCCTATAACTTAACTCTATGCCAAATATAGATCTCCTTATTTTTACTAGCTTTTTAGCGATTAATTTGCTAGTTGGACTTCTAAATATCACAAATATAAAAAATATTTGTGAATATACGATAGGAACAAGGAATTTTTCTACAGGTACAATAGTCGCAACTCTTATTGCTGCTTGGATCGGTACTAGTACTTTTTTAATCGATAATTCAAGAATATATACGGACGGATTATTGTACTTATTACCTAGTATATTCAGTAGAGTTGTTAGTTGGTTATTAATTAGTGACTTTATAGCTCCTCGTTTTGAGAATTTTGTGGGTAGCTTATTGGCAGCAGAAATAATAGGGGAGGCGTATGGTAACAAAGTTCATATTCTTACGTCGATAGTTAGTATATTAATGTCTATAGGTAGGATTGCCATGCAATTCCACGTAGCAAGTTTAATATTACAGCTATTCTTTAACATTTCAAATTTTTACATAGATTTATGTATTGCCACTGTAATAATAAGTTATTCTGCTTTTGGCGGTGTAAAATCGGTTACTTTTACCGAAGCCGTACAGTTTTTTACTTATAGTGCAATTATTCCAGTAATAGGAATTGTCGTATGGAATGTTTTTAGCGATCCGCATATAGTTATAGGCTCAAATGTTACAAACGCGTTTTACTGATTTACAAGGATTGTTTCACTATACTAGTCCTAAATTTTGGATTTCTTTAAATATTTTTATATATTTTGTGATTCCGTCACTTGGTCCTTCAATTTTTCAAAGAATATTGATGGCAGAAGACACAAGGCAAATATCACGAACATTTTTTATTTCGGCAGTTATTTGTCTTTTTTTATCCGTTTTATTCATTTGGATTGCAATATTATTATTGTCTCAAGATCCGGTAGTTAACACCAATGAATTGTTTTTATGGATCATTAAAAGTTATATAGGATTTAAGGGGTTAATAGTCGGCGTTATTATGGCAATGATAATCGCAAGTACACACTCTTATATTAATGTTGCAGTGGTAACTTTTACTAATGACAGAATTAAAAAAGCTTCATTAAATTATAATTATATAACCGCAATTACTATAGGATTAATAGGTTTTATTATATCGCTCTACATTAAAGATTTAATAAATCTATTTTTATTATTGACTAGCATCTATTTACCGCTAATCACTTTGCCGTTAATTTTGTTAATATACGGTTTTAAATCAAGTGCCAAAAGTTTTTTTATCGGTATGATTACTGCAATATTAACTATTATATTGTGGCAAATATTTTCTTCAAGAGCAGTTCTAGGTATTTATCCGATACTACCCGCAACTATTGTAAATTTACTCTTTTTCCTTGGAAGCCATTATATTTTAAAGCAACCCGGAGGGTTTAGTTCTTTAAAAGAGCCGCTAACCGTTAAAATAATCAGGCAAGAGAGAGAAAGAAAAGGTTTGACTTTATTTTGTGATCTTAAGAATTTTAACATCTTTAAATATTGGAAAAGTACCCTACCAAATCAAGAAATTACTTATAGTTATGTCGGTATATTTATTTTAATATCGATGTTCTCATCTTTATATATCACATCAGGTAGCAGAATAATGAACCATTTGGAGATATATAATATTATTTACCATACCACACTTATAACTGCTGCAATATTAATTACTTATCCTTTATGGTCTTTAAAGTTTCAAAAGAATTATATTATATCTTTATCTGGGTTTGTGGCTACTTTCGTTATATTAATATTTTTCGGTAGTTTACTTGTTATATCAAGTAGTTTTGATCAACTGCATAATTGTAACGATATTCAGGTGGCAAGCTACTTTACTACTTATGACCGTTACGTTTGCTAGTATAGTTTATAAATATTTTATGGATGAGAAGTTATTAATTAGCATAGATAGTTTTCAATTCAAAGTAGTATATTCCTAACCTTATTTGGTAGCCTTTTAATAGTATGCTTAAAACCAAGGCAGGAGCAAGAAAAATTAGTTAACCTAAAAAATACTCCTTTAGGTAATAGAGTTAATTATAGAGAACAGGAATTAGAGAAGTTACTTGATTTGAAACATGAGTTCTTACGTAATATAAACCATGAAATCAATACGCCGCTAACCGGTATTATTAACCTTGGTGAAACCTTATGGGCTAATTATGATAAATTTAATGAAGACCAGCGTCGCAATACAGTAGAGATTATAGCTAAAAGCTCTATTAAATTAAATAGCTTGATAAATAATATTCTAGATTTTTCAAAATTATCCAGTCTTAATTATGCACTCAATAAAAAAGATATAAACTTAAGCGAATTGCTACATGAAAGGATTAAAATATGTAAGAAATTATATCTAAACGGCAAAATCTTAAATTTTGTATCTGATATTGAAAAGAATATAATTATTATATTCTTTTCAATTTTAACTGTGATCCTCATTATATTAAACACACATTCGATAATCTAATAATAAATGCTATCAGCTATTGTAGTGAGGGCATAATAAAATATTATGAAAAAAATTATTTTTAATAAACAACGAGATTTTATATCAATTATAGCACCGGCGTCAAGCTGTCTAGATGCACAAGATAAATTAAAGGAAGCTATTAAAATACTAGCGTTGCATGGTTTTAAAACTTTAGTAGATGATAAGATTTTTTCAGGTGATGCATTGCCTTTTTTCGCTGCTTCTAAAGAGGAAAGGTTGAGAATGTTTAAAGAAGCTATGGAAAATGAACAGGTTAAAATAATTTGGGCTTTTCGTGGCGGATATGGATGTAGTGAATTTGTAGAAGATTGTTTTAATATAGAACAAAAAGGGGATAAAGTCCTGATAGGCTATAGCGATATTACCGTTTTGCATTTATTACTAAATAACCATTATAATATCCCAACTATTCACGGTTCAGTGTTAACTTCGTTACTACCGCCTACTAATCAGGATATTATGCCTATAATAAATGTTCTTAAAGGAGAAAAGAGTGAAATACAACTTATACCTATAAAGAAAATTAGTGAGGAAAATATAACAGGTACAATAACAGGCGGGAATTTAACGGTTTTAACTAAATTGATTAGTACTGGTTTGCAAATTCATTCTCATTCCTATGCTTCTTTATGTCATTCCCGCAGAAGTGGGAATCCAGAAAAAATAATACTGGATCCCCGTTTTCATGGGGATGACAATAAAATTCTATTGCTTGAAGACGTTAATGAAAAAGCCTATGCCGTACATCGTAATCTAGTTCAATTAAAAAATACCGGTATATTTGAATGCATAAAGGTAATAATCTTTGGTGATTTTACTAAAGGGGATGAGTTTGTAGAACAAGCTATAAAAAGTTTTTGTTTAAATCATATTCAAAATATTGGAACTTATAAAGCAGCAGGCATAGGGCATGGAGAAGTAAATCATCCAGTTATTATGAAT
Source organism: Candidatus Rickettsia barbarica (assembly GCF_041477405.1). Classification (NCBI taxonomy): domain Bacteria; kingdom Pseudomonadati; phylum Pseudomonadota; class Alphaproteobacteria; order Rickettsiales; family Rickettsiaceae; genus Rickettsia; species Candidatus Rickettsia barbarica. The sequence continues at coordinate 340,189 of NZ_JBEWYL010000002.1, read as the reverse complement.
CATGAAGTAATTATAAACAGTAATGTTTTAAGTTTTACTAGCCCTTTTGAAATAATAGAAAACAAATGACAAATTCTATCAGAATAGGTACAAGAAAAAGTCCACTTGCTTTAATACACACTAATTTAGTTATTCAGCAAATCAAACAATTTTTTCCTGATATCAATTGTGAAATAGTGCCGATTATTACTAGCGGGGATTTAATCCAAAATAAACCATTATACGATATAGGCGGTAAAGCTTTATTTTTAAAGGAAATAGAGCAAGCCTTGCTTGATAAAAAAATTGACTTAGCTGTTCATTCTTTAAAAGATGTACCGGGTAGAATACCTGAACCGCTAGTAATAGCTGCTGTTTTAGAGCGTGAAGACCCCAGAGATGTTTTTGTTTGTCTAAAATATAAATCTATAGAAGAGCTGCCGCAAAATGCCGTAATAGGTAGCTCGGCAGTACGAAGAAAAGCATTTATCCAAAAAATAAGACCGGATTTAAAGGTAACGGTTTTTAGAGGGAATGTTGATTCAAGAATAAAAAAGCTAATGACCGGCGAAGTTGACGCAACAATTTTAGCATATACAGGTCTTAAAAGGTTAGAGGTGTTTAATCCGGAGTATTGCCATTTGATAGAGTATTCACAGATGTTACCGTGTATAGGGCAGGGAGTCATTGCAGTTGAGATTAGAAAAGATGATAATGCTATGCTTGAGATATGCAACCAAATTAATCATTTTCCCACTTTTGAACTCATAAAACCCGAAAGAGCATTCTTAGAGTATCTAGATGCTAATTGCCGCACCCCGATTGCTGCTTATTCACAATATCTAGATGCAAATCCTAGACATCTTTCCAAACTCGCTTATAGGGAGGTATTTGAAGGAAACACAGAAGCACTTGCCACCGCAGCGTACAAAAGCAATCGCACAGATGCGAGTACCGGATTGACGTACAAATTACCGCTAGAAGTAGAGTTTGGGAAGGTGTCTAATATACAAACCAATTTTATGCTCGGTAATCTTGACGGCAGTAAAATAACTTTCCATACCGAAACTACCAATATAAAAACTTCAACAGAAGCAGGCATAAAAGCCGCTAAAATGATGTTGGAAGCTATCTGTAAATAAATTTTAATCGATAATTTAATTCTTTTTTGCTGCAAATTATAAGATTTTTTTGAGATATGAATAACACCCTATCAAAAATCTTATCAATTTTTGCTAAAAAAGCTCTTTACTTGCTAATTACAATTTATTTACAGATAACCTCTTAAATCAACTAGATAAATAGCTATTTAGGGAATATACTCCTAAAATATCTAAATTTGCAAGATATTATCATGACAATACAAAGATTTTTAGACTTAGAATTACCAAAAGGACAGTCCTGTTTTTTGTGGGGAGCACGTAAAACTGGTAAGTCAACATATCTGAAACAACGTTTTCCGGATATATATAGATTTATTATAAGCTGATATCTATAAAGTTTACTTTCAAAATCCTGAACGTTTAAGAGAAGAGTTTAAGTCAAAAGACGGCATCTCAACTATTATTATTGATGAGGTGCAAAAAATTCCCTTACTGTTAGATAAGGTTCATTATTTAATAGAATCTAATAAATTTTTACAATTGATCCTTTGCTGCTCCAGTATTAGGCGCTTAAAATCAACAGGTAGCAATTTACTTGGCAGAAGAGCTTGGAGATATATGTTTTTGCTGCTCTATGATATTCTGAGATAAAAGAGTTTGATTGGCATAAAATTTTTAATCATGGACTAATACCTGATCATTATATTGCATCAAAAAAGATTCATAAATATCTTGCGTCCTATTTATATGACTATATTTTACCTGAAGTACACAGTTTGTGAAGCAAATTTAAGAAAACGTGAAGCACTTGTAAGGTTTCTAGAGATTATAGGCATTTCAAACGATGAGATGATAAATTATAGTAATATAGCAAGAGATTGCAGTGTTGATGCAAAAACCGTTAGAATATATCTTGAAATATTAGAAGATATGTATTTAGGATATCATCTTTATCCGTATAGATCACTTAGCAAAAGGCAAATTATTACGGAAATGCCTAAATTTTACCTTGCGATACCGCACTTAGCAAATTACCTAAGGAAATATGAATATCAGGAAATAACAGGGTTTATGCTGGTAAATCGTTTGAGCATTATGTTGTATTCTTAGAATTAATAGCTTATAAATATTTGAACAACAAAAGAGATGAATTATTTTATTGGCGTACTAAAGAAGGATATGAGGTTGATTTTATATTTCAAAATAATGATGCATTTGAAGTTAAAATTGCTTCTTCTATACAAAAAAATCATTTAGAAGGTCTATTAGAATTTAGTAAAGATAGTGATTTTAAATTACATATATGGACATTTAGTATAGAGCTAAGTATTATTAAATAAAATTAATATTGGGTAGCATAACGTAAGCTTTTATGAAGCTCAAAAAGCTTTTCTAGATATCAAAAGGATAATTCTTCAAGATGTAGACCATAGTGTTACAGAAAAAAGATATTTTTGTTTAGGTAAAGTTGATGGTAATATTTAACAGTCCGTTTTATGTTCCAAGGTAATCATATAAGAATTTTTGGAGCAGGATACTGGCGTAAAAGGTAAGAGAATTTATGAGCAAGAGATAAAATACACTGATGGGGAAATAGGGGAAGTAAAAATAGTAAAAGATTTCTTACCACATCCTAGAGAACTGTTATTAAAAGATGATTCAGTAAAAGTAACCATTGCTTTAAGTAAAGAGAGCGTAGAATTTTTTAAATCAGAAGCAGCAATTGCACATGTGCCTTATCAAAAAATGATTAGGATTTTACTAGATAAATATACTAAGCACTATAAAGCAAATAAAAGGGTATAATACTATAAACTAAGTTGGCGGATAGGGTGGGATTCGAACCCACGGTACGGTTGCCCGTACGCCAGTTTTCAAGACTAGTGCCTTAAACCACTCGGCCACCTATCCAAGAAGATTCATACCAAATAATCTTATATATTTCAAGGGAAATCTTGCAATATATGAATCTAAATTACAAATCCGAATTGTTCTTTCACTTCATTAAGTGTTGCAGAAGCTCTAATTCTTGCTTTTTCTGCTCCTTTGTGCAGTATTTTTAATAAATATTCTTTATCATTCATTAATTCTAAATATTTATCACGTATCGGTTGTAGATTTGTAATAATAATTTCTGCCAAATCTTCTTTAAATTTTGCGAAACCTTGGTTTTGATAATTACCGATTATTTTTTCCAAGCTTTCTTCGGATAAACTGCTATAAATATCTAATAAATTACTAATTTCCGGTCTTGTTTCTTGATCATAGCTAACAAAACTTAAATGATCGGTTTTGGCTTTTTTTATTTTTTGATGAATAAGATCGTTATCGTCTTTTAAATTGATACGGGAAAAATCCGAAATATCAGATTTACTCATTTTCTTTAATCCATCCCGTAAGCTCATGATTCTTGTGCCTGTTTCACTAATTAACACCTCAGGAACTTTTAGAATTTCTTTGTTAAATTTTCTATTTATTACCCCTGCAATATCTCTTGTTAGCTCTAAATGCTGTTTCTGATCCTCACCTACAGGCACTATATCGGCTTTATATATTAAGATATCCGCTGCCATAAGTACCGGATAGGAAAATAACCCAAGACAAGCCTTTTCTTGATCGCTACCTGCTTTATCTTTAAATTGCGTCATGCGCTTTAACCATCCAAGCGGTGTAACGCAATTTAGTAGCCAAGCAAGTTCAGTATGCTCTTTCACCATACTTTGGGCAAAAATCGTTACTTTGTCGGGGTTAAGCCCTGCTGCTAAATAAACAGCAAGCACCTCCATAATTGAATTGTTAAGTTCTGATGGCTTAATATCAACCGTGATAGCATGCAAATCTGCTAAGAAGAAAAAACAATTATATTCTTCCTGCATTTTAACCCAGTTTTTAATTGCACCAAGATAGTTACCGAGATGTAAAGAACCGGTTGCTTGCACACCGGAAAGAACAGTTTTTTTCATTTAATACCTTTTTATTTTACTCATTGTAAAATTATGTTATAAGTACCATTTTAATTAATATAATTATCTTAATAATTATGCTGTGGCGTTTAAGAATTTTATCATTTTACGGATTATTATCGTTATTTACATTTATTTTTTTTCTTATATGTTACATACCAGTAACATTTTTCAATGTCAACTATCACATAAGATATAGAATTGCCATTATCTTTTCTTATGCTTTTGTGTGGCTTGCAAAAATTTGTTGCGGTTTAAAATATGAAGTAAAGGGGCTTGAGAAATTACCGAAGACTATTGCAATCGTCGTGTCTAATCACCAATCCTTTTGGGATCAAATGTTTATGCAACTGATTATTCCTAAACATTCTTGGGTATTAAAGCGTGAATTATTTAATATACCCCTGCTTGGTTGGGGACTTCGGATGGTTAAACCTATTGCGGTTGACCGTGGTACTAATAGCTCGGTTGCTCAGATTTTAAGAGAAGGTCAGGAAAAAATAAAAGAAGGATTATGGTTAATAATATTTCCGGAATCAACTAAAGTTCCGCCTGATAGAACGGTAAAATTTAAACCAAGTGCCGTAAAGCTTGCTTCAATTACTAAAGTTCCAATTGTGATGATAGCTCATAATGCCGGTTTATTTTGGCCTAGAGGTTTTTGGTTTAAGCAACCTGGAACTATAAAGATAAAGATTATAGGTGTAATAGAAAAAGAAGAAATAGAGCAAACAGACGTACGTATACTTAATGACAAGGTTGAGCAAATTATTAACAGTGAAAAGCAAAAATTATTAAATTAATAGTAGGTTTTAAAAATAATTAGTATTATCATAAAATTACAACTTAGTTTTTATGGAGGTATTTATGGTAAGGACAACAGTGTTAAAATTAATTGCGGTTATCGATAGTAAGCAAATGATGCTTTACGACGCTCAAGGAGTTAAAATTACTACTAATACACCTTTAAAATTATCTTTGGATTTAGAGGAGCATCACCACCATAGAGAAAAAAGACAAAGCCTTTACCAAAATAAATCTACACCGGCTTCGTTGTTTGAGCCGCATACTTCGCTAAAAGATATAGCACATAAAGAAGCAGCAAGGAGCGTGATTAAACATTTAGAGAAAGTAACTACTGCTGATCAAGCTAAATATAAGGAATTGATTATTGTGGCAGAACCGCAAATGCTTGGATGTGTTAGACAAGAACTTAAAAACGGTCTAAAAAAGATGATTACTAAAGAAATTGCTAAGGATTTAGTGCAACATAGCGTAGATGCAGTGGAGCGAGCAGTATTTTCTTAGATAATCTTTATATGTCATTCCCGCGAAACCGGGAATCCAGTAAAACCTATACAAAACTTGTGTTTTTAGGTTTATTTTGTCAATAATCTGTAATTTTTATACTAGTATTAAGGTGATCCTTTCTAGACTCCCACTTTTGCGGGAATGACATAGAAGTCGTACAACAAGGTTTTTAGTCGTTTGTAATGATGATACAAATTAGGTGCCTAAAATTAGGTGCCTAACTTATTAAATATTTCTTTTGTATTATTTGCGATAGTTAAACCAATTTGCTTATCTGTATTCTCAAAAGTTTTTATAGTCTTTTCATTAGGAATCTTAATATGTGGTTTGAAAGGCAAACCGCCGCTATTTATACATTGAGTTAGAAGAATATCCTCATGGCTTCTGACATAGTCATCCCCATTTGCTTAAATATTTCTGCTGCTTCAAGTTTTATATCTGCTGAAACGCATAATCTAATATCTACTGTATTCATAATATAGCTCCATTCAGTTATCATTATCCGCTATAGTCAAATGATTTAAATTCACTTACATCGTCTCGCGTCGCTCTCCGATTATCTATAGGCTGCGCTTCTTGCTCTTTGTAATTACATCCAACTGATTTGACTACATTTTAGTATATATGGCGGCATGCGTCAATACACTCATATTTTAATTCAGAATAGTTGCACTAATAAGAAAAAGTGGTAAAATATCATATCGAACAAATTAAATATTATGAATAATTATGCCACAAATTTATTTTAACGGTCCGGAAGGACGAATTGAAGGAAGATATGCAAAAGCTACCGCGCCTAACGCCCCTATTGCATTAGTTCTTCATCCTCATCCTTTATATGAGGGTAATATGAATAATAAAGTAGTTTATAATGCCTATAAGATTTTAGCAGATAACGGTTATACCGTCTTACGTATTAATTTTAGAGGAGTAGGGGGATCACAAGGTAAATTTGATAACGGAGTCGGTGAAGTGGTTGATGCGGGGGCAGCTCTCGACTGGTTACAGCAGAATAACCCAAATGCTCAGTCTAATCTGATATTAGGATTTTCTTTCGGAGCATGGATAGCTATGCAACTTGTAATGCGACGTCCGGAAATAAATCATTTTATTGCTATTTCACCGCCGGTTAATACAATTCATAAATATGACTTCTCATTCCTCTCACCTTGTCCTATTCCAGGGTTTATATTACAGGGAGATAATGATAGTATAGTATCGGCAGATGATGTACAAGACCTAGCAAATAGATTATCTAAGCAACAATCCCATATTAAAGTTGATTATAAAATTATCAATGGAGCTGACCATTTCTTTCGTTATAAAACTGAAGAATTTTCTAAAGCAATAAATGCTTATTTAATAACAATTCAATCTAATTATCATCACCATAATAATAATAATGTAAATGAAGAAATTAGTAAGTACCCAAAGAAATTATTTTTATATTAGTTTTTGTTGTGTGGTTCGGCTTATCCGTCATTGTGAGCAGGCGTTGTTGCAGGTACCCAAGTCGTCATGGCAAGGAAATTGCGTAGCAATGGACGAAGCAATCCAGTAAAAATTCTGATTTACAGAATTTTTTTATCACCACGCAGCCTACGGCTGCTTGCAATGACGACTCGGTATCCACGCAACAATACCTCGTGGGAAATAACATAAAAGAATCCATATCACAACGTCTACAATTCTAAATAAGTTTCTATTGCTAAAATTAATATTTCATCTTTTTTAGCATCTAACTCTTGAGTTAATTCTTCATAAATTTGCCTATCTGATAGAGAAGTAAATTTTTTAAATAGCTGCACTAATTTTAAAGAAGGGATAATACGAAAAGCATCTTTTAATATTTTGATCTTTTTATTAGCATTAAGCTTATTATTTAAATTAAAGTAAAATTCTAGTAATTCGTCGTTATAAAAATTTAAATCTACAGCCGTTGTCAAATAATCTATAGCATTAGCCGTATTATTACTTTCTACTTCTTGCTTCGCTGCTAATAAATAATACTCAGCAATTTCCGGCATAGACTCATGTTTATGAAATTTTGCAAGCTTATTCGTTATAAAAATAAATTTTGTCCATAGAGAAAGTCTAGCATAACAACGCATTAAAGTAATTAAATTATCAATATCAAGTTCATTGAAATTATAAGCCTTTGTTGCGTAATTTTCTGCTTGCTCATAAAAAGATTTATCATAATAAAGTTTTGCTAGATTTTTGCTACCGTAAAAAACAAATTCTTTAGATGTAATAAGTTTTTGAAAATAGGAAATTTTTCTATCTACATCCTCTTCAGTTACGGCTAAGATTAAATTATGGAATTCTTGTGAATCTTTTAGATCTTCAGAAGATAAATTTTTGCGAGCAATAGAAGCAGATTTAGCTTTATTATTCATAATATATTCGGCAAAAGCTAAAATTAAAGCATATCTATCATGATTAATTTTTCGTTTACTAAAAATATTATGTATTTTAGATGGTAAATCGATAATTAATATTAGAAATCTAATGACAATAAAACAAGAAATTAGTAATAAAAGGCCTAAAATAAGACTAAAGAACAAGGTAGTCTCTATATTATAATCATATAAACTAATAAAAACTTTTGAATCAAACCTCTCTATAAAAGTAAACCCGAAATAAAGCAGTAAAAAAGTAGCACATATTAATAATAACCTAAACATCTTTATTTACAAACTCCTGCATAAATTTTTCTGAATAAAGACAATCGATTAGATAGTTTAAGTTCTCTAAAATTAGAGGTTTATCTTGTTCTTTTATCATCATAGCAGAAGGTTTTTTTTCAATTTTGATAAACTTCTCCAGCCACTTATGGTTGGTAGGAAAAATTACTTCCGTACTACTTGATTTAGAAAAAAGATAATTATTATATGCTTCTAAGTTATTTAAAATATTCCTTATATCTTGAGGCAGCAGGCGGGATTTTACTATTCTTAGTTCTTTACTATAATCCTTATCTTGCATGAAATTATATACTAATAGATTTACATTTAATAAGTAATTAATATAGTCAAGTGATATCCATACGCCTACCTCATCACTTGTCGCTCTCCTATTAGTTATAGGCTTCTTCGCTCCTTGTTCCTTGTATCCGAATGAAGCTGAATTGACTACAGTTTCTAATTTTGGTTCTACTAAATTAGTCGGTGCTTTAGGAAACTTTAAAGAACTTACGTAATTTAAAAGCGACTTGGTAGATAATAGAGGAGCTGCTTCCTTTTCTTCCAGGGTAGTATTTTCTTTATTTTCTACTGCTTGATCAGGAATTTGGCTTAAATCCTTATTTTTACTTTTAAAAAGTTTTAAAATATCGGATCTATTATGATAAAGAGTAAAAGAAGATAAGACAAATATTACTATTGCTATAAAAAAGATGTTTTTGCTTTTAAATAAACTATCGAATTTGTGCATTTTCAGATAATAATTTGATTATATCGTTAAGGTTTTGATCATCACAATAAACCACATTTTTTATAAAAGGTCTAACTATATTTGCAACTTTCAAACTTATGGCTACAACTAAACTATCTTGTAAGTACTCTAGTAAATTATTTTGCAGTAATAATTTTACTAAAGTCCTAGCACTATTTTGAGAATAAAGTAATATAAAATCAATATTATTTGTAAATTCTTTTATAATAGATACGGGCAGCTCATTCAAATATTCTACATTATAAATGATATGTCTAGCTATTTTGCTAGGTAAATCTTGAGTAATTTCATTTGAAGATAAATATATAGTCTGCTCATATAAATCAGGAGGAAAATGCTTAATCAAATCTTCCACGTTTTTAGCAGTATACATTACTTTCTTGCCTAATAATCGTTTTGACTTACTACCTACTACCCAAATATCTTGTTTTAAGTTATGACCGGTTAAGATACTTGCTGCATATTTACTAGTTATTATTATATTTGAGTAATTATCTAAAATATCGATATTAAAATCTAAAGTTTTATATTTAATTAAAGGACAATGAATATCACGTAAATCTAAATTATATTTACTTATTTCCTTTATAGTTTCATTATTTTCTTCAATATGTCTAGTTAATAAAACCGATTTCATACAATATTTGTACTCCAATATAAAAAGCAACTGCCCAAATAATAATAGCAGCTATTTTATTAATTATAGTTAAAATCGTACTATTTTTATTTAGCTTTCTAATATTATAACCTGCAACTGCTAAAGAAAAAAACCATATCCAAGATATAAGTATGCAAGTTAAGGTAAATATAATTTTTGCAATACCGCTATACTTTAAAGCACTCATACCTATTACTATAATCGTATCCATAATTGCATGCGGATTTAATATTGACACCGATATAGCAAATAAAATTTGTTTTTGAGCTGAAAAAGCCCTGGAATTCATTGTAAGATCAATAGGCGGCTGATTCCAAGTATTATATCCCATATAAATTAAGAAAATAAATCCAACAATAAATATAGATAATTTTAACCAAGAAATTTCAAGAATTAACAAAGATATCCCAAGAACTGCCATACATATAAGCATAGTATCACATATTGAGGCTGCAATTATGCTAGGTAAAGCCTTGCTAAACTTTGGCTGTGTTGCTCCTTGATTGAATATAAAAATATTCTGTACTCCGAGCGGCACTATTAAACCGAGAGCTAAAACGATGCCATGTAAAAAAGCACTTAATATATCATTATTCATTTAAATAGCCATTTTATATACTAGAGCTATGCTCCAAATTGTTACTGCTCCCATTTTATTAATTATTTTTAATATCATAGCATTTTTATTTAATTTTCTAATTATAACCAACTATTGCCAATGATAAAAACTATATACAAATAAACATGTAAATAATTTTAATGTCATTTCCTTGATATTTGTAAAAACCAATATTTAATATACTCATATATGGGTTTAATATAGATAATATTGATATCACAATATAGAAACTAAACTTTATTGCCACATAGAAATAGGCTAAGGTTCTATTGTTCAATTAAAATATGATTGATTCCAAGTATTATATTCCATACAGATTAGAAAAATAAATCCAATTATGAAAAAAGGTATTGCCATATACCAAATCATATGATTTAATATAAAAATACTTGGTATAATGGAAGAAATAGCAAAATACGGTATTAAAAATATTATACTTAATATATATCATTCATTATTGTAATTTAGTTTTTATTTTTAATAATATTAATAAAGACGGAATAGTTATAATAGTAGTAAATAAAAAGAAATTTTGCCAACCGAAATTTACTACCATATAGCCTGAAATTATAGGAAAAATTGAGCGCGAAATCCCCATCATCGATGAAAGAAAAGAATATTGAGTAGCTCGAAATTTACCTTGACAGAGTGCAGAAATAAAAGCGATATAAGCAGTCATTGTCATACCGCCGGTAATGCTTGCTATTCCTATCGTAATAAATAATAATAAAGAATTTTTACCGTTTATTTCAAGAAAAATAAATAAAATATGTCCTAAAGCATGAATAACACCAAATAAAAATATACTATTTAATATATTTTTATGTTTCATAATAACCCCGCCGACAAGTCCACCGATTATAGCTCCTACAACTCCACAAAACTTTCCAACGCTTGCTATTTCAAAAGCATCATACTCGAGATGAAGCAAAAACGGATTAATCATAACATTAATTAAGTTATCCGGTAACCTATATAATACTAGGAAAATTAATATAAGAATAATGAAATAAACAGAACCTGTAGGTTTTAACGCATTATATATAAAATTTATTATGTTTTTTTTATTTTGATTATTTTTTATATCATTCTTGATTATCTGTATATGTATGTTCTCGTTTAAATAACAATACTTAATTCCTACAATCAATAAAATTAAATAAATAAATACTAAACCGGCAAAGATTTTATATATTTCATTAAATGTTAAATAAATAGATAAATAAATAGCTCCAGAACCGGCTAAAAGCATACCGACCCGATAACCGAATATGTATATTCCTGAAGTAAACCCAAGCGATTCTTTAGGTACTATTTCCGTTCTTAAAGCACTTAATATAGTATCTTGGGCAGCACTAAAAAAAGAAATAATTAAAGCCGTGAAAGCAAATAATAATAGATTAGTACTAGGATCTAGAAAGCTGAAAATATATATAAGAAATATCAATGCACTACTAGTTAAGCAAAGCCAAGATAATCTATGACCGAATATTTTGTTTAAATATTTAATTTGCACTGCATCAAAAATCGGTGCTAACAAGAAATTAATAGAGTAGGGAAGCGTTATGAATGATAATATACCGATTGTTTGCAGTGCTATATCTTCTTTAGCAAGCCAATAATTTAAAGTATTACCGGTAATCATTAGATTAAAACCGCTAATAAGCCCAAACAACCAAATAATACATAAACGAGAGTTATTTAACATGAATTTATAGACTCCTTGCTCTTTTTGAAGTTGATCGAGTATATATGCTTTTAGCTCTAAGTTCCTATAAGCTTAATATGCAAAAATGTGAGTCTTCTGTTTATTTGCGGCATGTAATGTAATCATGTTATTTTAATTTCTCAATATCTTGCTTATCTAATTTTGTTATTGTGTCATAATAGTTTCTAAAGAAAGCCCTTCTTTTTTCATTTCTTTAGCCATAGTAATTTTCTCTTTTTTTCTACCTTCTTCAATACCTTCTTCAATACCTGCTTGTTGCCAGCTATGAGCTAAGCTATTCATAAGGTTTCCTCCTAATGCAGGGTTTAAATGCGATTTAAGCATTTTTTCTATTTCTATTTTATCATTTTCCCTAATCTGATTCAAGGTGTAGAGGACAAAATTAGCTCTATATAATCTATACCGATATTAACTTTAATAAATTCTGGTAAAAGATCAGCTACTTCTTATCATCTCTTTAATAAATCTCGTTTGTGGATATGTTTTAAAAAAAACTGCAAGATTCCAGACCAAGCTTTTTCTTTTAATTTTTCATCAGAAATATTTTGAACATTAATTAACTGATAATCATTAATCCATATGTATTTTTTACAAGTTCACTGTTTTCAAATAACTCCCATAGATTAGTCATAAAGTGACAAAAGAATGTAAGAGAAATAGAGCTCATTCTTATAAAAATAGCGGGGTAGTATTTTTAAACTTAAAAAATATGCAAAAAAAGCAAGATAAAACTTTACAAAAGTCAAAATGTGATTTTTCTTTTCCTAACCAAGATTTATTAAATCTTATCGATGAGATAGAACTGTTTTACATATTTTGAGCATCAAAGCCCTTATTTTTCTTATTTCATTTTACACTATGCAGGACCTAAGCCATGGACTACCGATAAGCAGGAATTATGGAAGACAACTCAGGACAAATTAGATAAGATCACAAAATATTACTGGCGATATAAAGAAATAACACCTTGGAGTAGTATAAATTAATTATTTTAATTGACTTTAGCACTTAAGAGATTTAAAAGTTAACTTTAATATGTAATGTTACAATAAAAATGTTACCGCCTAAAATTTTCTTTGAAAAAGTTAAAGAAATAATGTGGCCTATAGAAAGGAAAGAATTAAAGCTATTTATACCTATGGCTTTAATGATGTTATGTATCCTTTTTAATTTTGGGGCTTTAAGATCTATCAAAGATAGTTTAGTAGTACCCTCTATGGGGGCTGAAATTATTAGCTTCTTAAAATTATGGTTAGTATTACCCTCGTGCGTAATTTTTACCGTACTTTATGTTAAACTTAGTAATAACTTAAATTTTGAATATATTTTCTACATTATAGTCGGCAGTTTTTTACTATTTTTCTTATTATTTGCCTATATTATTTATCCAAATCAAGATATTTATCATCCTAATGATGAAATGATAAATAAATTAATAGCTTCATACCCTCATTTTAAATGGTTTATTAAAATAGGTAGTCAATGGAGTTATGCACTGATGTATATTTTCGCGGAATTATGGAGTGCAGTAGTCATAAACTTAATGTTTTGGCAGTTTGCCAATCACATTTTTGATACTTCTAAAGCTCAAAGATTCTATCCTGTTCTTGGAATGGTCGGTAATATCGGTCTTATAATAGCAGGCAGCGTACTGGTCTTTTTCTCAAGCGGGCAGGATGTCATTGATTCAGAATTATTACCGGATTCTTTTAATTCATCTGCCGGCAATGCTATAATGCTTCAGCCAATCATGTCAATTATTGTTACTGCAGGAATAATTGCTATGCTTCTATTTAGAATAATAAATAGATTTATTTTAACAGATTCCATAAATGTTTTAGATGCAAAAAAAGTTACAGCTAAAATGAAAACAAAACTTTCGGTAATTGAAAGTATCAAATTAGTAATTCACTCAAAATATATAGGTCGTATTGCCTTATTAATAATCTGTTATGGATTATTAATAAATATAGTTGAAGGACCTTGGAAAGCAAAAATAAAAGAATTACATCCAAACACTATAGACTATGTTAACTTTATGGGCAGGTTTAATATTTGGATGGGGATATCATGCGTTACTTTCATGATAATAGGCAGTAATATTCTTAGAAGACTCAGTTGGCTCATTTCGGCATTATTAACTCCTATTATGTTGTCTATTACCGGCTTGATATTTTTTATCTTTATAATTTTTATTGAAGAAATAGAAGAATGTTTCGGTGATTTTAATCTTCTATATGCAGCGATTATTGTTGGAGCAATTCAGAACATACTGAGTAAAGCGTCCAAATATTCATTATTCGATTCAACAAAAGAAATGGCGTATATTCCTTTATCTTTAGAGCTTAGAACTAAGGGAAAAGCTGCCGTAGAGGTAATAGGTACTAAATTCGGTAAATCGCTTGGAGCATTTATACAGTCTTTGATATTTATTATTATTCCGATTGCTACCTTTGATTCTATTGTAATATATTTATTAGTAATTTTTATAGTTATGATGAGTTTATGGATTTGGAACGTTATAAAATTGAATAAGGAATATGTAGAGCTGTGTAAGTAAACGTCATTGCAAGCGGGCATTGTTGCGTGGATACCACTCAGTCATTGGGAGCAGTCGTAGACTGCGTGGCAATCTCATGAAATAATAACAAACTCCTGAGATTGTTTCGTCAAAATTTTCAATTTTTTCTTGCAATGACGAAAAAACTTATCCATACAACAACAGAAAATCACACTATAATACCGATTTAAAGATGAAAAAAATTCTTAAAATAATATTATTTATAACTATCTTTATTATACTCACATATAGTGGGTTGTGGTTTACTATTATGTTCTCTTTATCACACTCTATAAATCAAAAATATGCCGGTACCAACCTCAATATAGAAGAGGCTGATAATAATCCTAATCAGCAATATCTTATTAAGTTTTCTAAAGTTCAGCCATATGGTTTTCCTTTCAAATTAGGTATTTCAGTAATTAATTGGCAAGAAGAGAGTATTAATAGAGTAACTGAATTTACCACACCGATAAATATCGGTTATGATTTACTTAAGCAGAAATTATTTATACATTTTTCCGGAGAAGCATTCGGAAAATTTAAGCCGGTTCAAAGAGGCTTTGGAGTAAGATTTTATAATGAGAACTGTATATTATCAACAAAAATACCGTTAAATTTTAAATTATTTGAAATAGTACGATTTAAAAAAGATTTATTTGAAGTTATAAATTTAATAGAAAATATTAAATTTACTTCCGGTAAAACAGAAATTTTTGACTTAGTCGATAATCAAAAATTATATGAAGAAGATCATACTATACTTACTATGTTATTTGACAAAAGTAAGTATTATACAAGTAAACAGGATTTCCTTGATAACATACCGCAAAAATTAGCAATTTATTATGAAACCGAAATAGTACAAAGTAACCTTGAAGATAGAATAATACCTGCCGGCTTATTATTATATAGACCCGCTTGGAATAATAATTTCAAATTTTCTGGTAATTTCTTGATTAGTACTAGTAGTGTGCATTTTAAAGATATTGCTAAAGATTTAACAATTGCAGTTACTAATGCAAAAATCAATAGTAATAACTTTGAAAATAATATTAATTTATTATATAAAGGTAAGTTAAACGATTTCGGCAATAATAATATTGATCTTTTGGTAGATTCGCAATTTAAGCTAAAACCTGGTTTTATAATAGGTTCATTAGAATTTATAAAGAAATATTACGATAAGCAAACCTATTTATTTAAACTTTCTGATAATAAGCTATATAAAGATTTTAGTAATGAACTAAGCTATATTTTAAATAATAATAAACAATATAATTTTAGTATTTTTGAAGATAGGGAATATAATTTTAATTTAAATATTAATTTAGTAACTGAATTAAACAAATTAACTAGAGCACAGATAAATGCTTTAAGTCTCTATTCAAACGCATCGGGATTTAATATAACAAATGAAACTATAGTAAATGCTCTTAAAGATTCTTACAGTAAAGGTACGATAATAATTAATGATTACTCTAGAATAATAGATGTTTTAAATGCATATATATACGGAGTAGGGGATTTTAAAGATTTGTCGGAAGAGAGTAAGGAAGTATACGGGAATGCTTTGAAATCATTTTTAAAAACTATTTCTGATCACCCGAATTCATCTAATTTAATTGATGCTAGCATTGAGTATGTGTTTGATTTGTCCGATTTAAACAAAGCTAAAATAGGTAATATAGATGATATAAATAAACTTATACCTTTATATTATTTATCTTTATATCAAGCAGCAGTAAAAAAAGTGCAACCCGGTGAAAATGTAAAAGAAAAAATTATGGAGTTAATTCCTAATGTTAATCAAAAAATATTAGAGGAATGTATACTCGATGAACTTCGTTAATCATCATTGCAAGCAACTGAAAGGAGCGTGGCAATCTCAGGGTTTTGGCATGAGATTGCTGAGTCAAAATTTTCAATTTTTTCTTGCAATGACAGAACAATCTATAAAAATACCAACCATGAATATTATAGTAGAAATACAGCAAGATTTAAAAGATGAAGTAACTAAGTTAAACAATTTAATCATTAGCTGTTTAAAAAGTGATGAAGAGTTAATAGAAAAGGTCGGTAAATATTTACTAGAAGCAGGAGGTAAAAGAATTCGTCCGCTTTTAACTATAATAACTGCTAAAATGTTTGATTATAAAGGCGATAATCATATAAAGCTCGCAAGTGCCGTTGAATTCATTCACACCGCCACATTGCTTCATGATGATGTGGTAGACGACAGCACTTTAAGAAGATTCAAACCTACGGCTAACGTTATTTGGGGCAGTAAAACAAGTATTTTAGTGGGTGATTTCCTCTTTAGTCAATCTTTTAAGTTAATGGTAGCTTCCGGCTCTATTAAAGCTATGAATGTTCTAGCTAAAGCTTCAGCAATTATTTCCGAAGGGGAGGTAGTACAGCTAGTGAAGTTAAATGAACGACGTATTATAACTATAGACGAATATCAGCAAATAGTTAAATCTAAAACCGCCGAACTATTTGGAACTGCTTGTGCAGTTGGAGCTATTATAGCAGAGCAGGTAGACCATATTTCTAAAGATATGCAGGACTTTGGGAAATTACTCGGTACGGTATTTCAGGTTATAGATGACTTGCTTGATTATTTGGGTAATGATAAACAGGTAGGCAAAAATATTGGCGATGATTTCTTAGAAGGAAAAGTTACGTTACCGCTGATTTTTTTATATAATAAGTTAGCGCAAGATAAGCAGCTTTGGCTTGAAAATATAATTAAATGTGATAAGCGTACTAAAGATGACTTTGTAAAAATACATGACTTAATGGTAAAGCATGAAATTTACAATGAAACAGTTAATTATTTGAGTAACTTAGAAAATGCAGCAAGTAAGTTATTAAATAAAATTCCGGTTCAGAATATTTATAAAGACTATTTATTTTCGATTATTAAATTTATTTTGGAGCGCTCTTATTAGTTATAGTTATTTGCATTCGTAGCTCAGCTGGATAGAGCGTTGCCCTCCGAAGGCAAAGGTCGTTGGTTCAAATCCAATCGAATGCACCACCACTAATAGAATACATCACTTATTTTCCATAATATAGATTATAGAACAATTTTGAATCTAATGAAAATAAAAATATTGAAAATTGACGAATGGCTGGGACGGGAGGATTCGAACCTCCGGATGACGATACCAAAAACCGTTGCCTTACCACTTGGCGACGTCCCAATGTAGAAAAGTAGAAAATTAGAAATGTATAGACTTTATACCAATATAGACTTTATACCAATAAGTGACGGAAACGTCAATTACAATATAAATTTATTTCATTATTAAGCCAATTCCTCGCTTGCGTGGATAATAAATCATAAATTTTAGCTCTAATTTTGTTATAATATTCCTTGATATAGTTTATTTCATCAATATTAAGTAGTTTCATATCAGTCAATTTACTAGCATAAGGCACTAGGCTTAAGGTTTCAAACTCAAGCCATCCATTACTTTCTTTTACATACATCAAATTCTCAATCCTAATACCATATTTTCCAGGAACATAAAACCCCGGTTCATTAGATAAGATCATACCTGCTTTAAGTATTGTTTTATTACGAAGATGTATGTTTTGCGGTCCTTCGTGAACACTTAA
This sequence comes from Candidatus Rickettsia barbarica, assembly GCF_041477405.1. Lineage (NCBI taxonomy): Bacteria > Pseudomonadati > Pseudomonadota > Alphaproteobacteria > Rickettsiales > Rickettsiaceae > Rickettsia > Candidatus Rickettsia barbarica. The sequence continues at coordinate 322,184 of NZ_JBEWYL010000002.1, read as the reverse complement.
GAAGCTCCCTACCCCATGCCCTGTACCGTGTGGATAATCTAGCATTTCTTGCCATAAATATTGTCGAGCGAGTATATCAAGATTAGCTCCTGCGATGATATTTTTTGGGAATTTGGCTTTAGCTAAAGCAATATGTCCTTTAAGTATTTGCGTATAACGCTTTTTCTGCTCATCTGTCGGTGTACCTATTACTATTGTTCTAGTTATATCGGTAGTAGCACCTTGATACTGACCGCCGGAATCTATCAGTAATATCCCCTGCCCTTCAATTTTTTTAGCAGTTTTTTGGTCAGCTCTATAATGAATAATAGCACTATTTTCCTGAAATCCGCAAATAACAGGAAAACTATCTGAAACATATCCCTCTTGTTTAGCTCGTTGCTCTGTAAGCTTTAAACCGAGGGAATACTCGGTCAATTCGTTATTATGTTTTTCTGGATCCCCGTTTTCACGGGGATGACATTGAGAAAAATCAGCAAAAAATTCACATAAAGCTACTGCATCTTTAATATGCAAATCGATTGCATGCTTAATTTCTACATCGTTCTTACAAGCTTTAAGCGTTAAGCATGGATCGGTAATTTTTTGTACTTTTTTATCAGCTACTAAGTCCATTATATGAACAGATGCTATAGTATCATCAATAAAAATTCTATAAGCTGGTTTGGAAAGATGTGTATTCTCGCTATCTCTTAAAATATTTTCAAATTCTTCTTCCGGTAAAATCGTTATTTCAGGACGAGCATTAATAATTTCGGCATCGATTCTTGTAGGATTTATAAACAAATATAATTGTGTAGAAGTGAGTATAACTTTTGCAAACATTAAAGGCGTATAAGCAACGTCACTGGCACGCAAATTTAGTAACCAACATATGGAAGAGCTATCGAGAATGACTAAGGCAGATTGCTCGGTGTCATTCCCGCTTTCCTCTATGTCATTCCTGCAAAAGCGGGAATCCAAAAAAATTTCACGACATTTACTTATTTTATCAGTATGACTAACGCCTGCCCACTTAATATCATGCAAATAAACTTTAGAGTTTGGCTCTAGCGGCTGATTTGGCCAAATCTTATCAACTAAATTTCCATTAATCTTCTGAAAATTGAACTTTAAATTTGATATAGTGGGATAAGTAAATAATTCAGAATCATATCCTATTTTTTCATCTTTACCAAACTTAGATATATCTTTTAAGTCAAAAAGCTTAAAAAGCTCTAAATCCAGCTCTTTATTTGCTTGCTCTAAATAACGTCCATCGGTAAAGAATAATGCTGTATCTTTATATATAATAGCTATACCGTTTGAACCAGTAAAACCTGTTATATATTCAAGTCTCTTTGCATAGCTTGGAACATATTCACTCATATATTTATCGTTAGATGGAATTATATAACCGTCTATATCATATTCTGTGAATAACTTTCTAAGCAGATTAATGCGGATTTTTGTCATGTTTATATCTCTTATGTCCTTGCCCGCTGGCTGAGCCGTCATTGCAAGGAAATTACTTAAGTAATTGACGAAGCAATCCAGTTAAAAAATTCTGATTTACAGAATTTTTTTATTATTTTTTCTGGATTGCCACGCTTCTTGCAGTCGCTCGCAATGACAGCTCAGCATCCAGCTAGGCAACGCTCATAGACGGGAATGACATTTATACCATCCATAATACAAAGGAATACCAAAGATAGTAAAAGAACTAGCTATAATCAGAGTTTTAACAGGTGTTTCATAGATAACCCATGCACAAAAGATAATCGATATTATAGCTATAAGTAAATAATAATAAGAAAAATTTTCTTTTGAGCTAAAAATCACCTTTAAAAAGGCTAAGCTACAAATTAAATAGACGAATAAGAATGTGATTGCCGAGAAATCTATTATTTGTGTAATCTGTATGGCAAAATTATCATTTGCCGTAAAGACTAATAACGGCACAATGCCAAGGCAGCTTACAATAATTCCGTGAGTTGGAGCGTTATTGCTATTTTTCTTAGCAAAAAATTTCGGTAATAAACCGTCTTCTGCAAGCCCAAGAGCTATCTGTCCGCTAGTTAGCACCCAAGCATTGAGCGTACCTATACATATAATCGAGGCTATAACCGTAATTACGCTTGACCATTTACCCCCGAATAATAATGAAGCAGCATCGGCATAAGGAGCTTTAGCACTGACAAGTTCAGAAGCAGGGATTAATCCCATTATACCTATGCTATTAATAATATATAACACTGCTACGCAAAAAGTTCCAACTATTATGGCTCGTGGAATGGTTTTTGCCGGATCTTTTACCGCACCTGCCGTGGTAGTTGCGCATTCTATGCCGATAAATCCCCAAAAAGTAAGAAGTACAACTCTTCCCATAATGCTCGGAATGCTTAAATTCTCTACTTCCTCGGCAATAGTTATATTATCTATATTAAAATGTGATAAAGCACATAAACCTACTATAAGCAATGGAACAAATTTTAAGAGAGTTAAATAAAACTCTGCTTTTCCTGCTACTTCAGGACCTTTTAAATTTAAAACCATAATAGCACCTAATAATATGATCTGTAATATTAAGTCTAAAATCGCTTGTGATTTAAAAAAAGGTGTTAGATAACCTATTGCCGAAATGACTACTATACTTGTACTGACAAAGGATATAACCCAGTAAGTCCAACCGGTGAAAAAAGCTATTTTATCCCCGAAATTTTCCCGTACATAAACGTGCGGACCTCCTGTTTTAGGAAATTTTGCACAAAGGGTAGAAAATACAAGGGCTATACTCATAGCACCGAATAATGAAAGTACCCAGCCCCAAATGCTGTATATACCGAACGGTGCTAAACTTAACGGCAATATAAAAACGCTAGTACCGATTTGACTGCCGGTTACTAAGACAAAAACCGCCCAGAAACCTAATTTTTGTGACATATTAATCTAATTTAAAGAAACAGCTTTAACATAGCTGAAATAATGATTTTTAGCAATAGTGAAAACTACTATAATTATTTTACTCTTGATTTCTAAATAAAAGATTGATAGCTTTTTAAGCTATCAAAAATAATCTTAGGAGTTAATATGCCAAATCGCACCGCTAAAGTTTATACAGTGAAATCAGGAGATGCTTTATCACAAATTTCACAAAATTATGATACTCCTGTTCAGGATTTAGTTAAATATACTAATATACGTGATCCTAATCATATCGCAGTAGGCTGGGGGATTTCATTTTTCGGTGATTTGCATGATGTTTCTTAAAATAAATCTATTGGTGTAATAGTCAACTGCAATTGACTTTTTATGGATGTGCTGTAATTGCTAGAATAGTGTGATATTATCTTTGTTTGGTCCATAATACCAAAAAATTCTATAAGCAGCAGGAGTATTATTTTCAGCATAAGTTTCAAATATTTCTTCTCCGTTATGTCCTTTAACAGATTTTTATATTTATGGGTATTTAAACTAGGATGATGAGGGTTTGCCTGTAGATATGCCAGTGTTTTTTTACTGCTTTTAAACGTTTTTCTAATCCTTGATTATTTGCGACTTCTTCCAAATCTTTACTAGCTTGAATAGTAAAAAGAATTTTCAAAGTCATCATCTAAATATTTACTGAAATCTTCTATAAATTTAACTTGCCCTTTAGCAGAATCTTTAATACCGTTATTTAATTGCGTTAAAACCTTTTTGTGATTAAATAGCCAACTTTCTTTTAAAGGTATTTCCGTATAGGGTTCTAAAATAATTTGTCCTTTTTTACTATTGCTTCTAGAATAGACTTTTTATCATTTTCGATATCAGCATCTCTCATAAGTCTAATGTCAGCCCTGCTTTCCTTTTCTTCTGTATTAAGCGGAGAAAAGAAATCAATTCTTTCCTCTAGTGCTTTGCGTAAGCTTTCAATATTAAGTGAAGGATAAGAGAATATTTTATTATAAACCCAGTTAAACATATTTTAAAACCTTTATTGATTCTAAAGTGTTACACGCTAAAAGATGTGCCGCAGCCGCAATTAGCTTTTTCGTTAGGATTGGTGAAAGTGAATTGGGCTTTGAATTGAGTCTCTACATAGTCCATTTCAGAACCTAGAATATACATTAATGCCTTTGGGTCGATTAGTATCCGTACGCCCTTTTCTTCAACTACTTCATCGAATTGATTTTTACTATCGGCATATTCCACGTAATAAGTCTGACCGGCACAACCGCCTGACTTAACCCCTACCCTAATACCAAAGGTAGGCTTGGCGCGTTTTTCTATTAGCAATTTTACTTGCTTTGCAGCAGAATCGGTTAATGAAATAACATTTTTCATATTTTAAGAGTCTTTGTTGCTTTCTTTTTTCTGTTTGTAATCGGCTATAGCTGCTTTTATTGCATCTTCAGCAAGTAGTGAGCAATGTAATTTGACCGGTGGAAGTGACAATTCTTTTGCTATTTCGGTATTTTTAATAGTCTCGGCATCTTCTACCGATCTTCCTTTAACCCACTCCGTTACTAAAGAACTTGAAGCAATAGCTGAACCGCAGCCGAATGTTTTAAATTTAGCATCTGTAATAATCCCGTCATCATCAACTGCGATTTGTAACTTCATAACGTCACCGCAAGCAGGAGCTCCAACTAGTCCTGTACCAACATTTTTATTTTCTTTATCAAGCGATCCAACATTACGAGGATTTTCATAATGATCTATCACTTTTTTGCTATAAGCCATTGTTATTCTCTAAAATTTGGTTTTGTATGTTATACTTGCGTGAATACCTGAGCCGTCATTGCGAGGAAAAACTGCAAGTTTTGACTAAGCAATCTCAGGATATTTGACAAGATTGCCACGCAGCCTACGGCTGCTTGCAATGCCGATATTCTCAATGTACAGCCCATTTAATCTTTTTCAAATCAATTCCCTCTTGCATCATTTCCCAAAGAGGGCTTAATTCCCTTAGTTTATCGATTTTTGAGCATATTAAATTTACTGCGTAGTCAACTTCCTGCTCGGTAGTAAATCTACCTATGCCGAACCTAATTGCAGTATGGGCAAGCTCTTCACCGATTCCCATAGAACGTAAAACATATGACGGTTCTAAAGAGGCAGAAGTACAAGCAGAACCGGAGGAAACCGCTAAATCTTTAATGGCAAGGATCATTGATTCTCCTTCAACTCCGGCAAAGCTTAAATTTAAATTACCTTTATATCTTTGATTTTTATCGCCGTTTAAATAAACTTCTGAAATTCGCTTATGTATATTATTTAAAAATCTGTCGAATAAGTAATTTACGTGCTTAGTATCTTTTTCCATCTCACTATACGCTATTTCAGCAGCCATGCCAAGTCCTACGATTAAAGGAGTCGGTAGCGTACCTGAACGTATACCTCTCTCCTGCCCGCCACCGTTTATGAGCGGTGTAACACGCACACGAGGTTTTTTCCTTACATATAATGCACCTATTCCTTTCGGACCGTAAATTTTATGCCCTGAGATACTGGCAAGATCAATATTAAATGCGTTAACATCAATTGGAATTTTACCAAAACCTTGAGCAATATCGGAATGAAAAAAAACGCCCTTTTCACGGCAAATTTTCCCGATTTCCTTTAAAGGCTGAACAACACCTATTTCATTATTAACCACCATAACTGAAACTAACATAGTCTGATCGGTAATGGCATTTTTTAGAGTTTCTAAATCGATTATTCCATTTGGCTTAATCGGTAAGTATGTGATTTTTATATCTTCTTGCTCTAAATGCCTGCAAGCATCAAGTACGCATTTATGTTCACTGACTACGGTAATAATATGATTCTTTTTATTGCTGTAAAATTTTGCGATTCCCTTTATTGCAAGATTGTTAGACTCAGTTGCACCGGAAGTGAAAATAATTTCTTTAGTATCCGCTCCTATTAACTTTGCTACCATACTCCTTGCCTCTTCAACGGCGTTTTCTGCCTCCCAACCGAAAGAATGGCTGCGTGAATGAGGATTGCCGAACTTGGTAGTAAAATAAGGCAACATTGCCTCCATTACTCTTGGATCTATTGGAGTCGTCGCCTGATAATCCATATATATCGGTAAGGTTAAATTGTTTAATTGTGGGTTCATATGGTTAAATTAATTCATGTTTTGGTATAGTTTACACAGTCATCGATGTCATTCCTGCGGAAGCGGGAATGACATATAAACGGAGCCGTGCAACAACGTAGCTTTTAGCTAGGAATGACATCGTAAATCTCCTCAAAAGCCTCTATAAAAGCCTCTATATCACTTACCGTATTAGTATGGCTTAAAGATATCCTAATCGAAGATTTTGTTTCTTCTTCTCCTACACCCATATTGGTTAATACATGCGATTTAGATATTTTTCCCGATGAACAAGCAGAACCGGAACTTACGCAAATATTATGTAAATCAAACCCGATTAATTTCGCTTGTGCATCCGTATTTGGTATAGTAATTAAGGTAGTATTAGGCAACCTAGCTACGTTATTACTAACAATATTTACATTAGGATATTTTTTTAATTTTTTCTCTAAATTTTCTTGTAACTTTTTGATTTTTATATAATTTTCTGAGATATTATCTGTCCTCAATGCAGAAGCTAAACCAAATCCTGCAATTGCTAAAACATTTTCAGTGCCTGAGCGTACTGATTTTTCCTGCCCTCCTCCTATAATCATTGGAGTAATTTGAAAATTAGAGCTAGAAATTAAAGCAGCACCACCTTGCCCCCCTCCTATTTTATGCCCTGAAATTGTAGCAAAATCTAATCCTAATGCTTTGATATTTATTGGTATTCTGCCAAAACCTTGCACTAAATCGCTATGAAATTTTGCCTCATATTTTTTAGTTATTTTACCTATCTCAGCTATATCTTGTAAAACTCCGCTTTCATTATTAGCCATTATTATGGAAACTAGTTTTTTACTAGTATTACTTTGAGCTAACAACTCTTCTAAATGTTCTAAATCAACTAGTCCTTGCGTATTAACACTTATAACTTTAATATTTGGAGCGTAGTTTATATGGTTATAGATCGATAAATGTTCAATAGCTGAAATAAAAATATCGCCGTCATAAAAATTTTTTATTATTAAATTATTACCTTCAGTTCCTGATGAAGTAAAAGTAATATCATATTCTCTAGATGATAAGGTTATACCAAGAGCCGTCGCTATTTGTGCGCGTACCGTTTCTATGAGATTCTTAGCAAATCTACCTGAGCTATGTGCTGATGAAGGGTTAAGCTCCTTGTCCATTAAACTTATTATGAATTCCTTAACTCTAGGGTCGATAAAAGTAGTAGCATTATGGTCTAAATATATCATATATTTAAATTTGAGTTTAAAGCATCTTTAATTGAGATATTTTCAAAATAATCTCTAATATGCTTACCAAGACCTTGCCATAATTTATGCGAATTACATTTTATTGTATCAGGTACGCAAGTTTTAACTGACTTCTTATAGCAGGTAGTCATTATAAAATTTTCGTTAACGGCGTCCATAATATTGGAAATTTTTATTTCTTCTAGGTTACCGATTAAAATATACCCACCTTTCGATCCTCTAATAGCCTTAACTAGATCAGCCTTTTTAAGTTTAGAAAATATCTGCTCTAAATAGTTAAGCGATATATTTTGTTTTACGGACATTTCATTCAACGTGACCGGTTCGGCACTTGATTTTGAAGCCATTTCAAGTATTGCCATTACGGCATATCTTCCTTTCCTCGTCAGCATCATATAACCAACCTATTAAAACTTAAAATTGTTTAATATCTACAATACCCAAGTAATTTAGTCAAGTATATAATTATATTATTTAATAAAAAATTAGCTTGTTAATATAAACTAAAATTTAATTGTGTAAAAACTAGTAGCAGTAGAAAAGAAGGAGAGAATATTATAAATAGGTGTTAATCCAACATTGCCTAGGGACGTTGTTGCATGGTGCAAAAAACACCTTCGATATCATTCCTCGCTAGAATCGGGAATCCAAAATTGCTTTGTCATCATCCCGCAAGCTTGTAGCGGGACCCAATTAAATATTAGTACTTTAAATTATTTTTATGGTCCCAGTGGTCAAGCGAACTAGGTGACATAATGGGTTTTACCAATCCACGCAACAATGTTGGAGTATGACATTTAGCTGGATGCTTGCTTTCGCAGGAATGACATTTAATTATAAATAGTTAATTTATTATCCACGCCCTCTGTTTGTTGTTCTATTTCTAGCTTTAGGTTTTGAAGAAGCAGCAATATTTTTTAAATTAGTTTGACAATTTTTATCTAAAGCACCGGGCATAGTTTCTTGTATTTTTTTACAGCACAGTACATATCTAAAGCTTCAGGTTGATAATGACCGCTATTATTACGAAGGTAATCAATTTTTCTCCTATCATTTATACCTATAACTCCTGCTGCTTCCGCAGGCTTTCCACTTAAAAATGAATCGTGAACAAGATTTTTAGTATTTGGCAAATATTGATTTTTATGAGTACCCATATAAATTGTTCCATCCTCTCCCATTACAAATGCTTGAACATTATTCATGCTTTTACTTTCTTTACCGATAGTAGAAGCTATTTTACCGTTAGCATCAAGTAATCTTTGAGAGGAGGTATCATAGAATAATTGGTGATTTTTTTCTTCTGGTCCCATACGTAATATTTTAAATTTATACCCATCCCATATTTGTTTACCTTGAGCTATTTCTTGAAGATGATGTTCTGCAAGTTTTGGATTTGGATGAACTACTTTAACTCTTACAGAATCTACTATTGCATCGTTTAATTTTTCTAACTCATGTTCCGGTATTAAAGTATGCTTATATGATAATTGATTTTTCTTACATATAGTGCGATAGGTTCTTGTTAATTTGCCAAATAGCGACAAATACTAAACAAGTTGTAAACATTTGTAGTAGCTGTAATAATATGCTTAATTCCGGTATTAATATAATAATAACCGGTTGTAATATTATCGGGACTCCGCTTGAAAACATTACTAACCTTATAGAAGTTTGTATTGAAGTTTTAGTAGTAAGTAAATTAGCTAAGCTATATACTAACAAAACTATAATACTTCTCTCTAATAAGAATGTTACAAACCAAAATAATATAATAGCCGGCATACCGAAATAAATAAATAAATTTGGTGCATATAATAAATGATCGGCAAAATATTTTTTTATTATTTCAGGAGTTAAAATTACTTCATTTTGCTTGAATATCTCAGAATAGTTAACAGTACTTGGGAAATTTTTCTTAGTATTGGCTACAATTAAATTTATCTTCAGCTTATTCTCTTCAAGTACAAACGGTATTTTGCTTTTTTCTTTGTTAGAAACTTGATTTTTTGTATCAATGACGACTATTTTATTGTTATTCTTGCTATATACATATATAGGCTCTACTTCTTCAACTGAAATGTTTGAATTATTATATTTAATTTCCGGTAATTGATTGATAATATATTCAATGTTGGCTGTAACTTTTGATGATTGTATTCCGTTAAAATAATCTTTTAAAGTTATTATGTAATTTAATATAAAAATACAATAAATTATTGATGGAATAAAAGATAAGGTAAATACATATCTTATTCCGTATCCTTGATAGTTTTTATATACATCTTTATAAAACTCTATAGAGCAAATTGATAAATATAATTGACGGAGTAATGCATTTAATCCTCCTAATATAAATGATAATAAATACATGTATAAGTAATTTATTTAAGTTTTTCAACCTCTTCCTTCTTTAATCCGGTTGAGGTAGCTATTAAATCAGTTTTTACACCAGCTGTGATTAAATTTTTGGCTATATTAATTGTGATTTAAGTATTTTTTCTATTTCTATTATATCATTTTGACCGCGTTTGGTCAAAATGTAGAATAAAATTAACTCTATATAATCAATCCCTATATTAACCTCAGCAAATATAGGTAAAAGGTCTGCTATTTCTTACCATCTCTTTAACAAATCTCGTGTATGAATGTGCTTCATAAAAAATTATAAAATTCCGGACCCAAGTATTTTCTGTCAATTTTTCATCAGGAATTTCATGAACATTAATTAGCTGATAATCATTAATCCAAGTAGCTTTTACTAATTCACTATTTTCAAATAATTCCCATAAATTTAAAGGAGCAGTATATTTTTGTATGCCATTATAAAACACTAAAGGATATATGAAAGGAAATTTTGTGTTTTTTAGTATTTTCTATGATATTCAGCAATATTTAACATATACCTAAATAACCGAAAAGTCATATAATAATATTAACCCATGTCTTAGAAGATAATTAAGGTGATCATAAGCTTTTTAAGCAAGTAGAAAATATGGCTTTGCAGCGTGACTCTCTTGTTGTATCGGTAAAACTACTTATTTCAGTAGAGGAAAATAATAAACGAATACAAAGGCCCGATAGAGTTTTGTGTTATAAATCTTTGAGTATTGAAGGAAACGCAGAGTTAATTAATATAACGCATTCTCATTTGTTAGAAATAGATGTTAGTGATCTAACGGCAAGTGCTTTAGCAGAGAAGATTTTAGAGCATATAAATAATATTAAGTAAATGAATAATATTTTAGATTACAAATCATACTACGATTTAATTAAGAATCTGAAGCTAGAAATCAAGCAAATACGAATTCGTGCACATTTAAGCGTAAATAAAGAATTGATAAAACTATATTGAAATATTGGTTTTCAAATAATTAAACGTCAAAAGCTTGAGAAGTAGGGAGCAAAAGTTATAGAAAATATTTCTTATATGAGGCAATTTGCTGAAGAATATAACGATGAACAAATCCCCCAACAGCCTGTTGGAGAAATTCCCTGAGGATATCATATAGTCATTGTCTCAAAAGTTAAAAATCATACTGAAAGGCTTTGGTATGTATGCACACAAAACTATAGAAAACGGTTGGTCACGTAACGTACTAACCTTGCAAATTAAAAGCAATTTATACGCAAGATCAGGAAAAAGTATAAATAATTTTGGACATACTTTACCGGCAATGCAGTCTGATTTAGCAAAATCAATTATAAAAAATCCTTATAATTTAGAATTTCTAGATATTAAAGAAAATATTTTAGAACGAGAACTAGAAAATAAGCTAATAGATAATATTAAGGATTTTTTATTAGAACTCGGTCAAGATTTTGTATTTATAGGTAATCCATACCTATAGAATTAGAAGGAGAGGATTATTACTTAGATTTAGTTTTTTATCATGTTAAACTTAAATGCTATGTTGTTATTGAATTAAAAACGGGTAAATTTAAACTTAAATTAACCGAAGAATTTACCTACGAAATTAAAAAGCTATTTACCTAGTCCAAAAGATTTAGCTAGGTTAAAGAAACGAAGAGAAAAAGGATAATTATGAGTAGTGTAAATATTAGTTTAGCAACTCCTGATAATATTACAAATATTTTACCTTTGATGGCTCAACTTGGCTATCCTTCTAGTTCAGAAGAATTAATAGCACGTTTTAAGCATTTTACAAATCGTGAGGGGTATGGTGTTGCTTTAGCTAGTTTAGATAATAAAATAGTTGGATTTATTGCTTGGTCTAAATCGCTGCTTTTCGCCTCAGATAAAACTAAAATTCATATTGAAGCTTTAGTTATTGATGAGAATTATCGGAGAAAACAAATAGGTAAAAAGCTTATGGAATATTTAGAAGAAATAGCAAAAAAATATAGCCTCGTAATCGTTGATCTTACTTCTGGTTATCGATGTGCTAAAGACAGTACGCATATATTTTATGAAGTGCTAGGTTATCATAATTCCAGAGAAATGGCTAAATTATATTTAAGAAAAGAGTTATGAAGAATGAATCTGTAAAGAATATACGTTTAACCACTGCAACCGTTGCTGATTACCCTCTAATCCAAAATATGGTACGGTTTTATATATATGATATATCGCGTTATTGTGGGTTTGAATCAGATGAGTATGATTGGACATTGCCACGAGATGGTTTATATGAAGCTGATAATTACAAAAAATATTTTATAGAAACGGATAGGAAAGCCTATTGAATTAAATTAAATGACGAAATAGCAGGTTTTATATTGCTTAATAAGGTTGGAAACGCATTATAAAATCGATTGGAATATGGGGGAATTTTTTATTATAGCAAGATTTCAAAATAAAGGAGTTGGTAGGCAAGTAGCTAAGCAAATTTGGCAAATGCATAAAAGATTATGGGAAGTTGCGGTTATTCCTGAAAATAAGCCGGCATTAATATTTTGGCGGCAAGTCATTAACGAATTTACCAAAGGTAATTTATCTTGAGGAAATTAAACTTGTTCAAATGAGTGATTATAAGGCCGAAAGAGTTATTTTTGAATTTGGTGCCAATATATTATTGAATATAAATTTTACTACAACCTAATCTCTGCTTTTGCTAAATCTTTTAAAGTGCGTGATCCGGTGCATAGCATGGTAATTTTAAGCTGCTCGATTATCAATTGTATCTCTTCGGAAAGCAAGCTTTCAGAAGTATCTGCCGCTTTTAAAAATTGACCGGCAAGTCCAAAAATATTAGCTCCTATACGAATTGCTTTTGCACCGTCAATGCCGGATTTTAACCCGCCACTGGTAATAATCGGAATATCTTTTGAAACTTCCCGCACCATTTTTAGAGAATCTAAAGTCGGGATTCCCCAGTTAATAAAGCTACTAGCTATACGGTTTTGTAACGAATTTGTACCACGATAAGCCTCTACTTGACTCCAAGATGTTCCACCGCTCCCTGCAATATCAAGAACCTTAACCCCTGCGTCAATAAGACTCTCAGCAACTTTTTTAGATAAACCGTATCCTACTTCCTTAACAATTACCGGAATAGAGAGGTAATTAACCACTTCTCTTATCTTAGGTAACAGCTTTTCCCAGTTTCTATTACCTTCCGGCTGAGTCAGTTCCTGTAACACGTTTAAGTGTAAAATTAAGGCATCGGCTTTAATAGCATCCACTAAATATTGACATTCTTTAGGTGTCACTCCGTAATTAAGCTGTACTGCACCGATATTGGCTAGTAAAGGGATATCGGGAGCTATATGTCTTACTGCAAATGTCTTGATTGTATCCGGTTCCGTTAACAAAATCCGCATAGAGCCAAGCCCCATAGCAATACCGGCTTTTTGAGCGACCTGTGCAAGTCTATAGTTAATATCTCTAGCTCTAGTCGTGCCTCCGGTCATACTAGAAATTAGGATAGGTGCTTGTAAAGATTTTCCGAGGAAAGTAGTAGTTGTATTTACGCTATCGTAGTTAATTTCCGGTAATGCATTGTGAATAAAGTGAATAGATTCAAAACCGCTTTTAAGTGTAGATTCAACGTTTTTCGTAAGATTAATTTCAATATGGTCTTGCTTTCTTGCTATATCTAAATTCTGATCTTTTAGCATTTTCTCACTAATTCTTTTTACACTTAATCTATATTAATATATCTAGGTTCTGTGAAGATTTCTAATTGATTTTTTATAATTATTATTATTGTATTAAATGTCCACAGAACCTAAGCATTAAAGAAATAATCAAGTGCTGCAAGTTTTGAAGGTAAGTTTATTAATGGGTCTGAACGCTCAAAATCATAAGCATTGTAAAGGAGTACAGTCTGCTTCTATAATGTAAGCGTGTATATTTTTAGGCTCATTATTTCTAGCTTATACCCTATAACATAGCTTGAGTATTTTTGTTCGATCAATTCTAACCTCCATTCTATATCCTTATCCCACCATAGTTTTATATGTGGCATTTCTAGCCATTTTAAAAAAAGCAAAAAATGAGAAGTAGAAAGTGGGGTAAAGCTTATGTTAATATATTGCTTATCATTAAATAACTTGTATTACCTTTAAAATGCCCCGCTTTGAGCTTTATATTCTTCCGACCTGTTGTAATACCAATTAAGTTAATTTCTGATAATTGTGTAATTACTTTATGCATTTTATAGCCTCTTATTAATTCACTAAGTAAGTTAAAACTAATCTAAAAAGGAATTATGATAAGATTTGAATATTATCTAATTTTTTTTGAAAAGCAAAAAGTCCTTAGTTTATGATATGTTTACTGTGTGAAGTATTTATAAATTGAAATAGTAATAAGATATGGTGGAGTCAGGGGGAGTCGAACCCCCGACCTTTTGAATGCCATTCAAACACTCTACCAACTGAGCTATGACCCCAATATAGTCATTGATTTGGACTCGCCTGCATCGTCATTCGTCGTTCTCCTATTAGTTAGGTTTAACTCCTCGCTTCTGGTGTGCAAATCCCACTGACTTGACTATAACAAATTAATTCTCTTATACTATAATAATAAAACTAAATCTATAAAAGTTAATCTTTATTTTGCTAACAATGCCATAGCATCTCTGGAAGACAGTATATTATCTATTAATCCAAATTTTTTTGCTTCTTCCGGTGACATGAAATTATCACGTTCCATACTTTTTTCGATATGTTTTAACTCTTGTTCAGTATGTTTACTATACAATTCGTTAAGTAACCTTTTGATTTTTAGGGTTTCTTGAGCGTGGATTTCTATATCGGTAGCTTGCCCTTTATAACCTCCTGATGGTTGATGGATCATAATACGACTGTGAGGTAAACTATAACGCATCCCCTTTTCGCCCCCGCACAGTAAAAGTGAACCCATAGAACAAGCTTGACCTATGCATAATGTAGCCACTTTAGGTTTTATATATTGCATTGTGTCATAAATTGCAAGACCTGCGGTTACAACTCCTCCGGGGGAATTGATATACATATATATATCTTTTTTAGGATTTTCTGCTTCAAGAAACAATAATTGTGCAACAATTAAGTTTGCCATATGATCTTCAACAGTACTACATACAAAGATTATACGTTCTTTTAGCAATCTTGAATATATATCATAAGTACGTTCACCGCGTGATGTTGGTTCAATTACTATCGGTACATACGACATTAATATTTTCTCCTGAAGTTGATTAATTAAATAGTTTTTCGTCATTACGAGGAGGTTATTTTAATAACCGACGTGGCAATCTCATGAAGTAGCATAGAACTCCTGAGATTGCTTCATTGAAACTTACAGTTTCTCCTCACAATAACTTATAATAGATTATTACTTCTTATCTTCTAAAGCATTAGCAAGTATATCTCCCATATTGGTAGTATTATCACTAGAACCATATTCTTTGAGAGCTTTTTGACGTTCTGCTATTTTATGAGCTTTTAGCGATAATAAAACTCTACCGGTTGATTTCTCGATAGAAACAACTGTGGCTTCTATTTCTTTGGCTATTTGAAACATTTCAGGCTTCTGCTCGTCTTTTTCATCCGATAGTTCAGTTCTTTTAATAAAACCTGCTACTTTATCGTTTAATAATACTTCGAGTCCCTCATCTTTAACTTCTGTTATAAGGGCTTTAACTATGGTGCCTTTTTTATATTCATCACTGATTTCTTGATATGGATTCGGCGACAATTGTTTTATACCTAAACTAACTTGTTCTTTTTCAATATTAATGGCTAGAACTTTGCATTCTATTTCGTCACCTTTTTTGTATGATTTTAATAGATCCGTTCCTTTATCTTCCCAGCTAATATCACCTTCATGAATCATGCCGTCCATATTATTACCGAGTGCAACAAAAATACCGAAATCCGTAATATTTCTAATCGGTGCTTTAATTATAGTACCGACAGGATTATTTTCAGCGAACTTTGTTAAAGGATTTTCTTGGCATTGTTTAATACTTAAAGAAACACGATGCTTTTCAGTATCGACCTCTAAAACTACGAAGTCTACTTCTTGCCCTATAGTTAGGGTTTTTCTAGGATTTTGATTAGATTTTAACCAACTAATTTCGCTTGAATGAACAAGTCCCTCAAGCCCGTCTTTTAATTCTATAAATACGCCGTAATCAGCAAAATTTGTAACTTTACCGGTCATTTGTTTACCGACGGGGAATTCTTCTTTAATTGCTTCCCATGGGTTAGAATCAAGTTGTTTTATACCGAGTGATATTCTTTTGGTTTTTTCATCAAACTTAATAACCATTACTTTAACCTTTTGGTTCAAGTCTAACACTTCTGAAGGATGGTTAACTCTTCCCCAAGAAATATCGGTTAAATGTAATAAACCGTCAACACTTCCAAGATCGATAAACGCACCGTAATCAGTAATATTTTTTACGGTTCCTTCTAATACCATGCCTTCTTTAATTTTAGATAGCATCTCATCTCTAGCTTCGGAACGTGATTCTTCTAAAATAGCTCTTCTTGAAACTACTATATTACCAAGCTTTTTATCCATACTTAAAATTTTAAACGGTTGCTTGATATTCATTATAGAAGTAGGATCTTTAATAGGTCTAACGTCAACTTGACTTCCCGGTAAGAATGCTACTACACCGGATAAATCCACGGTAAAGCCTCCTTTTACACGACCGAAAATCGTACCGTCGACAAACTTGCCCTTGGAACACATGATTTCTAGTTGTCTCCATAATTCTTCTTTAACTGCTTCTTCACGGCTCAATATTGTTCTGCCGTTACGTCCTTCAATTTTCTCGATGAAAACTTCAACTACGTCCCCAACTTCAGGTAAAGCTAAAAATTCAGACTTAGGTATTCTACCTTCATTTTTTAATCCAACGTCAACAATAATTATATCGTTTTTTATTTCGATTACTTGACCTTTAACTACCGTTTTTTCTTTTATATGACTTGTATCAACGGTTTCAAGCATTTTAGAGAAATCTTCCGCAAATTCGTGATTCATTGCTGCAAGTTGTGGAACAAATCGTTGTTTTAGTTTTATTGACATATTCTTCTCGTAGTATTAGCTAAAGTGCCTAGGCTAATAAAATTTTTTTGAAAGGTTAATAAAATTGGATGCTCTTGCATAGCTAGTATGTCATTCCCGCGTAGGCGGGAATCCAGAAAAAGCGAAATTGAGCTTCTAATATTAAAAATTCAGTGTGTTTTTACCTTTTAGTTACTGAATTCCCGCCTACGCGGGAATGACATACTAGCTATGCAATAACGCCATACAATCGAATAAAATAACCTAGCACTTTTTCAAGTTATTTTATTCTTTATATAATTTGTTACTTCTTCTACGACTTCCATAGCCGAAAGCTTTGAAGTATCGATAATTAAAGCATCTGAAGCCGGTAATAACGGTGCAGCTTTTCGCTCTTTATCTCTTTTATCTCGCAAAATTATTTGCCGTAAAATCTCATCGAGTATACATGTTTTTCCTTTTGCTTGCAACTGCTTATATCGTCTTTCAGACCTAATTTGAGGATTTGCAGTTATAAAAATCTTTAAATCGGCGTCAGGTGCAACAACGGTGCCTATATCCCTACCCTCCATAATCATTCTAGGTGTTGTTTTTACTAGATTAATCAGGTATTTGTTTAGATTATTTCTAATTTCACTTATTACGGCAATTTGCGATGCTATATTTCCTATATTCTCATTCTCTAAGTCAAAATTATTGTCGAGTTTTAATTCTTTAGATAAAGCAATTACCGCATCTATATCAGTGACATCTATTTTTTGACTAATACAGTCAAACGCAAGCTGCCTATAAACAATACTTGACTGAAAATATTTAAGAGAAAATTTCTTGGCCAGTATTAAACCGATAGTCCCCTTACCTGAAGCAGCAGGACCGTCAAGAGAAATAGTGAAATTTTGAGAAATATCAAAGGCTTTAGTTTTTAAATCCACCATAAAATTATAGACTAAATAATAAAATATTATAAATAATGGAAATAAAGCTTGAAATCTAGTACATTAATGAATTTTTTAAAAAAACAAGGGTTAAAAACTACATATAGATTTAGTAGTACACCCTATGATGGGGTAATCAACAAATTAATTTTTTGATTTACAGCTTTAGCGTATTTTTGAAGGCTTAAGACATTAGGAATATGATGTCCGCTTTCCATTCTTGCTATTTGCGCTTGAGAATTAGACATTTTTTAGCAACATCCGCCTGAGTCATATTAGATGCAAGACGAACCTTTATTAAAGTGCTTGCTATCTCAAATTCCATTTTTCGTTCTTCATAAGCTTTTTTTACTTCGGGGTTTGATAATAACTCTTTTTTAAATTCATCAAAGTTTTTCATTAAAACCTTCCTTTAATCTTAAGTTTTAGTTATTGAAATAGCTGTTTTAGGAGTTTTTTCTGTTTTTTTAATAAATGTATGCAATATAACTATTTTTTATCAATATAATCTTTTTAACATATAACTTGAACTAATTAATTGACACTTATCTTAATTGTAAATATTATAAGGTTCATAATTCAATAAAGCTAAAACTACATAAAGATTAAAAAAATTATCAGGGTGATTAGCTCAGTTGGTTAGAGCATTACGTTGACATCGTAAAGGTCGGTGGTTCGAGCCCACTATCACTCACCATTCTCCATTTTTCGGTATTGCTACAAAGGTATCAAACGGCGAACACAGCATAGAGTAGAGGCTTTTCAGTGTTCAAAGAAGGTGAGAGAATATCAATTAGATAGGATAAAATTTATAAACCTTCGGTAGGGCAAATCTCCAAATGGTGACCGTTAATAAATACTTCAGCTTCTTTAGGGTTGGTCTCATAATCAAAATTGCAACAGCATTCTCCTTCAAAAATTTAACTCCATTTATTCCATATGGATGATGTATTATTCCTTTCTCCATAGCTTTCTCAAACCGTGGCAGTAAAGAATCAACAGCTTTCTTTATTTTTTCATCAATAATACTATAACAATCTTGACCTTTATATTTACCTATATTAAGTAGCTTCAGTATTTTTAATATACCCTTTCTCTGGAATATTCCATGAAGTGATATAATGAGTAATTTTATGACTTAATATATGAAGCTGTTGTTTTTTTAAGTTGATAATACTGATGAATTTTTTTGCATCATATTGCTTAAATAATTGATCTAAATCCTCTGCGTCATTAACCTCTCCAAAATCATTTGTAAAAATTTCTTCTTGTTTTGCCTTACTTAATTGGTTTGCATATTCCTTAGCTTTATTTATGTCATTATTAAGTAAAGCAGCATTTATTCCAATTTCTAAAGTTTCTTCATTTTGAGGGGCATCTTCTAAAACTTTCTCTACATTTTGTAAAACGTTTTGAGAATTTTTAGAAACAAATTCTTTTGCATCTTCTGCCATTAGCGAGATGCCGGCAGCATTAAGGACTTCTGTTATTTCTTCTTTTTTAATGTATTTGTGCATTATAAATTATAGAATTTGGATCAGGAAAAGCTGCTAAAGTAGATAAATTTAACCTTTGATAAATAGCAATATCGTTGTTAGGAATGTTATTTAATATATTACGTGCTATATCCAATTGTTGTGTATAAATGGCAACCGAAAGTACAAGTAACTCATCAGTATGATTGACATCAGTTTTATAATAAACAACCCCCTAAGTTATACTGACACCAACCTATATATCGTTGGCATTTACTTGATCATCTATAGTGATATTGCTAAGTGCTGCCCGTAAGCAATTTTTTAGCTTCATCTAAGTGATGATTATTAATTAATATGGTAGAGAGCGTATATGTAATATTGTAATAATGCCTTATATAAGGCGTTAAATCTTTAATAATTTTATCTCCATACTCCATATGATATAAAATGATTGACTAACTCAAATAAACTATTGGTATAAGCTTTATGAATTTGAAATTCGTATTGGGAATATATTAAATTTAAATCTATATTTGCTTTTGACAATATATCTATAAATAATTTTTCTGCTATTGCCACATGGTTATTCATTATACTGCAATGTATAGCAGTGATCATCCCTTGAAGTTGAAGAAAAATATTTATAAAATTAATAGTTTTGGGTTCTTTATTTACAATAGGAGTACTATAAGTTTTGGGGCTTATAAAAATGCTAATTTCTTTATTCGTTTTTAATGCAAAATGATATTTACTTAAGGCTTCTTTCAGTACTTTATGTTCTTGAATATTTTTATATTCATAATTATCAAATAAAGTTTTTAGTGTATTAAGTTTTAGACTTGTTACTTGTGGAATATCCAATTTTGTTGTTGTTTTGCTATCTAAAGAGTTTAAAAGAGTTGTTGCTATTTCTGCACTAACATCTATAGAACTTTTTACATTTTTTAATGGTTCTATTCATTCCCCCGCTACAATTAAAGCCTTTTGTGATTTAAACTTTATTATTGTATTGTATGACATGCTATAGGATTAAATTTTGAGACTGCTGAAGATTTAGGATTTTTTATCATAATAAATACTTATTAATAAATAGGCATATATTATAAAGTAAACCCACTATTTTATAAAGAAAATACTCACTTTTTAATTAAAGTTAATAACTTGAAGCATTTCTATTGGTATTTCACCCCTACTATTTTAACTCTTAATAAACACCAATTCGTTATCGGATGAGTGTTTAGTACTAAAGGCATAACCTAAATATGAGAAATTCTTAAGTAGCTCAGGTGAGTCAATTAGGTTGTTAGCAATAACCTTGACCATCGCCCCTCGAGCTTTTTTAGCATTTATACCGATTGTTGATAATTTACCGTTCCTATTTTCTTTAAAATGAACGTTAACTAATTGATATCTAAGTTTATTTGGGTTTATTACAGATGAATATTCTTGTGATGCTAGGTTGAGTAAATATTTATTTTTCTGTTTAACAAGAATTTTATTAAGATAATTAGTGACTTCATCTTGCCAAAAGTTTGTTAAATTTATTTCATTTAATTTTGTTGCCATTTCTAATCTATACGGCTTAATAGTATCTAGCGGTTTTAAGACCCCGTAAAGTCCTGATATAATAAGCAAATGTGATTGCAAGAAATTTAATGCATGATTAGTTAATTTTTCTATATGTATATTATTAAAAACATCTCCTGCATAAGCAAAAATAGCCGCTTTACTCTCTTGATTATCAAAATCCTTAAATCTTTCTTTATTTATATGTGTAAGTTTTGCACTTATATTCATTATTTTCAATAATTGATTCTCAGAATAGTTTTGGAGTGTAGAAAGTAGTTTATTAGTTAACGTAAGGAACATTGGAATCGTCAGCTCCGTCTTGGGAGCTAACTTCTCGAAATTTAGAGTTTTAGCAGAAGAAATAATAGCAAGCATTTCTATCTAGCCGGAGTACTCGGAAGAGATGAAGTAGTGCTAGCGATATTTCTGTTAGTACTATCGATTGTTTGCATGATTGCATAGCTTGGATCACCGTCAAGCTCTACTACTTCTTTGGGTTTCGTAGTTTTTTGACCGGTACAGCCAATTAAAGCTATAGAAGCAAATAAAAGTATTAAATACCTTATCAATAAATACCCTGTTTTAATTTTACACTTAAGATAGCTGCCTATTATTATAATGTCAAGTGAGAGGAAAATTTTATTACCCTACCCTATAACCTTTCAGTAATAGTCTAAAGATTCTTCATAATATTTTAAATCTAATTCTGCATAATTTAAATTAGGTTCATCTTTGCTTCTTTCTATTTTGGGTTCAGGTTTAAGCTTATCATAATTTTTTCTAGTTTTTAAATAATATTCTAAAGTTGCTTCATATTCCCATCTAGGTAGAGGGTGATTATCAGATTCTTTTTCTCAATATATCATTATTGATGATGTTTTTTCCTTTAAAGATTCATTACATAATTCTTCAACAATAGGATAATATTCTTTCTTATTCAGATACTAACTAAAGGCATGATTGTTGGTGTACTATCATTTAAGTAATTATATAATACTTCAAAAAAAGAATCATATTTCCCATTCCCTATAATATCGTGATATATAAAAGAGTCTATATTAAGTGCTTGAATAATCAGCTTCCCATCTATCGATAATATTTTTTTGAAGAGTTCTAAATCTTCAGTATGAAGAGCCATGGCAATTTATTCCTTAAATAAATTTTTAGGCATTCTGTAATAAACCGTATTATAGTATTTTTCACTTTCAGGAAATTTGTGTTTGCGGATAGAGAAATTACCGAAATTTCTGATTTCGATACGCTTTTGTTTTTTAAGAGATTCGTTTAAATAATCTAAAATTAAATCTACTGAATCTTTAACATCTTCTTTAGAAAGATAATTCAGCTTATCATGTATTTTATCTATTAAATAATTCTTAGTAATCATTATTAAAAAATCGCTTTGATTCCGTTAAAACTATTTTTAAAAAAACTAGGTGCTATACTATCAAAATCTTCAAGTATTATGTTCATTAATTTTGGTTTTAATTGATAATCTTTAACTAGTAGATTAACATTAATTTTCTGAACTTCCTGTAACCATTTTAATGCAGTATCTTCCGAGCCTATAGCATCCACAAGCTTTAACTTTAAAGCCTGACGACCTGAATATACTCGTCCATCTGCGAGCTTTTTTACTTCTTCTATAGGAAGATTACGCCTCTCTGAAACAAGTTCAAGGAAGAAATTATAAGTATCTTCTATATTGTCCATAATGGCTACCCGCACTGCTTCTGTCAGTTTTTCGGTAGGATTTGGGACAGCTTTTAATTCACCCGATTTGAAATTATTAAACTTAATCCCCAATTTTTGAGCAAGCTCCGTTACCTCGGCTGTTTGTAGTATTACACCGATTGAACCCGTAATAGTTCCGTTATGGCTGATAATATAATCACCTCCAAGAGAGATTAAATAACCGCCGCTTGCAGCCATTGTTCCCATAACTATCACTACCGGCTTTTTTGCGGATATTTTACGCAGAATGTTATAAATTTTTTCAGCGCCGACTACCGTACCGCCGGGAGAATTTACGTTAACTATTAACGCTTTAATATGAGAATCATCGATTATTTTTTTGAGTTTTTTGTCACGCTTTTCGTCTTCAAGAATTATTTCGTCTATTAATACGGAAGCTATATAGTCTTCATTACTATTAATAGGTAACACCTCTTTTGGAACAAAATCTTTACCGACTAGTAAGAATACGATCGCAATTAAAATAATGGCTGTTAGCTTCCAAATTAACAAACGAGATTTTATTTGTCTTCTTTCAATTAAATAATCAGGTGTTATACTCATGATCTTATATACTTTTTTAGAATACTAAATGCAGCCCTATACTGTGACAGGCGTGAGGAGCGAAGCCTATAATATAATAAGGTGAGGCCGCACAACGAAGCACAATATAGGTATTAATTGACTATAGACCGTTCTTAGGACGTTCAGGACTCTTCATCATCTCAAAAAACTCACCGTTAGTTTTAGTATTTTCAAGTTTTTTGAGTAAAAATTCTATTGCTTCACTGCTACCCATTGGATCGATAATACGACGAAGAACCCACATTTTATTTAATATTATTTTATCTACTAATAAATCTTCTTTTCTAGTTCCTGATCTAGTTATATCAATAGCCGGATAAATACGCTTATCGGCAATCTTACGATCTAGAACTATCTCGGAATTACCTGTACCTTTAAACTCCTCAAAAATTACCTCATCCATACGAGAACCGGTTTCAATTAAAGCCGTACCGATTATAGTAAGCGAACCGCCGTTTTCAATATTTCTTGCTGCTCCGAAAAATCTTTTAGGTCTCTGAAGAGCATTAGCATCAACACCGCCCGTTAATACTTTACCTGATGACGGTACTACGGTATTATAAGCACGAGCTAAACGTGTTATCGCATCTACTAAAATTACCACATCTTTTTTATGTTCTACTAAACGCTTTGCTTTTTTGATAACCATTTCTGCAAGCTGCACGTGCCTACTTGCCGGTTCATCGAAAGTAGAGCTAACAACCTCCCCACGCACGGAACGTTGCATATCGGTTACTTCTTCAGGTCTTTCGTCTATTAACAGTACTATTAAAAATACTTCCGGATTATTGGTTGTAATTGCATGTGCTATATTTTGTAATAATACGGTTTTACCTGTACGAGGCGGTGCTACTATTAATGCACGTTGTCCTTTACCCATAGGGGCAACAAGTTCAATAACCCGTGTACTAAAATCCTTACTATCTTTACTATTATTTTCAAGTTCTAATCCTAATTTTTCATCAGGATATAAGGGGGTTAAATTATCAAAATGAACACGATGATAAGCTTTAGAAGGGTCTTCAAAATTTACTCTATTGACTTTCAGTAAAGCAAAATAACGTTCTCCGGCTTTTGGAGCTCTGATCTGACCTTCTACAGTATCACCGGTACGCAGACCAAAGCGACGAATCTGACTAGGAGAAATATAAATATCATCAGGGCCTGCTAAGTAGTTTACTTCCGGCGAACGTAAAAAACCAAATCCGTCAGGTAGTACTTCAAGTACCCCCTCTCCCACTATTAAAACTCCCTGCTCTACGGATTTTTTCAAAATTGCAAAAACTAATTCTTGTTTAAGTAATGAATTAATATTTTCAATTTTTAATTCTTCTGCTTGAGCTTGTAGTTCCTCCGGTAATTTACGTTTTAATTGTTTTAAATTAATAATATTACCGTTCTCTGCAAAATTATTATAATTGTTATTGGATTCGGTATTGTTAAGTTCTGCTGTGGATTCTTTATGCGTTGTGTTCATTATTTTATTATTAATAGATTATAATTGAAAAGTTGAGTTAGCAATCAAGTTTCAAGGTGAGTAATATACTTATTTAAGTTAGGAATCAAATTAGATTTTTAGAAAGTTTTATTTATTTTTGCAGTTTAAAGAATTATTTATCTTGTTAGCTTATAAGAGCTGGCTATGTATGTAAAAGCATACTAACAACGTTAATAGCACATTGTCAACCCAAATCGTCATTGCGAGCAGGTAATCGGTAAATGGTCATTGCGAGAAAATTACGAAGCAATCTTGGGAGTTTATTATTATTGCATGAGATTGCTGCACAGCTTACGGCTGCGTAGCTCATGACGATCCTGGTAACCTCTTCTCGCAATGACGGATGAATCAATCCACGTCACTCTAGCAATCCTTTGATTTTAACAATAACACATTTGTATTAAGTAATGGCATGCATACGTTTTTAACTTCATTTAATAAGGCCTCATTGTGTATTTCTTGGTTTAATTCGTTGCGTACCGCATCAAATATTTCTCTTAAACTTTTCTCTTCTACCATATATTTAAAAATATATTTAGTGCTTCTAAATATCGACATTGAGATATTAACATTATTTAATATCCCATTATTAATAGTAAAATTAATAGCATTATTTACTGCTGAAGGATTAGATTCCAAATGCTCATAAATTTGTTTAGCAAAATTGGTAATATTGTGGAAGTACGGTATATTATCAAGGTCATCAAGAGAGGCTACACTATCTTTTTGATTTGATACGTAAAATGAATGTTTAGTAATATTACCGGTAAGTATTTCGGAAATTGCTTCTCTAGTTCCTTTATCCATCTTTTTAACTTTTTGTAGAAGTGAAAAATCTTTTATATAATTTTCCGGTCTTAATAAAATTTTCTCTAAAGGATCAAGATAATCAACAAAATTTAAGCTTGCTTTTTCTACGAATTCATATAACTCAGGAACGGAATAGGCTCTATCCTGTTTGTTCAGGAACATATCATAAACTCCGACGTCATCGAAATTTTGGTAATCTGAAAATAACTCCCAACCTCTTTTATACCAGTTAGTAGCAGGCAAATTATCTAGAATTAGCTTCCCGTTCATTACTTCTTCGATACGGCTTTTAGTATCCTTATTTATCATTTTCATTAAATCCTGAATTTGATAAACACCGGTACGTGTCCGTATTTAGCATATACCATTAAACCCATACCGCCGGTTGGCTTTAAAGAATCTTTTAGATTTTTTAAATCTTCATCAGGATTTGCTAAATGATTAAGCACGCCGGTACAATTTATATAATCGAATTTTCCAAGTTTTAGATTAGGTATATTTAATATTGAATCATTAATCCATTTAATATTTTTAAGACCTCGTACTTCTGCACGTTTTTGTGCTACTTCCATGCTAGGCTTGCTGAAATCTAGATATATTATTTCGGCATTTTTATTTTTTAACTGCTCGGCAAGATAAATAGTCGAATCACCGGTGCCGCTGCCTGCTATTAAGCATCTAAAATTATTATTAAAATTTTCTTTTCCTTGATATAGAAAATGGTTTAATTCTCCTAAGAACTCACCGCATGTTGCAAGTAAATATTCTTTTTCTTGATCTGGGTCTCTGAAAGAATAAGGATAATCTTGATAATGCTCTTGTACTTCTGCTAAGTCTTTAGAAATTGTAGTATTTTTTGTTTTCTTTAAATTTCTCATAAATTATTATTTTTTAAGTTGTTATTATATATACTTAGTCTATCTACTTTTTTAGAAGTATATCTTTTATAATTAATTGAATAGTATAATTATCTTGCCAACTATTAGTTTTTAACGTTCCTATTGCGGCAATATTTTTTGCTTTAGGGCTTAATAAAACATCTTCAAATGCAGTTCCTACTGAATTAAAAGCAATAGCAGATAAGGCTTTATTACCAAAGCCTCGCTTATTTGGAACAAGCATACATTTAATATGCTTACTTCCAACGATATCCGCTTTTAATACAAATAAATCATCAAATTTAAATATAGGCTCATGATTTCCTTGACCGAAAGGCTCTAAAGTGTTTAATTCCTCCATTAAAGGGAAATTCACACTATTAACCGTTAAATCAATATCATATTCCGCATGCTTATAATTTTCTAGTTTAGTTATACTAATTCTAAAAGCATTATTAAAAAAATTCTGCAATTCTTGTAATTTTTCAGCCGTTACGGTAAAACCTGCCGCCATAGCATGACCTCCGCCTGCTATTAGCAAATCTTTGCTTTTAGCATTGATAATTTCAGCACCAAAATCAATACCTAAAATAGAACGGCATGAAGCTTTACCAATCCCGTCATTTAAAGCTATAACTGCCACCGGCTTATCAAATTTTTCTTTTAATTTGCCGGCAACGATGCCTATAACGCCTGGATGCCATCCTTCTTTTACGATAAATAATAAACTACTATCTTGTTGTGTTAAAGCAATTTCCATCGCTTCTTCTATCATTAATAACTCAATTACTTTACGCTCATTATTGTGTTTTTCAAGTTCTTTAGCTAATTTATTTGCTTCATTAGAACAACTAGTAGATAGGAGATGAGCACCTAAACTTGACTTTCCTACTCTACCGCCTGCATTGATACGCGGACCTAGAATAAACCCTAAATGATAACATTTTGGTATTTCATGAAGCCCTGCCATATCATATAATGTTTTAATCCCTATATTTTGCCTTTGTTGCATTACTTTCAATCCGCTTGCAACAAATGCACGATTTAAGCCTGTTAATTTCATCATATCGCAAACAGTACCAAGAGCCACTAAATCTAGATACTGCATTAGATTAGGCTGAAGCATTGTTTGCGTGAAATAATTTTGCTTCTTTAAATTCGATAATATTGCAGTTGCAAATAAGAAAGCAACTCCTACGGCTGCCAAATGTTTATATTCGCTTTTTTCATCAATACGATTTGGATTTACTATAGCTACTGCATCCGGTAATATTTCCGTAGCTATATGATGATCGATTACTATAACATCAAGGTTAACGTCTTTTGCGTATTTTAGGGCTTCATGTGCCATAGCACCGCAATCAACCGTAATTAATAATTCTGTACCGTTATCTTTAATTTTTTGCATAGCAAAAGGAGTTGGACCGTATCCTTCAGCTATACGATCAGGAACATAAATATCACATAGTATATTTAAATCTCTAAAAATATTTTTAAGTAAAGCGGCTGAAGTAGCACCGTCTACATCATAATCGGCAAAGATACATATTTTTTGGTTATTTAAAATAGCTGTAACAGTTCTATCTACAGCCTTTTCCATATCAAGTAGATGAAAAGGATTAGGTAATAAATTTTTGATTTTCGGTCTCAAGAAATTTTCTACTTCCTCTAGATTATTTACTCTTAATGATACTATCCTAGCAAGTAAATCACTAATTTTGAAACTACGACATAACTCGGTGACTATATCTTCGTTAATCAGTTTCTGCTGCCAGATTTTACCGTTTATAGATGCTTGTGGTTTCATTTGTTTATTAGGCTGTATTTTTGTTGTATGTCTCTAAAAGTTTTTTAGCTTCATCATCTGCAATTAAAGCTTCAACAAACTTATCTAATTGTCCGTTTTTAACTACTTCGTCTATCTTATAAAGTGTTAAGTTTATTCTATGGTCGGATACTCTTCCCTGTGGGAAATTATAAGTACGTATCCGTTCCGAACGATCTCCCGAACCTACCTGCCCTCTTCTGCTATCGGCTCTTTCTTGTTCCTTTTTACGTCGTTCTTCTTCATAAATTCTAGCACGTAGAATTTTTAATGCCTTTGCTTTATTTTTATGCTGTGACTTCTCATCTTGCAAGGCTACGGTAATACCGGTGGGGATATGAGTTATACGTACGGCAGAATCAGTAGTATTAACGTGCTGTCCACCAGCCCCTGAAGCTCTATAAGTATCGATTCTTAAGTCTTTATCTTCAATTTTAATATCAACCTCTTCAGCCTCAGGAAGTACTGCAACCGTTGCTGCCGAAGTATGAATACGTCCTTGTGATTCCGTTTCCGGTACTCTCTGTACTCTATGAACGCCTGACTCAAATTTGAGTTTAGAGAATACATCTTTGCCTTTTATTGACGCCGATGCTTCTTTATAACCGCCTATTCCCGTATCGGAGATTGCTAATATCTCAAAACGCCATCCTTTTAACTCAGCATATCTTTGATACATATTAAAAAGTACGGCAGCAAAAAGTGCCGCTTCTTCTCCGCCGCTTCCTGCTCTAACTTCAATAATAGCACTTTTACTATCCGCATCATCTTTTGGTAATAAAGCAATTTTTACGGCTCTTTCAAGTTTTGGTAACGAATTTTTAAGAGTGTATATTTCGTCTTCAATCATTTCTAAAGTGGCATTATCAAGTCCCACTTCTAGCTTAAAATTATTTGCTTCTTCAAGCTCAGATTTAGCCTTATTATATTCTTTAATTTTTGCTACAACATCTTCAAGTTTTGCATATTCTTTAGATGCCTTAACAAACTCGTCTCCCATAATGCCGGAAGATAGTTTGTTGCCTAAATTTTCGTATTTGTCTAAAATTTTTGCTAAATTATCTGAAAAACGCATGTTATTTTATTGTGATTTGTTTATGGGTGAGATTTTAACGTTATTGCGAGAAGCAACTGAAAGCTGCGATGAAGCAATCTCAGGATATTTGATGCGATTGTCACGCAGCCTATGGCTGCTCGTAATGACGACTTATATCAACATCAAAACGGGACTCTCTATAAACTTTTTAAATGCTGCCAAGAACTCAGCACCGACTGCTCCGTCTACTACTCGGTGATCGGCAGAAAGAGTTATGTCCATAATTGTTGCTATAGTTATTTGATCATTCTTGACTATAGCACGTTTTGCACTAGCTCCGACGCCCATTATACAACTTTGTGGTGGGTTAATTATAGCATTGAAATTCTTAATACCGTACATACCGAGGTTAGAAATGGTAAACCCCCCGCCCTGAAATTCTTCAGGGGTTAATTTATTATCTTTTGCTTTCTTTATTAATGCTTTCATTTCACGAGATAGTTCTAGAATGTTTTTTTGATTGGCATTTTTAACTATCGGTGTAACAAGCCCGTTCTCAATCGCTACCGCTACTGAAATATCGACATTATTGTAATATCTAATTGCATCTTCTCCCCAGCTAGCATTGGCATTTGGCACTTCTTGTAAAGCTTTGGCTACTGCTAAAATAATAAAATCATTAACCGATATCCTTGTTGATTTATCTTCAGAAAAAAATTTATTAATGTCTGCTCTTATATCTAACAATTTATCGACATTACATTCTATAGATAAATAAAAATGTGGAACTGTTTGTTTAGATTCAAGCAGACGCTTGGCTATAATCTTGCGGATATTATTATTTGGTACTAAACGATATTCTTCAGGATTCCTGCTAACTATTTTATTATGAGCAGTGCTAGGAGTATATGATAAGATATCTTGTTTGACTATTCTACCGTGCGGACCGCTACCTTTCACGCTCTCAAATCTAATATTTCTCATTTTTGCAAGTCTTTTTGCAAGCGGTGAGGCGAATATTTTACTAGCATCATGTTTTATAACTGTTACCTGTTCTTCTACATTAGCTATATTCTCGTGGGGGTTCGGAAGATTAGCATCTGTTTTCGGTGACGGTGATACACTATTATTTTTTGCAATAAACGCATCAATGTCTGTTTTTTCTTCTCCCTCTTCACTTAACACGGCAATTAAAGAGTTAACAGGTACATTTTGACTATTTTGTGGGATAACTATTTTGGCAAGTATACCTTCGTCTACTGCTTCTACTTCCATCGTTGCTTTATCGGTTTCAATTTCAGCAATTACTTCTCCAGGATTAACTTTGTCCCCTTCTTTTTTTAACCACCTAGCTAGATTTCCTTCCGTCATAGTTGGAGATAAAGCAGGCATTAAAATTTTAATCGGCATATTTGACTTTTTATTGTTGTTATTACATGTCATTGCGAGGAGAGGCCAAGCCTCGACGCGGCAACCTCATGAAACAGTAACATTCCTGAGATTGCCACACTCTCTACGTTCACGCGCAATGACGATTTGAGTAGCTATTGCACCTTAATATCAGGGCTAACGATCATTATCATCTGTTTACCTTCCATTTTAGCATGCTGATCGATTTTAACGAGTCCTTCGAGCCCTACTTCTATACGTTTAAATAGTTCTTGACCGACCTCTTTATGAAGAATCTCTCGTCCCTTAAACCATAAAGAAATTTTTACTTTATCTCCGTCTTTTAAAAATTCTTTTATTTTTCTTAACTTAGTTTCAAAATCACCTATACTAATATTAGGTTTAAATTTCATTTCTTTAAGTACGACGATTTTTTGTTTTTTGCGTGCTTCATGCAAACGTTTTTTGCTTTCGTACTTAAACTTACCAAAATCTAGAATTTTACAGACAGGGGGTATAGCATTCGGTGATATCTCGACTAAGTCAAGACCAGCTCTTTCCGCCATATCTAATGCTTCTCTAATATTTACGACGCCGTGCATTTCGCCGTTTTCGCCTACTAAACGCACTGCTCTAGCTCTGATTTCTCTATTAGCCTTAGGAAAATTATTTTTAGAAATAAAATGTCTCCGTATTATGTTTATAAATAAATATATATCGCATTTAACTTATTTTATTTAAAATTACAAGTAAATAAAATATTTTATCTTTAATTTTATTTAGAAAGTTTTAAAAAAATTGAAACTACAAGGCAAATTCCAAATATTAATAAACAGATGCGTGTTAATTTAGCAACTCTTGCCTGTATTTTCAAGTTTTTTAGGTCTATAGCATGCCTATGAGCTTGCTCTTGTTGTGCCATATTCATTAATTCCTGTAAAGTACCGGGATAAATACTCTCATACTCACTGATTAAATCAATTGGCGGTAATATATGTTCAAATTTTTTACGGTAAAAATTATTATCAGGTTCGTTTACACTAAAAGTCTTAGCATAACCTTTATTTAATCTATTATTTTTGTAAAAAAAACGTTTAGTGTCTTTCATATCCCTGTTTTATTTTTTGAAATGTATATAATATATTACTTTCAACTATTTTAAAATAATCAATTAATTGCGTTTCTTTTTTTTGCTGTTGTTTGGAGCTTTTCATATTTATTATATTCTGTAGCTCTGCATATACTAGTTTTATAAAACTTTGTTTCATTGATTATACTAAATTTATAAAATCTGTTTTTGGTATTAGCGGTTCGTCCCTAAAATTTATAGCATTATTAAATTTATTGCAACAGGTTATAAAATTTTTATCACATCCGGCAGTAATTGTTACTTCTCGGCATCTTTAACATAATCCGGTATAATATCCTCTAATATAATCAAATCACCAAAATTGCTTAGAACTTTAATGTTAAAACGATTTTGCTGAATATAATTTAACCGCCGTAAAAACTCTCTCTTCACTTTTTATAGCATGATCGCTATTTGTTGAGTTTAATTCCTCACCGCTAGCTCGCTTAATTTGAAAACAATAAACAAAATTCGTAAGCTTTGTAATTACCTATTCAATCGCAATACTCATATAATCACCTCCACTAACTCTATGTTGTATAACGCTATAGAACCGTCATTACAATAAGAATATTCAAAACTATCTATACTCATCAATCTAACTGCTACGTCAAAAGTAAAATCAGTAGTTAAAATTACATCTTGACCTAAGGGACTTGGTAAGGTCACTATACCATCGTTGTAGTCTACAATGCCCATAGTTCTTACATTATTAATGTATAGAATGACACTATTATTAACCGGTTTAGTGATAACTCGTTCGTAAGGAGCAATAGGATCGCCATATATCTTCCTTAGCTGAAATTTATTTAAATTACCGTCCCCTTTAGCAATAACTTCGTTAATTCCTCTATAATCTGCATAATTCCTAAATCTCAAAGCAAAATTACTTCCACATCTTGCTTTAAAAAAGCTATTAAATTGCTCAAATTCCGTACTGCTTAACCTTGCATTTTTGATTAAATATTTCTGACTCGTTAATTGCGAAAGGATCTTCACTATTTTGCTGTTGACATATTTCAATAGTTTTTACGTGAGTAACAACACTTGGTTTGAGAAATTTTTCATTAATATTTACTGACAATAAGGAGGTATTTATACATTGTTCATGCTTAAGTTCCCTTCCGACTAAGACCATAATATCTCTAAATTGTGTTATATTTATATTTTGAAGTTCATAATTAGGCATTTTTTATTACTTCGTCATATAATGCTACTAAACCTTCACATGCGTTATTATTACCTGTAAATAGTGTACATTTAAAAGCTTTTTCAATTTTATAAAATCTTGCATTATAATGTACGAATGTTATTAGAAGAAAGTTTTTTAAATTCGTTTAATTGCTCATATGCATTTGTTAAAAACGCTTGAGACAGATAGCTTGGGTTGTTATTCTCTTGGGGCATATATTTATTACCTTGTTAAATTGGAGCTTAAGTAGAAGTTAACAAAAATTAAATCTACAATTTAAATTTAGTAATATTTTTTGCTAAAAAAAGTTCAGCAGTGGAAAAAGAGATTATTTTTTTGGACGGTAGTTGCAATATTATTCTGCCGGTATTATCGATATCTTTAAAAATACCGGTTACTATATCATTTGAATATTTAACGCTAATATTTTCATATAACTTATAAGCATGTTCTAACCATTTTTTTCTAATAAGAGGAAAACTGTTATTATGCCAAATTTGATAATATTCTTCAAAATTTTCTATTAATATCTCAAGTAAAGCTTGCGGTTCTATAGGTGGTAGATTTTCGTTTATTAAGCTAGTAGTAGGCTGGTCGATATTATCAGGGTGATAGGTAATATTAATGCCGATACCGATAATAAGGTAATAATTATTTTCTACTTTAACAGATTCAAGAAGTATACCGGCAATTTTCCGACTGTTAATTAATACATCATTGGGCCATTTTAGTTGTATAATGTTATTTTCGTTCCTTATGTCATTCCCGCGAAAGCGGGAATGACATAGAGCACTATGGGAGTGACATAAAGAGGTTATACTATCATAAACGCTAAGTGCCGTAACAAAAGATAATTGCGGCAATAATTCTAGCTCTTTATCAGGCTTTATTAGTAAACTTACATGTAAGTTACCTGACCTAGACTGCCAGTTTTTACCGCTTCTACCGCGTCCATTAGTTTGAGATTTGGCAAGTACTGCATAGTTTGAATCAACTTTAGCATTCTGAGCCATTCGCATAGCCTCAGAGTTTGTACTGTCTAGTTTGTCAAAAACAATTAGTTTAAATTTACCGATATTCATTTTTTTAGTAGCCGTCATTGCGAGGAAAGGCCAGCTTTGTTGCATGGCTTGAAAAACCCGCTCGATGTCATTCCTGCGAAAGCGGGAATGACATAAAAACACCTAACTCGCCTCCTACTGACATGACTTGTAGTTACACTATGTTTGCTTTGAATTTTTGGTGCTTCGCTTTTACTCTTAGTTATAAAGCTTTCTAAATCTTGTTTAGTAAATTTAAACTTAGCAATAAAACAGCAGTGTTTAAAGCATTTTCACGTAACTGTTCATTAGTTGCTCTTAGAGTGTTCAGTATATTTAAATTTTCCTCCTACTTTTGCAAGTGTCTTAAATAATATATCAAGCTAAAAACTTTACGGTATCACTTGGGCTTTCAAATTTTTTTGCACTATATATAGCAATATTTGCATCAGTTTCCATACCCGTACGTACCAAAAGCCATAGCTAGAGTTCTACCTTGTTTTTTAGCTAAGGTAATCTCCCCCATATTATCAGTTATTGCTTTTGTATCAAATTCCAGTTCATTGCCTTTAAAATATTTTGTCGGTATATTATCTCTATATCTGCCGTCTATATATTTTTTATTGTCAATTTCTACCGGCTTAAAAACAAGCGGTATAGAAGCAGAAGCACAGCAAGCTAAAGTAATTGCAACATTTGGCGTATCAAAACTATTGAAAATAGTTAGTTCACTTGTCTCTTGCTTGAGTTGCCATAATTACTAAATCTTTATACTGCACTGGATTGTATTTTCGCAGTAACGCTATATCCTTAAAATATATTTTACCGTCTTTTTGGTTGTATCTTTCTCTTAATTCATCAAGAGCTTTATCATCTTTAACATTTACTATATCTGATCTCTGTAAAAAATTTCCTGTATTATTCTTTAATAACAAGTTCTAATAGAGCATATAAAGGTTTACCGTCTTTATTTAACTGTATTATATCCGCAGAAAATCCTTTTTTTCCAAGTAAAGTTTGCAGATTTGTATTTTTAGAAATTGCTTCAAATTGCTTAGGCGGGTGTCCCAAGAGCTACCACTGTGGCAGTTATAGCACCAGCGGAAGAACCTGCTACCGTCTTGACATTATCTAAAATACCAGCTTTTTTGCGGTCTCATAAGCTCCGGAATATATTGCTCCCTTAGCTCCTCCTCCACTAAAAGCTATATATTCGATAGGAGCTTTCTGTGCTTGCTCGAACTTCTGCAATGTTTTTGTTTGATTGCTAGAAGATTGTTGAATTTTTTTAGGTCTTTTAACTCCTCTAATATATCAGATTGCTCATTAACTCCAGGAGTTTGTGACTCTTGGCTTCAGATTATTAATAATAGGATGTTTTCTTACCTTTATATCAGCCATAGTTTTATTTTATTAAGTTATCTTCTACAAACTTCCAGTTGATCATATGCTTAATAAATATATCAACATAATCAGGTCGTTTGTTACGATAATCAATATAATAAGCATGTTCCCATACATCACATGCAAGAAGCGGCTTCATACCGTGTGCTATAGGTGTACCGGCATTAGCGGTTTTTATAATTTGTAACCTATTATCGTGATATATAAGCCATGCCCAGCCGCTACCGAATTGCCCTACTGCCTCTTGCTTAAACTGTTCGCAAAACTCTTCAAAACTACCGAAATCTTTATTAATTTGTTCTAATATTTTACCGCTTGGCTTACCTCCGCCTTGCGGCTTTATTGAATGCCAAAAAAAGGTATGATTCCATATTTGGGCTGCGTTATTAAAAATAGCCGCATTTGAGTTTTGTGATGACCATTCTATTATTTCTTCTAAATCTTTTTTTTGTAATTCTTCTTGATCTGTGAGTAAATTGTTTAGATTTTGTACATAAGTATTATGATGCTTACCATGATGATAATCAAAAGTCTCGAGAGTAAAATGTGGTTTAAAACTTTCTTTCTCATAAGGTAAATCAGGTAAGATAAAAGGATATGAGGTTTGATTAGATTTGTTGCAATAGGTCATGTTATTTTCCCCTATGTTGGTTTTTATATATTTATAGCGAGAATCAATACGTCATTGCAAGGAAAAATTGAAAATTTTGACGAAGCAATCTCAGGAGTTCTACTTTATGAGATTGCCACGCTCCTTGCAGTTGCTTGCAATGACGATTTAGTATCCACGCAGGCATGACATCATAGTAACTTATAAAAATCGGAAGCTAAATAAAGCGATCCGGTTATTATAATGTTTGCTTTATTATCGCCGTTTATCTTCTTTATATCACTAATCGCTTCTTCGAGTGAGTCGCTTTCGCTAAAATCAATACCACTCTTTCTGCCTTCCAAATGTATTGTTGCTGCACTATGGCTTAGCGGTTCGGATAAAACTTTAACGCCGTAACCTTTAATTGTCAAATCCTTAAAGTAAGAGCAAAATTCCTCAATATTCCTATTTTTAGTCATACCGAGTATTAAATATATCGATGATTTTAAATTATCACGCATCCAATTTGCCAAAACTTGAGCTCCGCTATTATTGTGCGCTACGTCTATCCAAATTTGAACATTATCACATATTAATTTAGAATATTTTTTCGGTTCTATTTTTTCGATTCTAGCAGGCCAAATAGTATTTTGTAATCCTTTAGCAATAACCTCATTACTAATATTAAATTGTTTGTTAATAAGGCTTATTAAGGCAATAACGCTTGCAGCATTTATTAATTGATGATCACCAAGTAGCGAAGGAGTAGGAAACTCATAGGTAAAATTTTGTGATGAATAAATAAATCCGTTGTCCGTCTTTTTAATACCGAAATCATATTCATAACAGAAACTTGGTACTTCTAACTCTTCAGCCTTGGCAAATAATGTTTCATAAACTTCCAAAACTTGCATACTTATAACGCAAGGAACGCAAGACTTCATAATACCAGCTTTCTCAACTGCTATTAGGGGTAATGTATTACCCAGCATATGCATATGATCATATGAAATAGGTGTAATTAAAGTAATTAACGGTTGTTCTACTATATTTGTTGCGTCTAACCGACCGCCTAGTCCCGTCTCTAAAATTAATATATCGGCTTTTGTTTTCTCAAATGCTAGAAACGCTGCTGCCGTAGTACCTTCAAAGAAGCTAGGTTCAATATTAAATTTTTCGCTTGCTACCCTCACCTGCTCACAAACCTGCCATAATTCATTATCTGAGATTTGCTCACCTGCTACTACGATTCGTTCATTAAATTCTAATAAATGAGGAGATGTATAGCAATGTACCTTATAACCGGCAAGCGTAAAGATGCTTTTAAGCATAGCACTACTTGAACCTTTACCGTTTGTACCTGCTATATGTATGACGGGAGGAAGCCTTAAATGAGAGTTACCTAAGGCTCCTAAAAGTCTTACTATATTTTCAAGATCATATTTAATGTTATTTTTCCAGGTCGGCACCGGAAAATGCGGCATTAGCATTGTTATTTATTTTTTTCATGAATGATAGAGTTATACCATATTTGTTGTCAACTTAAAGATCGATGCCATTCCTGCAAAGGTGGTGTTTTTGCATGGTTCGAAAAACCTACTCGATGTCATTCCCGCGTAAGCGGGAATCCAGGGTAAAGCGAGATAAATCAAGCTTTTAGAAAGCTTAAAAGTAATGGATTCCCGCTTGCGCGGGAATGACATCGAAACTTTAGATCAACTGTTTTTAGGCAATACTGAAGTTCATCGAGTTTTTGGTTTTACTGCTTTGGTTTTACTGCATTGATAAGTCCAATTAATAATACTGATTTAATTATTCCCGGTATTATAAAAGGTAATACGCCGCCGTAAAAGGCACCGTTTGCTCCTAAGAGTGTAGAGAGCCACATCCAGCCTAAGCTTATAATAATTATATTACCGATCAAATATAAAGATATCTGATTTAACCATTGATTAGAAGTAAAAATTTTATCTTTTAAGCTCGCCATAACATATACGGCAATTACAAAACCTGCTAGATATCTTCCGGTAGGATCGAATAATATTCGTAAACCGCTTGAAAATTCTCCGAACACAGGGATTCCCATTACTCCAAGAGTTATGAAAGATAATATTGTTAAAGGTGCGGTAGTCTTATTATATGTAAGTCCGATGAATATCACTGCAACGGTTTGCAATGAAATAAATATAGGCTTTATAGGTATTACTATTTGTGAACAAATAGTAAGTAATGCCACTCCTAAAACTATTTCTATTGCTTGCCTTGTGGTTAACGGTAGTGAGATTGAATTAAGTTGCATAGAATTACCGCATGATCTATTTTTAAGTAATTACACTAAATAGAATTATATAATGTCCTTGTCAAGAATATAAAAATGAAAATAAAAATTTATAATGATCTAGGAGTTTCAAAAGAAAGTATTAAGCATTGCGTGCATACCTTAAGACTTTATGCTCCAAAGTATAACGTAGATTATATTACTGCACAAGAAATTATAGACGAAAAGTGGGTTCAAAACACCTTATTACTTATTTTACTCGGTGGAAGAGATTTATACTATGTACAAAAATTGCAAGGCAAAGGAAATGCTAATATAAAGAATTATATTAAAAACGGTGGTAATTTTCTTGGGATATGTGCAGGCAGTTACTACAGCGGTAACTATGTAGAATTCGCTAAAGGAACAAATATAGAGGTTATAAGTAAAAGAGAATTAAAGATTTTCAATGGAACGGTTAGAGGACCATTGCTTGCTCCTTATTGTTACAACTCACATAAAGGAGCAAGAGCCGCTTATTTAAAAATAAATCCAACACTTAATTTAAATATTAAGGATTGTTATGCTTTTTATAATGGCGGTGGATATTTTATTGATGCAGAAAATACCAAAGATACTGAAATAATAGCAAGTTATGAGGATTCCTCAGGCTGCAATAATAAAATGTACTTACGGCGACGGGACAGCTATTTTAAGTGGAGTGCATCTTGAATATGAGCCTGCACTCATAAAAAATCAATCTCTTAATAATATGCATAAAATACTAAAAGCTCATGATACGGAAAGAATCAAATTATTAAATTATATATTAGACTTCTTCGGAAACACGCTTATAGAGAGGAATTTGTAGAAAATACGCAGCACAACAGAACCGCAGCGTACGTAGAAGTACGTGAGAGGATGCGAGCAGCGAATTGATTCGCAAATTATCTCTAGAAGTAGAGTTTCCGAAGAAGTCTATTCAAAAATCTAAATCTGTATAATAGTTTGGAGGGGTAAAGCCAGGGATTCTATCTTGTAGTAATAACCTAAAAGCCGGTCTTGATTTAATTAGTGAATACCAATGTTTGATCAGCGTCCATTTATCCCAATAAATCTCACCGAAATAATCGAGTACCGATAAGTGACAACTTGCGGCAATATCGGCAATAGTTAGTGACTCCGATACAAGATAACTTCTTTTTTCTAGTAAAGAAGTTATATATTCCAAGTGATAATTTAAATTATTTTTTGCAACACGTAAAAACTCGGTTCGTGGGCTGCTCATTTTAGCAATTGATCTTATAACTTTTTCATCGATAATAATCTTAGTAACTTCACGATAAAATTTATCGTTAAACCAAAAGAATAATCGTCTAATTTCGCAACAAATATCAATATCTTCATCTAAAAAATTAAAATTCGGATATTTGCTATTAAGATATTCAACAGAAGGATAAATACCTACCACAAATAAACCGTATGATTCTGCTAAAATAGGTAAAGTTCCGGCAGGATTTATTTTTAAAAAATCTTTATTGAATTGCCAATAATCTTCTTTAATCGTAGTAAATTCTATATCTAATTCTTTTAAGAAGATACGGGCTTGTCTTGAAAGAGGACAAATAGGATTATGATATAACTTTTTCATTAAATTGTGTTACAGTCCTAGTCATTCCGCGACTTGATCGCAGGATCTATCAATATTTGTTAAGCTATTTTCTAAGCTCCCGCGCTCAAGTCGCGGGATGACAATAAGGTCTATAAGCCGGATTCTGTATGAATATCAATTCATTGCAGTTATTTATCTAGGATAAACGTTACCGTTTACCTCAAGCGATCTACCCGTATTACAAGCCGGTTAGAGATAACCCGGGAACTTAGATAAGTTCTTGTGTAACGCCTATTTGATCTTGCTCTTGGTGGGGTTTACCATGCGTAATTTGTTACCAACTTACCGGTACGCTCTTACCGTACCTTTTCACCCTTACCAAAAATACTCGATCAACTGCAAAAATTGGCTGCGTCATTTCACAAGTACTACGGTACTCACGTATTAAGTATACGCTCCGTTCCTCGTCTTATGAACTCCTAGCTCTTTTTGAAGTTGATCTTCGTATTCATACTTGGCGGTGTATTTTCTGTGGTACTGTCCCTAAAGTAATAATACTCTGCCGGAGGTTAACCGGCACCATACCTCTATAGAGTCCGGACTTTCCTCGTGATCTATAGCTTTGCTATATTATCACGCAACTGCACGACCATTTAGAATTATGGTCAATTTTCTTAAATTAGTCAATAACATTTAGAATAAGTTCAATTAACTTATTAGGTTCTGTGAAGGTTTCTAATTGATTTGCTATTTTGAGATATTTTTTAGCGAAAATTAATAAGATTTTTTTTGAAAATTTGACTTTTGTACACAGAATATAATTAAATTAGCAAGTATAATACAAATTTAAAATTTCAACTATTTTATTAAAGATATTCTTAATTTAACGTTGCTACTATTTTTTTCATACTGTATAAATATGTATTTAATGCTCCTAAACACATAAATTGTTAGCAAATTTTGATATATGATATGAAAAAATTAATTTATTATTTTGGCAGTAATGGTAGTGATGGAAACGCTAGCATGAAAAATATACTTGGTAACAAAGGTGCTGGTCTTGCCGAAATATCTAACCTCAAACTACCTATTCCTGATGGTTTTACAATAACTACAGAGCTATGTAATTATTTTTATACCCACAATAATAACTTTCCTAAAAACTTTCAAAGCGACTTAAAAAAAGCTATCACTGAACTTGAAATAATTACCGGTAAAATTTTCGGCAGTACAAGCAATCCTTTATTGTTATCGGTGCGTTCGGGCTCTACGGTTTCAATGCCTGGAATGATGAATACTATCCTTAATCTTGGAATGAATAACGAAGTGTGTAATGCTCTTGCAGATTCCTGCGGTGATAAACGATTTGCTCTTGATAGTTACAAAAGATTTTTAGAAATGTACGGTTCAACGGTATTATCTATACCTAGTGATCTATTTGAACAAATTTACGAAAAGCACAAGATGCAAGCCGATATTCATAAAGATAGCGATATTACTGTAGAATTATTAGAAAAAATTATTGATGATTTCAAACGGTTGCATATTAAGTATACTAAGCAACTGATTAATGATCCTTATGAACAGTTAGAATCGGCAATTAAAGCGGTGCTACATTCTTGGATGAGTAATAGAGCAGTTATATATAGAAAAATCAATAATATTTCGGAGGATTTCGGTACGGCTATTAATATCCAAGCAATGGTTTTCGGTAATTTAGGTAAAACTTCAGCTACGGGAGTTGCTTTTACTAGATCACCTTCTACAGGAGAAAAAAAGCTCTTTGGAGAGTTTTTAATAAATGCTCAAGGTGAAGACATAGTATCGGGAACTAGAACACCTATGCCTATTATTGCAAATGATTCAAATTCTATGCAAGCAATGATGCCAGAAGTGTTTAAGGAGTTATCACAAATTGCACAAAAGCTTGAAGAACATTACTTAGATATGCAGGATATAGAATTCACTATAGAAAATAATAAGCTATATATTTTGCAAACACGTACTGCAAAAAGAACAGCCATTGCTGCTATTAATATTGCCGTACAAATGGTAGAAGAAAAGCTTATTTCTAAAGAACAGGCCTTAATGCGAATCGATCCGGAATCATTAAATCAATTATTACATACAAGAATTGATTACAGTAAGGGGCTTACTTCTATTGCTGAGGGGCTACCTGCTTCTCCTGGGGCTGCAACAGGTATTGCAGTATTCTCACCTTATGATGCCGAAAAATTATCTCATCATCATAAAGTAATTTTAGTACGCCATGATACTAGTCCTGAGGATATTAACGGAATGCATGTTTCTTCAGGTATTTTAACTATTAGAGGGGGAATGACTTCACATGCTGCAGTTGTGGCAAGAGGTATGGGGAAGCCTTGTGTTTGCGGTACAAGTAATTTATCTATAGATGAGAAAAAGCAAATATTAACAGCAGGCGACATAGTTATTAAACAAGGTGATATTATAACGATTGACGGAGGTAGCGGTAAAATCTTCTTAGGTGAAATGCCGTTAATTCAACCTACTTTCAGTGAAGAATCAAAATTAATTTTAGATTGGGCAGACGAGATTAGTAGCTTAAAAGTTCGTGCAAATGCTGAAACAGTTAACGATGCTTTAGTATCTGTAAAGTTTGGAGCTCAAGGTATAGGTTTATGTCGTAGCGAACATATGTTTTTTGATAAAAATAAAATTCCTTTAGTAAGAGACATGATTATTGCTCCTGATATAGAACGGAGAAAGCTTGCCGTGCAGAAATTATTACCTCTGCAAACTGAGGATTTTAAAGCTTTATTCAGAGTAATGAAAGATAAACCGGTAAATATTAGATTACTTGATCCGCCGTTACATGAGTTTTTACCTACCACCGAAGAAGATAAAAAGAATTTGGCCAATAGCTTAAATCTACCTTTATCCATGATTAATCAACGTCTTCATGCTATACATGAAGTAAATCCTATGCTCGGTCACCGTGGATGTAGACTTGGTATATGTTCGCCGGAAATTTACCAAATGCAAATTGAAGCAATTTTTACAGCTATTTTTGAGCTACATAAAAAAGAACATATAGAATGTAACTTAGAATTAATGATCCCTTTAATTAGCAATGTAGGTGAAATACAAAAGCTTAAAATGGATATTTATGCGGTAATAGAGGAATTAGAGCAACGTTATAGATATAAGTTTTCCTTTACGCTCGGTACTATGATAGAACTACCCAGGGCAGCACTCGGCAGTAAGAAAATAGCTAAGGAAGTTGACTATTTTAGTTTTGGTACTAATGATTTAACTCAGACTACATATGGAATTTCTAGAGATGATATTGCCTCTTTTCTTCCATATTATTTAGAAGAAAAGATTTTTGAATCCGATCCATTTACTACTCTCGATGAAGAAGGAGTAGGAGAATTAATTGAAATTGCTATAAAACGCGGAAAAAGCAGTAATGCTAATTTGAAACTCGGAGCTTGCGGAGAACATGCAGGGAACCCTGCCTCTATAGAATTTTTTCATAGAATGAATTTAAACTATGTTTCTTGTTCTCCATACCGTATCCCTATAGCAAGAATCGCCGCAGCACAAGCTAAAATTAAACACGGGTGATAAAGGCGTTGTTGCAAGCGGGTATTGGATACCTATAGTACCAGACATTTTCGTTCTATATCATTTCCGCGTGGCCTTGTTGTGTGAATCAATTTCACCTCTGTCATCCCGTGGCTTGACCACGGGATCCAGTTAAAAATACTAATAATATTAGTATTTTTATTGTTTTTTGGACCCTGTGGTTAAGCCACGGGGTGACACAGTGGTTTTTACCGGTTCACGCAATGACCAAAAAATTATTTACAAATTAATATGATCATAATACCAATATTAAGCATTTTTGGGTTTTCATCTTTTTTTGCCAAATATTTCAAAACAAAATTGACTTTCGCTATTCCCATAACAATCAGCATATTAGTACCGATTTTATATTGTTTTGCTATGTTAAAGCTATTACCGGCTGCAACATATATATATTATTTCATCGGTATATTTTTAGCTTTCATGTCATTCCTGCATTTTATAGGCGTTGTTGTAGGGGGTGGCTCCGCTCCTGTCATCCCGCGACTTGATCGCGGGATCCAGTTAAAAATGTTTAGTATTTTTAAGTTATATTTTTGGATACCGTGGTCAAGTCACGGTATGACACTGCACGCATTTCTTGATCTATGCAATAATACCTCCTTCATGTCATTTCTGTGGAAGCAGGAATCTAGAAAAAATATAATTGAAATCATTGTATTTACTTTATTGACTCTTTTGTTTTTTCTTTATACCAGAGATGCATCGCTGCGTTCTTATGATGATTTCTCACATTGGGGAATATTTACTAAAGAATTGTTATATTTCGGTGTTTTTGAAAATCAGTCTTCGTTAACTTCCATTATTACTACTCATGCCCATTATCCAAGAGGAGCTGCCGTTTATCATTATTTGATGCTGCTACTTTCAGGTTATTCGGACGGTAACGTATTATTTGCTCATTTCTTATTACATTTAGCATTTCTAGTTCCTTTAGCCGCAAATAAGAAATTGTGGCAAACCGGAATGTTGTTTTCACTTTTACTTTGCGACGTAGTATTATATACGACTGGAATTCGTTCAATATATAACGATAGTACTATTGGCTTAATGTTCGGAGCTATTTTTGCAATTTATATCCTTGCGGAAGACAAGAAAAAAGCATTATTACTTATTTTACCTATTACGATATTACTTGCCTCTTTCCGAGAAATTGGAACATGGCTTGCTAGTTTTGCTTCGATAATTCTTATAGCTCATTATACAATTTTTTATAAAAAGCCTAAAAAATCAAGTGATTATATTATGTATCTGATTTTACTTACTTTACCTATTTTGTGTAGTTTTATTTGGATGAGTTATTTTAAAAACACCCATGATTTTTTTGACAGATGCGAACATAGTTTTAGCAATTTAGTATATATTGCTGAAAATTTTAATGAACAGCATAGATCATTATTACTAAATTACGGTAAATTTCTCTTGTTATTCTTATTAAAAGAAGGAAGTTTAGTTGTATAT
Organism: Candidatus Rickettsia barbarica; assembly: GCF_041477405.1. NCBI lineage: Bacteria > Pseudomonadati > Pseudomonadota > Alphaproteobacteria > Rickettsiales > Rickettsiaceae > Rickettsia > Candidatus Rickettsia barbarica. The sequence goes on along the minus strand of NZ_JBEWYL010000002.1, from coordinate 277,329 downwards.
ACTATTTGTATAGCTGCATGGTACGGAATTCGTAAATATAAACCGGATTTGCTGAAAGAATATAAATTTTTCCTGATAAGTACGTTTGCGTGTTTTATAATTTTTGCTTTGTGGCGGTTATATTTATATTTCTTTAACTTTAGTTATGAAGAGGCAATTAGAGGGGCATCATTACTTAGATATCTTGGATGTTATGTTATAGCTATCGGAATGATTGCAACTTCGTATGTTAAAAATAGTATTTTCTTACACAAGCAAAGTAATAAAGAATTATTTATATTCCTTCTGCTGCTTGCTGTTTCTACGTTTTCCGTAGTAAAAAATATACTAAGAATCAAACACTTCAACTTAGAACAAAAGAATTTTATCCAGCAAACAACAGAAGTTAAAAAGCTATTGGAGCAAGGCAATAAAATTGACTTTAACTTTAGCGGTAAGAAAGATAATTTACAATGTTATATATTAAATTATAATCTAGTACCGTATTTAGGTAAGAAATCCTTACAAGAATGCATAAAAGCTTCTAAAGAAGCGATTATAGAAACAAAGGAAGAAGCGGTATATGCTCCTTTTAAATAGCGTTGAGGATTTTGCACAGCTCCTATGTCATTCCTGTGTGGCCTTGTTGTGTAGATATTACCCCATCATTGCGAGCAGTTGTAGTACTTGCGTGGCAATCTCATAAAATAATAACAGATTTCTGAGATTGCTTCATCAATTGCTATGCAATTTCCGTAACTCAGATGGGAAAGCTGATTCACGCAACAACATCACGCGAGAATAACATAAAACCAATATAGATTTTTAACAATTATGGATATAAAATATAATTTAGCTGCCGCTTACCGAATAATGGCGTATTTATCGCTGGATGATCATACTTATACGCATCTATCCGCAAGACCTAAAAATGCCGTTTTTTACTATATTTATCCTTTTGGACTAAGATTTGAAGAAGTAACTACAGAGAATCTTTTAAAAGTTAGTTTAGACGGACAAATTTTAGAAGGAGAAGAATATCAATATAATAAAACCGGTTACTTTATTCATGGTAGTATTTATAAAACACGCCCTGATATTTCTGCTATTTTTCATTATCATACTCCTGCATCTATTGCCGTTTCTGCTTTAAAATGCGGGCTTTTACCGATCAGTCAATGGGCATTACATTTTTACGATAGAATATCATATCATAATTATAATTCTCTAGTACTAGATGCCGACAAACAGAGTAGTAGACTTATTACTGACCTTCAACAGAATTATGTGATGTTACTTCGTAATCACGGTGCTATTACCTGCGGAAAAACTATTCATGAAGCTATGTTTTATACTTACCATTTAGAACAAGCTTGTAAAACGCAATGCCTACTAAATTCTACAAAAGAACAAGAGCTTATAATCCCTTCCGTAGAAATATGTAAGCAGACGGTAAAAGACTTATTATCGTTTGAAGAAGATTTAGGCAAACGTGACTGGGCAGCTTGGCTACGACTTGTGAAGATGTGATCACAATACTACGACCCCAGCGGCTTTACTTGCTTGTTTTAAGGATTTATCAAGTGTTGCTATTGGTAACCCACAGCGTAATACTAGCTCTAAATAGCTAGCATCATAAAGTGTTAATCCATATTGTACGGCTAAATCCATTGTCTCAAACCATATATGTTCCAATGTTATTTGATCAATTTTGATGTAAAGATCCTTTAAAGTATAAATTGCTTGGTGACGTTGATTTGCAGTAAGACGTTTTGTACGCTCTGCACATAATAATACATTTCCAATCTCAAGCCCCCAAATAGCAGGGACAATTGCTCCTTCTGTTATGGTTTTATCTAGTATATCCAAGCTTGCTACTTCATCAGGCATAAGCCATGATAAAGCAATTGAAGAATCTAAAACAAAAGAGACCATTTTTTACTTCTTACCCTCATTTTTGTAATTTAGCCATACTTCTAAATCCGATGGTTGTAAATTAATTTCTTTTGCAAGTTTTCGAAGTCTAAGAGCTGCAATCTTTGCTATTTCAATATTATTATGAGAATCAATAGGAACAATTTTTGCAGCAGCTTTTCCTCTTTTAGTAATTAAAATTTCTTCACCTTTACTCACTCGGTCTAATAATTTAGAAAAATGGGTTTTAGCATCAAAGGCTGTAATTGTGTTTTTCATATAATGAACTAGTTAATTAACTAGTCAGTTATAACATATTTTAAATTTAAATGTCAAAAACTTTAATAGATATCTTTCCAAACACTTATAGAGAGGAATTTAAAGGAGACACGAAAGCACTTGTCACCGCAGCATACAAACTAGTACGTGAGGATACGAGTCTAGGCTTGATGTATAAATTACCTCTAGAAGCGAAGTTTGAGAAAATGTCTAATGCTTACAACCGCTACCGTGAATATGTGGAGGATGGAGTTTGATATGCTTTAGCATCTTTTTAAGTAGTGTATCACGCTTAAGTTTTGATAAATAATCTAAGAAAGTTTTGCCGTTTAAATAATCTATTTCATGCTGAATTACAGTTGCTAAAAAGCCTTCTGCTGCTAGTTCTTGCTTATTACCGTTATAATCAAGATATTTTACCTTGATTGCTTTTGATCATGTAATAGATGCTTCAATGCCTGGAAACGATAAAGAACCCTCAATAAAAGTTTGTTTTTCTTCTGAAAAATAAGTTATGTTCGGATTAATAAAAACTATAAATGATGACTCAGTGTCCATGCGCAACAACGCATCCTTGCAATGGTGTAGCTTTTTCAAACCATCAATATTTATTTAGCAATGCCATTATTTCATTACGATAGCTGATAATATATTCTGATTATAAGGTTCTTGCAAGTGATATGAGCGTCTGTTACTTGGATATTTTAACGGATTTGTGTAAGTATCTTCAGCAATATTTTTTATATCTTTGACGCCTGCTTCTTTAAGTTTTAACTCTACAAAAGCCGGTAAATCAAACATATAATGATTTTCTTTTATAGAGTTTATAAAAAACTGTTTATTGTTAATATCCTTACTTAAGAAAGCTTTATAATATTCATCATCAACTTCATATGAACTTTGAGCTATAGCAGGACCTATCACTGCTATTAAATTCTTTGCTCCTTTTTCTATTATTTTAGTAACTATATTGCTAATAATATTATTTATACTTCCTTTCCAACCTGCATGTGCCGCTCCGATTATTTTACCGTCGCCGCTTGCAAGTAATACCGGTACACAATCTGCTGATTGTACCGCTAATATTAAATTTTTCTTAGTTGTAATGCTACCATCTGCTTCAGGTACGGCAATTATGGACTCATCAGCATTAACAATTTGATTGCCATGTATTTGGTTTAAAATTAAAATATCTTGTGCTTTAAAATAAGTAATAATAGATTTTTTGTTTTCAACTATTTCTGTTTCATTTATAGAGTTATTTTTTTTTATATATCTATGACTAGAATTATTGAATGTTTTATCAAAAATTTTATAATAAACTGATCCGTTTATTAATCCTTCCATGAAAATATCCCATATTAATTATAATAGTTTTATTAATACTTTATCCGGTCGTTTACAAAAAAATAAACAGCTAGAAAAAATAATAGCACAATTTCATCAAGACTATAACCTAAGCCCTATTATTGGCGTAGAAATAGAGTTTTATTTAAGTCACAATATTGATATAGCTAAATTTGAAATACTTTCAAGAAAATACTTAGCTAGATTTAAAATTGCTAAAATAAAAAAAGAAAAAGGCAATAACCAATTTGAAATAGATCTTCCCCCTTCTGTAAACTTAATACAATATATAAAAAATATATTAGAGGTTAAAACTATTTTAACAAAAATGGCACAGCAGTTAAACGGTTATATAGATTTTTCGCCTAAGCCGTTTTTGGATGATTATGGTAATAGTATGCATTTTCATATTAATTTTAATTCCGAGTTCAATGATTATTATATAATTTTAGCAGCACAAGGGCTATGTCACTATATGTTAGACACCCTACTCGCTTTTATGCCTACTACTCTAGATTATGCACGGATAAATAAAAAATTTATGGCTCCTACGCATATATCGTACGGTGGAAATAATAGAAGTGTAGCCGTACGAACTCCAAATGCTTGTCCCAAACGTTTAGAACATCGCTTATCTTCCCCCGAAACCGATCCATATATAGCAATTTTTACTATTTTAAAGTCAATATTGTTGGCTTTAAAATCTCCAAGTTCGCTCCAAACAATAGAAAAAATTTACGGGAATGCTTTCGATCCACAATATAATTTAACTCCATTACCGACATCATCTCAGGCGAGCTTTATGTTATTTAAACCGGATTTTTTTAAATAATTTGTATTTTGTTCACAAAACCTAAAAACTAAACAATAATTGTTTTTTACAACTAAAATAAAGATTGATATAAAATATTCAATATAAAACTGCCGAAATTGTTTCAATTAAGTATTTTATTTTTCTGATGAAGTACTTTAAGCTGCACTTCACTCTATATTTTCATAATTTTTCATTAGATAATTAAATTCCGCACCATAGATAAATATCATATTTATAATATAGAAGAATATTAATGTAACTATTATACTACCAAGTGAACCATACATGAGATTTAATTGATTATAGTAGACTATATAAGTTGAAAGTAAATAGCCGCTTATTATCCATAATATCACAGTTAATAAAGCCCCTGGAAATACATCAATAAAATTTAGTTTTACATTAGGTAATATATAATACAAAGATGAGGCACCTAAAAATAATAAAATTAAAATTAAAAAATATCTTATAAAATTTAAAATGATCTTATATTTTTCAATGGTCTCTAATATTATCGGAATTTTTGTAAATAATATTGGAATCACCACTAAAAGAAACATAGTAAAGGTAATCAAGGCACTAATTATAAGAAACTGTATAATACTAAGTAATCTTCTTCTTATATAAGGGGGTGGAGATTTTATTTGATATACACGATTTAAAATAGTCCTTAAACATTCTACAAAAGAAGAAGCAGTCCAAATACTGCCTACTATGGCAAGATTCATTAAACTTTGAGGAGGAGCACTTAGTAATTCGCGTATTCTTTTTTCTATTGATTCCGTTGCTTGTTCCGGAAGACTCTCTAGAAAAATTTGTATAAAATTTTGACCAAGTTCCGAAGCTCCTAAAAAGCTTGTTAAAGCTAATAAGAATACTAGGAAAGGGAAAATAGATAAAAGTATCATGAATGACATATATCCCGAATGTTCAACGCCATCATCTTCTATTGTTCTAAATAAGGCTACGTAAAGACAATTAAAAATTTTTCTCATTATAAAAGCTAAGTTGTTATTATTAATTTTATATTTAATCTTAAATAAGTTCGCTGTAAATAATTAATTTATAATTAAAATGAAACTATACTTTATCCTTGATTTGAAATATTAATATAGAAATGAAATTTTTTCCTTGCATTAATTTTATATTTTTCTATAATGTACCAAAATTTTATTTTTTATAAATTGTTAATTTATGCTTCAGTAAATAAGTTTTTAAAACATAAGGTATTCATATTTTACAAATAATTTTAAAGTTCTTATGATATTTTTATTTGATAAGAAATAATTTTATTCTTTAATAATTATTTACCAAATGATTACAAAAAACTTAAAAAATGTTATTTTATAGTTGCTTATAATATTAATTTATGGTATCATTTCCATTTACGCTTGGATAAGTTTAACGGTATTAAATTATTAATAACCACATGTTTTATAATAATATAGGATAATATCATTTTTGTTCAAAGAAAATTTTTAAATATAGATGTAATTAGTAGTAACCAAGGAGAGGATAATGGGTAGAAAAAACGATATTATACAAAAAATCGATAGTTTTATCGGCAAGAAAATTTATTCTTTAAGACTCGCTAAGGGGTTATCTCGTCAACAACTGGCTGAAGTAATTGATGTTACGCATCAACAATTACAAAAATACGAAAAAGCAATTAATAGAATTTCTGTAGGAAGGCTAGTACTAATCGCAGAAGCTTTAGATAGGAATATTGATTATTTCTTTGAAGGTTTAGAAGAAGCTAATAAACCGCAGCCCGTACATACTCAACATCAACGTATGTGCATTGAAGTTTCAAGAAATTTTATGAAAATTAATAGCACGGAAGAACAACAAGCCGTTAATAATTTAGTAAAATGTTTAGCTGGAAAGAAAAACTAAAAACTAATGCATAACGGCAAGCTGCCATTCTGATTACGTTGTGATATAATTTATGTCATCCCCGCAGAAAGCGGGAATAACATTGTTTGCCTTGATAATATACAGAATACAAATCTTAATCAGCGTTGTGGAGGGGAAGACTCTCTTTTAATAGGTGTTGATTTATTTAAATTTTTCGACTGAATGATATCTCTTGCATTCATTAATGCTCCCATAATTTTTATATTCCCTTTGATATTAACTCTATCTCTTCCTACTACTACCCTTACATCTTCCATTTTAACACTAGGGTTTTCAATTGCTTCTGCTCGTTTTTGTTCTTGTAATAACTTATCTATAGTTTGTAAACGTACCTCTTGAGATAAAGTTTTATCATCAATTAAATTAGTTTTAATGAAACTTTGCTGTTCTTCAGTAGAAGATTTAGTACCAAATGCCTTTACCAGCTCATCTACTTTTTTTATTGATTCCTCTTTTTTTTCTTCAAGAGTTTTAAGGTTACCATTTCGAGAAAGCATAGCACGAAAATTATTGACTTTCTCAACTGCAAGCTTAGAGATATTATTTAATATACTAGAAGTTTCTTGTACAATTCTTTCTTCTGCCGACACTACCGGTTCTTTAGATTTTTCTAATGCTTCTATAACAGGATTAACAGCGTTAATTACTTCTCGAGCTTTGTTATATATATCATCGTGAGGCTTGTGTTCTTCTATATTCTGTCCTTTTAACCCTTCAGTTAAATTTTGAGTGTCTCTATCTAAAGCTGCCTCACTCGCTGCATCTTTAGCTTTTTTAAGTGCCTCTTTCTCAGAGTCATTAATATTACTATTATCGATCCCGCTAGAAACTGCCTTAGTTATTTCAGGACCTCCTTTGCCTTCATAAATACCGTCTACTAACCCTTTAGTCATTAGCTCTCTATCAGGTAAATTGGTCTGACTTTCTGCAATACCTTTTTCCGCTGATGCCATAATAAGTGCTTTATTAGGTAAGGATAAAGAGGTATCACTATGAGTAGCTATAGTCTCGCCTACCCCTTTAATAATCGCTGCTTTGTCTTGAGCTTCAAACGAGCTTCCTGCAACTGTGTTAGTAATTTCTTGAATTATTTCGCCTTTGACTTCTGCTGTAGCCGGACCATCTAAAACATTAGACGTAATGGTTTGTATGTTTGTTGTTTTTAATTCAGTATTACTTAGAGGATCAAACACAATATCATTTACTTTTTTTATTGTATCTTTTTTAGTTTGTTCTGCCGTAATCTTATCTAAATGCTGCTGCATCAATTGTTGTTGTGCCAGACTGAGCACTTGGGCTTCTACATCTTTCTTTAATACAGAACCTAATAATTTTTGTTTTTCCGCATTGCTTAATTCAGATACATTAACCTTATCACCTACTGCTATAAGCATTGTCCCTTTATCTTCAGTAGAAAGGTTACTTTTTATTACAACATCCTTAATACCGTCAATTGTTGCAGCTCTACTTGCATCATCTTTAAGACTTAAACCGACATCTACTGCCTTTTCTAACATCTGCTGTTTTTGCTTCGGCTCAAGATTCTCTGAATTTAAAACGATAGCTACTGTAGCTTCAAGCATTTTTGATTTTTCTAGGTTTGGGGTATTCTGATCATTTTTTATGGTTTCTAATACTGCATTGACTCCAGCTACTTTTGCATCCGGTTTGAGGTTTTTATTATTGACCGTATTTTCAGCTAAAGCACTGATATTAGCCTGCTTTTCAGCAATATCACTTTTCTCATTATTAAGAATTGCCGTGGCTGTTTCTTTAATTAAATCAATTTGTTTATTGCTATCAATTTCTTTTGTTAAACCTGCATTTACATAATTTAATAAATCTTGCATGCTGCCTGATAAAGCCGTAGCTGTATTAAGAAGATTTGGAGTCACTTGTTGCGACTGTTGCATTTGTGAAGTCTCAGGTTGCAGTGGTTGGTTAGTAGGAGTAATTGGCGGTACTTGTTGTTTATACTGAGGTGGTTCAACCGATGAACTTGCTGTTTGCTGTGGAGTTATTAGCGGTTGTTCCTTACTTTGTCCTTGTCCTATTATAATATCTTCAGCTTGCGATAAATCAACGCTCTGTCCTTGGTTTAGTTCTACCTCCTTCATCATTTCTTTATATTTACCGCGTGTTACCGCAAGTGTATAAATTTCTCCACCATGCTCTATATAAGCTATTGCGTCATCTCCGGTTCCGGCAAATTTTAAAGGTTTTGGTGAGCTTATTTCTTTAAGTTGAGGTTTACCGTTTGGTCCTTCTTCGTAGTGGGCAGTGAAATATACGGCTTTATCTTTGGAGGGCTTTGTGCCATCAGCTTTTAATGCTACCATCGATAAATGTATTGACCCATCGGCTTTATCAAGTTTTATAGGAAAATCTATTTCCCTATATGAGCTGATCTGCACCTGAGTACCATCTTGTTTAGCTAAAGTAAAAGGCTTAGTTTTAACAGTTGTTTCATTTAAGGTACAGAGTTCATCACCTGCATCATTTTTAACTACTGTTGCTCTAAAATCGCTTGCACTTACGTGATGTTCCCACTGTACCGGTTTAAATCCACCAGGGTATCCACTAGCGGCGCTAAATGTATTATGCACATTTTTATAGCCGGCTATGTCTATTGATTCTAATTTCTTTTTAAGTTCAGGCTTTTCTAAAGCCTTATCAATAAATTCTCTATTAGCCGGATTACCGAAAAAAGTACTTAATGTTTTATCTTTTTCTTTTTCCTCTTCTATTTCTTTTCTTTTTTGTTCAGCTAAATCACGGTCTGTAAGGGCTGCCAGGTCTTTTAATATTTGTTCTATTAAATTATCTTTTTGCGGTTGTATAATTGTTTCTCTTACAGCCTTGGTTATTGGGTCTGATGTCTGACTGTCAGGAGAGATATTGCCCGATAAAGTACTCATTGAAGGGGTAGATTGCGCAAAAGATGCAGAAGTAACGATAAAACCATCGTCAGCTTCTAGTTCTGGGGTTATAGTTTGAGATAAAAATTCTTTTTGTTCTTGTTCTAATGTTTGCTTTTGTTCTGCTGTATATTCCTTATTTGCTAAAGTATCAAATTCACTTGTATCTAGGTTACCATCTTTACTCATAAAACCTCTCATTTAACCAAAAATTAATTAGCATAAACTGTAAGTGATGCGTATCAAGCCGATGTTGTTACATTGATCTTTACCCCCTTATGTCATTCCAGCGTAGGCGGGAATCCAGAAAAAAGCGAAATAAATCGAGCTTCTAATTTAAAAATCTAGTGTGTTTAGACTTTTTAGTGACTGGATACCCGCCTACGCTGGAATGACATAACATATCCTTTTTTCACAGTTTGAGTTATACTGTCAAAGATAGTATATAGAGATTTTAGTAATATCAAGAAAAAACTAATATTATTGAGGAAATTTAATAGAATTTTTATATTCTTTATTGAGTGCTTTAGTTGCCCAAAGCCAGATTAAGCAAGTAATTATAAATATAATCATTAAACAGGTGGAAATAGATTGATAACTAGCGGAAGGTAATATTATAAATACCAATGATTGTAAAAATGCACTACCAGATTTACCGAGTTTTGTACCTATCACGTCGGCAGCAGCTTTGCCTTTTATTTTTATTTCCGGATCTAAAGGAACATAGGCCATTTCTTTTGTTGAATCAAATAAGGTATATTTGCTTGATTTACTAAGCACATTTTGAATAGCACCTATTGTTATAGCAATTAAAGCAGGATCGGTTAGAATAAAATTTGCTATTATTAAGCCGGCAAATCTTTCAAAATTATTAACGGCAAAAAATAATATACCGGTAATAAAAACTATTAAAGGGGTGATAACAGCCGCCGTAAACCAGCCAAGTCTTCTAACTATATTTGAACCAAGTATGACAAATAAAATAGCAAATACTCCAGTATAGCTCAAATAACTTCCTATAAAAGCTGCATATTCGGTTGGAGTTTTATAAATTTTAGTAGCTGCTGCTTTCCAAGGACCTTCTACTAAATTAATGGCAATGCCATAGCAGATAAGCAAAGTTGCAATTAATCTAATATGTCTTGACGATAGAAGCATCTGAAAACTTTCGGCAATAGTCATAGATTTTTTCTTTGCTTTAAACCTGAGTAACGCCATATGCTCTTTGTCTAGTACTTTATGATTAAGCAACCAAAAAGTTTTAATAGCTATTATTCCTAAAATTAATACTATAGTTAGTATAATTTGTATAGAAAGTGTATGAAAAGACGATTGCAATGCAAATTTATTAGTTACGTAATCATTAATATTACTTAGATTTTCTAAAAACTGCCCTGCTAAATAAATACCTGTTTGACTAAGTAAACCGAATAACGGATAAAATCTTTTAGATTCTTCTACTGTAGTAATATTATTAACAAACTGCCAAAAAAGTAATGCGAAAACTACGTTTGGCCATAATTCGGCTATTATATAAAATAACGAAAAACTCCATTTTGATAAAAGCCATATAAACCATTTTAAATTAGGTAAACTTGCCGTTAAATTTTGAACGGTTACAGGACTGAAATGCAGCATTTCATGATTTGGAAAAATAACGTAAGCAAAAAGAGCAAAGAATGTTAAAAATATTGATATAATAAAATAAAATATATTTTCTGCTTTCATCTTATTAACAAGCTTTACATATATAGCAGTCATTAAAAAAGCTGACGGCATCACGCCCCAAAACTTCAAAAATGAGATAATCTCGGCACCGATCATAGTAGTAACAATACTATCTTTTAAAGCTCTGATTAGATTTTGGATAAATAAAATACAGAACATTAATAAAGTGATGAATAAAAATTTAGAAACTTCATGGCGTTTTATAGGCCAGATATAATCGGTAAGTTTAGAAAAATAGCTATTGATTTTAGAGGAAGAATTTTCTATATTACTAGGGTTAATCGTCATTTTATTTGGTCTAACCTATCTTGCTATTGGTTAGAGTTATATATTAAAGATTGTCTAAATTTAAGTCAAGTTAGAATCACATTAAAATGAGTAATTATTGGTTAAATATTTATAAACCAAGAGGTATAAGTTCTGCTCAACTTGTTAGCATAGTAAAAAAAATACTCGGTAAAACCAAGATAGGACATGCCGGTACTTTAGACGTAGAAGCGGAAGGAATATTACCGTTTGCCGTAGGTGAAGCTACAAAACTGATACATCTGCTAATTGATGCTAGAAAAACCTATATTTTTACCGTAAAATTCGGAATGCAAACCAATAGCGGCGATTGTGCCGGTAAAGTAATAGCAACGAAAGATTGTATCCCTTCTCAAGAAGAAGCTTATGCCGCATGTTCTAAATTTATCGGTAACGTAACACAAATACCGCCGGCGTTTTCAGCTCTTAAAGTTAACGGTGTAAGAGCTTATAAATTGGCTAGAGAGGAAAAAAAAGTAGAATTAAAGCCACGAAATATAACTATTTATGATCTAAAATGTTTAAATTTTAATGAGAAAAATGCTACCGCTACATACTATACGGAATGCTCAAAAGGTACTTATATAAGGACTTTAGCAGAAGATTTGGCATTGTCCTTGCAAAGTTTAGGATTTGTGATAGAATTACGCCGTACTCAGGTTGGAATATTTAAAGAAGAAAATGCTATCCGAATTAAATCGCCTGACGAAATTACCAAAAATGCCCTAGAGGAAAAAAGTATAAAGATAGAAGCAATACTGGACGACATCCTGGTTCTTGATGCAACTGACAGCCAAGCACAGCAAATTAAATATGGACAGAAATGTTTATTTAATTATGAAAAAGACTTTAGACATCTTGCCAAATTTGCTTATAGAGAGGAATTTAAAGGCAACACGGAACGCAGCACCACAGCGTACACTTTAGTACGTGAGGATGCGAGTACCGGATTGACGTACAAATTACCTCTAGAAGTAGAATTTGGCAAGATGTCTGTTGATCTTTTGTGGGTTCGCTATAAAGGCACTTTGCTTGCAATAGGTAGCTTAAACAAGAGTTGCTTTAATTCTTTACGGGTATTTAATTTAACACAAGACTTCTTTTAAAACTGGAAGTCTATATATTTAAGGAGCAATTATCGATGTCGATTACTACAGAACGTAAACAACAATTAATTAAAGAATATGCTATAACGGAAAATGATACCGGTTCAAGTGCAGTGCAATGTGCTATCTTAACTGAAAGAATCAATAATTTAACCGAGCATTTTAAATCTAACCATAAAGATCATACTTCAAGACGCGGATTATTAATTTTAGTTGGGCGCCGCCGCAGATTACTTAACTATATTAAAAAGAATAATGTTAGCAAATATTTAGATTTAATAAGTAAGCTAGGAATTAGAAAGATTAAGTAGTTGGATAATCGTCATTGCGAGCAGCCGTAGGATGCATGGCAATCTCGTCAAATATCCTGAGATTGCTTCGTCGAATTACTTCGTAATTTTCCTCGCAATGACGTGGTAGAATACACTAAAATATAAATTATGAAATGAGATAAATAGATGTTTAATGAAATAACTAAGAGTGTTACATGGAACGGGCAAGTTCTTAAGCTTAGTACAGGTAAAATAGCAAGGCAAGCTGACGGGGCAGTTACGGTGAAAATGGGTAATTCCGTTTTATTATGTACGGCAGTAGTAGCTAACAAAGCAAAAGAGGGCATAGGTTTTCTTCCTTTAACAATTAATTATAGAGAAATGGCATATGCTGCCGGTAAGATACCAGGGGGATTTTTTAAACATGAGGGAAAAGCATCAGATAGAGAAGTTTTAGTATCTCGTTTAATAGATAGACCGATTAGACCATTATTTCATCCAGCTTTTGTGAATGAAACGCATGTAATTTGCAGTGTTCTTTCATATGATCCTGAAACTCCGGTAGATATACTTGCAATTATCGGTGCATCGGCTGCACTTAGCCTATCCCCTGCTCCTTATCTAGAAATAGTTGCGGCAAGTAAAGTAGGTTTAATCAATGGTGAATTTGTTTTAAATCCGACACTTGCATTATTAAAAACAAGTCAGCTTGATTTAGTAGTTGCAGGAACATCAGATTCAGTAATGATGGTTGAATCGGAAGCTCATTTACTTTCTGAAGAACAAATGTTAGAAGCCGTAAAATTTGGATTTGAAAGCTTTCAGCCGGTAATAAAGATAATTAAAGAACTAGCCGAAGAAGCTAAAAAACCAAAACTTGAAATGCAAGCTTTATATCCTGCTTCATTAAAGAAAGAAATTGAGAAGTTATTTGTAAAAGAAATTGAACAAGCTTTTGCAATTAAATCTAAACAAGAACGTAGCACTAATTTAGATTTAATACCTGAAAAAGTTCTTACACATTTTGTAAGCGACATAGAAAATAAAAAATATAGTAATTATCAAATCGAATCAGCTTTAAAAGCTATTGAATCAGATATATTACGTAACGAGATTTTAGAAAAAAATAGACGTATCGATGGAAGAAGTACCACGGATATAAGACAAATTGCTTGTGAAATAGGTTTACTACCTTCTGCACATGGTTCAGCTTTATTTACTAGAGGTGAAACGCAAAGCTTAGTTAGTACTACATTCGGTACTAGTTTAGATGAGCAGATAGTTGACAGTTTAGAGGGTGAGTATAAAGAGCGTTTTATGCTCAATTATATCTTTCTGCCCTACTCTGTAAATGAAGCAATGCCAATGAAAGCACCTAGTCGTCGTGAAGTCGGACACGGTAAACTCGCATGGCGTGCTATTAATCCAATATTACCTAATAAAGTACAATTTCCTTATTCTATTAGAGTAGTTGCCGAAACTACGGAATCTAACGGTTCTTCTTCAATGGCAACTGTTTGCGGTAGTTCTCTTGCTTTAATGTATGCCGGCGTACCGATAAAAGCACCGGTTGCGGGTATTGCTATGGGACTTGTTAAGGAAGGTAAAAATTTTGCCGTATTATCGGATATTCTCGGCGATGAAGATTATTTCGGTGATATGGACTTTAAGGTTGCAGGAACTAGCGAAGGGATTACTGCATTACAAATGGATATCAAAATATCCGGAGTAGATTTTAAAATAATGAAAGTAGCTTTAGAGCAAGCACGACTCGGTCGTTTGCATATACTGGAGCAAATGAATAAAGTTATCAGTAAACCAAATAACGCACTAAGTAAAAATGCTCCTTCTACTACTACTATAAAAATAGGTAAGGATAAAATTAGAGATATTATAGGACCGGGCGGTAAAGTAATAAAGGAAATTTGTGAAACTAGCGGTGCTAAAATAGATATAAGCGATGACGGTACGGTGTCTGTTTATGCTTCAGATAGAGATAAGCTAAAAGTTGCCTTAGATAAAATTAAAGCTATTGTCGTTGAACCTGAAATCGGTGAAATATTTAACGGTACGGTAATAAAAGTCTTAGATTCCGGTGCTTTTATTAATTATGTAGGTAATAAAGACGGCTTTGTTCATATTAGTGAAGTATCAGGAGAAAGAATAGAAACGATTAGCAGTGTTTTAAAACAAGGCGATATAGTAAAAGTTAAGCTAATAGGCTTTGATAATAAAGGCAAAGCAAAATTAACTATTAAAAATGCCGATAAAGATAAATCTTCAAATAATACAAAGCCAAAAACCAATGTTAATAATACTAAGGACAATTCAGAACCTGAGCAGCGACGTGATTCTAGTAAAAAACGAGCTTGGAATGAAGATAATAATGCTGAAACTGCTGAAGTAATTACAGAACGTAAGTATTTTAATTGATATGAAGCTTAATAGTCATTGCGAGGAAGTGACGAAGTAATTGACAAAGCAATCTCAGGAGTTTGTTATTATTTCATGAGATTGCCGTGTAGCCTACGGCTGCTCGCAATGACGGTTCGGGTATCCACAAAAATAGCTCATAATACTAATAATTTGCTGGATACCGTGGACAAGCCACGGTATGACAATGAGTAAATAAATGACCAACACAAATAATTACCGAATTATCGCAAAGAGGGTTATTTCTAGTGAAGCAAGTGCTTTAGAAAAATTATCCGAAAATGTCCCTGAAGACTTTAACAGAATTATAGAATTTTTACTATCTTTCAAAGGACGGATAATCCTAACCGGCATAGGCAAAAGCGGTTATATTGCAAGAAAAATAGCTGCTAGCTTTTCTTCAACCGGTATGCCTGCTTTTTATTTACATCCGGCAGAAGCAAGTCACGGCGATTTAGGTATGGTGACGAGAAATGATCTAGTAATTATGTTATCTAATTCCGGCGAAACTAAAGAACTATTTAATATAATTGAATATTGCAAGAACTCTTCCATAAAAATTGCTGCAATGACAATGAATAAAAATTCTACTTTAGCTAAAAGAAGCGATTTTTTATTAATAGTACCTGAATACTCAGAAGCTTCTGTAATTGGAGTTCCTACTATATCATCTTTAATCATGCTATCACTTGGTGATGCTTTAATGACTGTTATACATGAAAAACGAGGCTTTACTAAAGATGATTTTAAAATTTATCATCCGGGAGGTACAATCGGTGCTAATTTAACAAAAATTAAAAACCTAATGCGTAGCGGTGATGAAATACCTTTAGTATATGAAGATACTTCCTTTGCCAAAACGATAATTATTATGAATAAAAAACGTTTAGGTTGTACGCTTGTAACAGATAAAAACCAAAATTTGGTGGGAATTATAACCGATAGGGATTTACGTCGTCATATTAACGATCAAATCCACTTAAAAACAGCATCAAGCATTATGACCAAAAACCCTATTCATATCTCATCGGAAATATTTGCAAAAGAGGCTTTAAATTTAATGAAAGCCAAGAATATTACTAATATACCGATTGTTGATGATAATATTATTATAGGCATTATTCATATTCATGATTTACTACGCATAGGGGTTAGCTAAAATCTATGCCCTCTTCTTATAAACTGCGAAAAAAAATTTGGAAATCTGTATATCTTTTAATAACAGTTGGAATTTTATATATAGGGTATATATTAATTAAAAGCGGTTATATTAATGAAAAAAACGATATTAACGTTACAAAAAAAAGTTTAAAAGACAATAAAAATTTTGATTTAAAGTATAATATTATATTGAAAGATTCAATTTTTGAAGGAGTAAGTAAAAATTTAAATGCGTATAAGATTAAAACTGAACGAGCTATAAAAGAGTCGAATAACAAATATAAACTAGATATAATAAATGCTATTTATGACGTAAATCAAGACCAAACTCTTATTATCAATGCGAAAGAAGGCTTTTTAGATGAAGAATCAAACATATTAGATTTAAAAAACGATGTAAAACTTTTTTTTGATGAGATCATATTTAACACTAATGATGCAAGGATTGATTTAGTAAATAAGAATATAACCGGTTATTCCCCTGCTAAGTTACTTTACAAAAACTCTTCAATTACTTCGGATAGTTTTAATACAAAAGATGAAAATAATATTATAATTTTTAAAGGCAATGTCTCTACAATCATCGATTTATCGGATTAGACATCTTGCCAAACCAGCTTATAGAGAGGAATTTAAAGGAGACATAGAATGTAGCACCGCAGCGTACAAAGAAGTACTTGAGGATACGAGTACCGATTCGACGTCTAAATTACCTCTAGAAGCGAAGTTTAGCAAGATGTCTATTGTTAAACTTGTTTTACTTCTTATAATTAGTACTATAATATATGCTAATGATAAAAATATTTCAAATTTACATATCACATCTGATAGTTTAATTATTGATAGAGCCAAACAACAAGCAGCATATCTTGGAAATGTTATTGTTTACTTCGATAATGCGATACTTAGAACGAAAGAATTATATATTTTTTATAAAACAATAGATGAAAAGCAAACTATTGATCATATAGTTGTCCCTACTAAATTGACTGTAGAAAGAAAAATAAATAATGAATTATTACTTGCAGATAGTGCTAAATATTTTTGCGATAATAAACAACTTATTCTAGTTGGTAATGTAATATTACAGCGTGACGATAATGTTTTAAAAACTAATAAACTAATCTACTATGTAGATATTATTAAAAAATAGAACTATTTACCGTTGGTACGTCATTGCAGCAAGCGATTGCAAGAAGTGTGACAATCCCAGAAAATAATTAAAAAAATGCTAAAGATTAATATTTTTAACTGGATTGCTTCATCAATTACTTACGTAATTTTCTTGCAATGACGTTAAAAATTAATCCACGCAACAAAATCTTAACAAATAAAAAAGATGGACAGCTTACACGTTAAAAATATATCAAAATCCTACAAAAAAAGGAATATATTAACTGATATATCTCTGAATATAAAACAAGGAGAGATAGTTGGTTTATTCGGTCCGAATGGAGCCGGTAAAACAACTTGCTTTAACATTATTATCGGTTTAATGAAACTGGACTCAGGGCAATTACTTTTAAATGATATAAATATTACCAACTTGCCTATTTATTTACGAGCAAGGCTTGGACTCGGTTATCTTCTGCAAGAACCTTCGATATTTCGGGAATTGTCGGTTGAAGATAATATTAAGGCTGTAGTTGAGATATCTAACAATGATAAAGAAGTAATTGAACAAAAAACCCATAATTTGTTAGAGAAGTTTTCGATAGTTCATTTAAAAGATTTATCCGCTGCTAGCTTATCAGGTGGTGAAAGGCGTAGGCTTGAGATTGCACGTGCACTTGCAATAGAGCCTAAATTTATCATGTTTGATGAACCGCTTGCCGGTATTGACCCGCTTGCTATTTCCGATATTAAAAATCTAATTACTTATTTACGTGAATTTAATATAGGGATATTAATTACCGACCATAATGTACGTGATACTCTAGATATAGTCGACCGTGCTTATGTTATTTTTGAAGGTAAAGTATTATTAGAAGGAAGTGCTAAGGAAATAGCAAATAGCAAGAAAGTTAAGGAAGTGTATTTAGGTGAGAGCTTTAGTTTCTAGACTATGCAAATTCGTCATTGCGAGCGACTTGTAGGTGTTGTTGCATGGTTTGGAAAACCTACTACTCGATGATAACATCGAGTAGGTTTTCCAAACCATGCAACAAGGCTCTTTTGTAGGAATGACATAAGAGCCTTGTAATAATATTCAAAACAGTTTTCTATGCAAATTAACAAAGAAATTTTCAGGGCTTATGATATAAGAGGCAATAGCCTTAAAGATTTAACGGAAGAAGTAGCTTATAAAATCGGCTTTGGTTTTGCCGAGATGACTATAACGCAAGATAACGATAAAATCTGTGTCGGTTTAGACGGTCGGCTTAGCTCCCCTACCCTTTGTAAAGCTTTAGAACTAGGATTAACTAATGCAGGGGCTGAAATTATAAATATTGGCGTAGTTCCAACACCAGTTTTATATTTTGCCGATAAACACTTTACGCCCGTCGGTAGTATTATGGTTACGGGGTCACACAATCCTCGTGACGATAACGGCTTTAAAATACTACAAAACGGTAAACCTTTTTTCGGTGATCAGATACAGGAGTTATTGACTAAGATTTTGGATAACTACTCCAATACCACACCAGCATCCCCTTATGTCATTCCTGCGCAAGCAGGAATCCATAATATACAATCTAAATACCTAAAACGTATTTTAGATGGAATAAACATTAATCCAAAATTAAAAGTGGCTTGGGATTGCGGCAATGGAGCAACCGGCGATATTGTTGAAGCACTTAAAAAGCATCTCTCAAACAAGAATATAATCATACATAGTAAGATTGACGGGAATTTTCCAAGCCATCATCCTGATCCTACAAATCCTGCTAATTTGCAGGAGTTAATAAAAGTGGTTAAAGAACAAGATTGTGACCTTGGTATAGCTTTTGACGGTGACGGTGATAGAATCGGCATTATAAGCTCAAGCGGTAAAATATTATTAGGTGATCAAATTTTATGCATTTTTGCTGAGGATATTTTAAAGGAAAATCCAAACGCAACTATAATAGTTGATGTAAAAGTCAGCCAATTTATAGTCGCTAAAATAAAATCATATGGAGGACATCCTATAATATGGCGAACAGGTCATCCTTTTATTAAAAGCAAAATGCTTGAGACAAAGGCTTTACTCGCTGGCGAAATGAGCGGGCATATATTCTTTGCCGATAAATATTTTGGTTTTGACGATGCAATTTATGCAGCTCTTAGATTTTTAGATTTACTTAGTAGATCAAGTAAAACTCTAGATGAGATAATAGAGGATGTACCGAAAAGCTATAGTACACCGGAAATTAAAATTTTTGTTCCTTCAGAGTTAAAATTACAAATTATTAAAGAGATTAAAGAAAAATCATTAGAAGAGAAAATAGAGTTTAATGATATAGACGGTGTACGAGTAAATACTGCACATGGTTGGTGGCTCTTGCGTAGCTCTAATACCGAATCTATTATAGTTGCAAGGGCTGAATCAGATAGTAAGAATGGTTTAGAGGAAATAATCACTATAATTAATAAATATCTTGAAAAATACGGGTTATTAATTAATTATTAAAACATTATTGCTTTCTAAAATATTATTTTATATATTTTTTTACATTAAATTAATATAAAGAAAAATAATATGTTAAAAATCTCAAATATCAATCACTCATTTGTTGATACTAAATTAGTTACAATAACGCCAATAGGTGTAAATCATTAAATATTAACATTGAGGCACCATTAGTAATAAAACATAAAGACCTTGAGCCTACTGATAATCCTCTTAACAGTGACGTAGCCGCATCTAACGGTTTAAATAGTCTGACCATTGACTACAGTGATGCGGGCTTATTTAGTGGTCCAACTATTAGTTATGACAACAAACTTGGTACAATAACATTTAGTGGACCAGCAGATAGTAATGCTAATACTGACACTTTAGGAAATACTAATGAAACCGTTTAAGGGTATGAGGTCATTCCTGCTAGGCGTTGTTACATGGATAGGTTTTTCCGTCATTGCGAGGAGTTGCGTTAGCAACGACGCGGCAATCTCATAAGATAATATAAAAAAACTCCTGAGCTTGCCACGCCAGCATAAATGCTGGCTTGCGATGACGATACAAGTTTGTATTTATTAGTTAAACAAGTGACAAAGAAAGAACTATACTCAAATGATTTAGAGAATGGGAATGTAAAACGAGGAGCGAGTACG
Organism: Candidatus Rickettsia barbarica; assembly: GCF_041477405.1. NCBI lineage: Bacteria > Pseudomonadati > Pseudomonadota > Alphaproteobacteria > Rickettsiales > Rickettsiaceae > Rickettsia > Candidatus Rickettsia barbarica. Next base: position 256,898 of record NZ_JBEWYL010000002.1, on the reverse strand, counting down.
CACAACCTATATTTAATAGGTGATCCGAAGTGTTGCAGAAACAATTCTTCAAAGCAGAAGAGTATAATTATATTATGCGGGCCGACTGCTAGCGGGAAGTCTTATTTAGGTCATGAACTGGCTAAAGCTTATAACGGCGAAATCATTAATATCGACTCAATGCAGGTTTATAAGGAAATTCCTATTATTACCGCCTCCCCTCCGAAAAGCTACAAAACTGAAATCTTGTATCACTTATATAACTTCTTATCAATGACAGAAGATTTCTCGGTAATAAAATATCTAAAACTTGCGACAGAAAAAATAAAAGAAATAACCGACAGGGGTAAGCTACCTATATTAATAGGTGGAACGGGTTTATATATTAATTCTTTAGTTTTTGGCTATAATAATATTCCTGATATATCAGAAGATTTACAAGAACAGGTAAGAAATTTACATGTTAAAATAGGCAATATAGAATTATGGAGTAAATTAGAGAAGTTTGACCCGCTTGCTGCTTCTAAAATAAACCAAAATGATACTCAGCGTTTAATTAGAGCTTATGAAGTATTCATGCAAACCGGTAACTCTATTTTTTCTTTTCAAACTTTGCCAAAAGAACAAATCTTACCTGATTTTAATTTCAAAATTATTTTCTTAAATCCTGAGCGAAAGTTTTTATATAAAACATGTGATGAGCGTTTAGATAAGATATTTAAAGAAGGGGCAATTGACGAAATAGCTTTAATAAAAAAGCAATTTGCTCCTAAAGATTATACGAATTTGAAAGCTGTAGGGATAAAAGAAATTTTAGCTTATTTAAACGGCAATCTCACTTTAGATGAGGCTTTAAATGCAGCTCAAATACGAACCCGTCAGTATGCTAAAAGACAAGTTACTTGGTTTAAAAATCAGATACAAGATAAAATCACATTGGAATATGCTAACCAAGAAGAATTTACTCAAACTTTAAAAAAACCTTTTAAAATTATATAGCTTATCTATGTATTGCTTCTTTCTTTTTATTATTGGAAATAGGAGTAATGGACAGTGTATTTGTCTTAGGTCCTACAATATTAATCTTACTATTTAAATTTGAGACGATACTTTGTGCTTCTTTTAATACATCAGCCGGAACTTTATTTTCTAATTCTGGTTTCTTATCAGATTTTTGATTAAAATAACCAACTCCCGCTTTAACAACATTTAGTATTTGTTTAATAATATTCAGTGCTTGTCCTTCTTTCCAAACTAAACTACCTATACTAGTAGCAACATTAATATATTTTTTATTTTCAATATTTTTTAAGATTGGAATCAGCTTATCCGGTTGATTGAGCATAGGTGTTAGTATACTATATAATTCTTTCTTATCGAGCTTATTTATACCTGGTACATCTTTTAAAGTTTTATCTAAAATACCTGTAAATATTTCCTTATTATCGTTTAAATATTTTTTGATCTCGGGATTATCTTTAGTTAACATTACCAATTCTTTAGCTATTCCCGTATAATCACCTTTAACAAATCCATCAAAAACCTTTTTTAATTATTCAGGATTATCAAGTAATTTTGTAGTATCTTTTGTTTCTAGTCCATAATTTTCAAGCTGCTGTTTATAGTGTGGCTATTTTTTCATTTTGCTCTAAAATGCCTTTAATTAAATTATCGAATAAACCATCTTTACTTTGCTCTACTAATATATTTTAACTTAAATGAAGGTTCGTTAAAAGCAGTAATTACACGGCTTGTTACGGTCATATCATCGCCTTTATTTATATCTGTAATAATAGCATGTGCAATTTCCGGTTTTGACATAACTTCACCTACTATACTAAGCATTTGTTTATCGAAATTATATTCTTGCGTTATGCTTTGTATATTCGGAGTATTTTCAATAATAGCTGCGGCAATATCTGGTAAGACTGTTTTATTATCAGCAAAAAAACTTTTTAATTTATCGTCACCCGCTACCATTGCTAAAGATTTCTCGCGAGCCACCATTACTCCTTGATTTGCATTCAGAGTATTAAAAATCTCTGTTGTTTCAGGCATTTTATTTAATAAAGTAGGAATAGTATCTACATCAACTTTATAGCTTTCAAAATATTCTTTTAAGAAAGGTTTAGCTTGTTCTTTAGTTTCTATTAAGAAACCTTCTATAATTATTTATTTTTCAGGAGATAATTTATTAAACCTTTTTAGAGCATTAGGATTGTTTATATTTTCAGCCAGCTCTTGTTTAAACTCAGGGTGTTCATTAAATATTTTTATAACTTTTGCATATGTGTCATTTACTTTGAGGTTTTTGTAATATCAAAAGCTTTGTGATATAGTCGCTTGGAAGTATTGCAGTTATGTAATTCGCAATATCGTTACCTTTTTCATTAAAAAATTTTCAGCAATTTTTATCCGTGGATAACATTCCTAATATTTTAGAAGTTACTTTATTATAGTCCGGTACTTCTTGCTTTATCTCAAGTGCACTTTCTTGAAGGCTTTTAAGTAAAGCATCATTTTTAAAACATTCTTTTAGTATTTCGAGTCCCTTTTCATCTAAAGCACTCTTATCTTGAAATTCTCTAAAACCTGCTTTTGCTAAGATTTGTCATATTTTTGGTAAATCATCGGCATGCTTTTTTAGAAAACCCTATATTTCGGATTTTTTAAGAACAGATTTTTGAAACTTTGAATCTATCAGAGGAGCTTGCAAGTTTAACAAGATTATAACTATTTACGGGATTAGTGAAAGCAAACTTCGCACCTTTTAATAAGGCTCCTATACTAACTAGGCTCCTATACTAACTGGTAATATTTTTTCTTTGGAGATGCAAGGTCATAAATAAAGCTTGTCAATGCCTTTCTGCATCAGTAGAAGATAATGTCCTTTTAACAGTTTTATTAAAATTCTTTAATTTAATATCTTTAATGGAATTTGTAACTGCCGTAAAAATAATGAAATATATTTAATTACATAAACATTAAATTATCTTAAAATTGATGCAAAGAAATAAATTAAGCACTACTTAAATAGTTTAATTTATATTACATAATATGGTAATTAAATCAATTTGATCTAAGATTTACGGAGTTATCTGTGTATTTGTTTACTTTTTGTAGGTAATGATGCGTAAATATGTGATTTATCGTGATTACCTACTACATGCACTTTACTATCTAAACTTGAAACTATATTTGTTGCGTCTTTTAAAACATTTAATTTAGTAATATTTTCGAACTCATTTTTAAAGTTATCTTTTAACTGTTCATTGAAAATTTCTTTTGGTAAATAAATGCCACCGGTAATAGTGCCTACCCCAGTATATTTAGATTTAGAATATAAAGTAGAGGCAATATTACTGGCTAACTTTTCTAGATTTTTTGATTCTAAAAAATTATTTATATTATCAGGATTTTCTTTAGAATATTCAGAAACGATAGCTTTTAGCATCTGATTTATCATGTAAAAATCTTCACCTCTATTATCACCTTTATCAAAAAGTTTTTGTGATATTTTCTCGCTTAAAATATTTGCCAATAAATTACTCTGAATATTTTGTTTATTTGCAATATTTTCATATAAAGGGTTCAATATTTGTAATGGAGAATTTACATGATGTGTAATATGTTTATATTGATTTGTTCTAGGAGTAGTTAGGTTAGTAACCATATTCATAGGTAGTGAATTTAGTTTTTCTATAATATAGTCTTTAATCGTTTGATTTTCTTCATATAATCTTTTTACTTGTTGAGCAAAATTTTTTTTACTAAGTACATTTCTTTTTCCTTCAGCTTGTATTTGTAAAAATAATTTATCAATTGCCTTATCAATTAATTTTGCTTGTTGTTCTTTAATTAGTTTAGGTACTAAAGGAGGGATAGCCTTATCAAGATTGTAAGTATCAGTAAGTAGCATTAAATTATCAGGTAATTTAGCCTCTGCTAAATTAATATTTTTAAAATTACAATCTTTTAAAGAAGTGACTTTAGTTAAATCTGCATTTTTTAATGATACGCCTGAGAAGTCGATATTAGATAAATCGCCTACTAATATAGCTCCCTCTAAGCTGAATTTTCCATTTTGTATTTTATGTAAATTATTTCTAAGAGTAATTGCATCTATAGTTTTACCTTTAAAATCTTGTGATGGACTAAATACGTCTTTTAGTTTTTCAGTAGCATAGCTAAAACCTGTTTTTATAATATTCGGCAATTGCCCTTCCAAATAATTTGTTTTTTGAGCTAGAGTATATATAGCACTAGCAGCCTCACGATAATTACTTTTTTCAACCTCTTCTATAACTTTAACTAATTCATTAGGATGGTTTAACATTGATGGAAGTACATTATATAATTCTTTCTTATCAAGGTTATTTATACCTGGTATTTCTACTAAAGTTTTATCTAAAATACTTGCAAATATTTCTCTATTATTGTTTAAATATTTTTTAATTTCAGGATTGTCTTTAGTTAAAGTTATTAACTCTTTTGCCATTCCCGTATAATCACCTTGAATAAAATCTCGAAAAACCTTTTTTAATGATTCAGATTGATCAAGTAATATAGGCATTATGCTCGTTAGCTTTGTAACATCATTCGCTTCCAGACCATAATTTATAAGTTGTTGTTTTATAGTGTGGCTATTTTTTGCATCTTGTTCTAAAACTTCTGTAATTAAATTATCAAATAGACCTCCTTTACTTTGCTCTACTAATATATCTTTTAATTTAAATGAAGGATCATTAAGGGCGGAGATTATATTACCGGTTAAACTCATATAATCGCCTTTATTTAAGTCTGCAATAATCTCATGAGCAACTTCCGGTTTTGACATAACTTCGCCTACAATACTAAGCATTTGTTTATCACAATTATATACTTTTGTTACGCTTTGTATGCTAGGAGTATTTTCAATAATACCTAAAACAATATTTGGTAAGATTGTTTTATTATTAGCAAAAAAACTTTTTAATTGATCATCACCAGCTACCATTTCTAAGGATTTCTCAAGAGATATCATTACACCTTGATTTGGAGCATTAAGAGTATCAAAAATCTCTTTTGTCTCAGGCATTTTATTTAATAAAGTAGGAATAATATCTAAAATTTTAAGATCAATTTTGTAGGTTTCAAAATGTTCTTTTAAGAAAGGTTTAGCTTGTTCTTTTGCTTCTTCTAAGAAATTTTCAATAATTATTTGTTTTGCAGGAGATAACTTATTAAATCTTTTTAGAGTATTAGGATTGTTTATATTTTTAGCCAGTTCTTGCTTAAAATCAGGATGTTCATTAAATATTTTTAATAAATTTTTCTTTTCGGGTTTTTGTAATATATCATCAAAAGTTTTTATATAATCGCTTGGAAGTATTTCAGTTGCTCCTGTACGTATGTATTTCGTAATATCTTCACTCTTTTCGTTAAAGAATTTTTGGAAGTTTTTATCGGTAACCAGCATATCTAAAGCCCTAGAAGTCACTTTATTCCAGTTCGGTAGTTCTTGCTTTACTTCAACTGCAATTTCTTGAAGTTTTTTAAGTACTTGTTCATTTTTAAAACATTCTTTTAGTATTTCGAGTCCCTTTGCATCTAAAGCACTCTTATCTTGAAATTCTCTAAAGCCCGCATTTGCTAAGATTTGACCTATTTTAGGCAAATCATCCGAATGTTTTTTTAAAAATTCCCATATTGGAGATTTTTTAAGAAGTGATTTTTGAAATTCCGGATCAAGATATATCTTAGAAGAGTTAGCAAGCTTAACAAGATTATAAGTATTTACAGGATTAGTTAAAATAAATCTTGCTCCGAGTAATATCGTTCTTAAGCTTATACTCTTTGAAGATGATAAGTCCTGAATTGCACTCTTTAGTACTTTATTAGCTTTAGAAGAAGATAAAACTTTTTCTACAACTTTTTGATAGTTTTTATTATTTATAACAGCCATAAAATCACTCGCTAATGTTTAAATATTCTAAATCTATTTTAAAAAATTTTTAAAAATAAAGATCAGGTATTTTTAATTTTTTGTTATTGTTAATATGTATACTTCGACACAACATGTTCAGCATAAGTGCTATCTGAGTATATTATTTAGCCTCCGCTGTGGCGTCCATCTCAGTGAATACTTCTTCCCATGAACCGGTAGTCGCTGCTTTTGAATATTCAGTTGTTCTATTTTCAAAAAAGTTCGTATGTTCGACTCCGTTTAGCATTTCATCAAGCCAAGGAAGGGGGTTATGATTTACCAAATATACATCTTTGAGTCCTAGTTGCATTAAACGACGGTCGGCAATATAACGAATATATTGTCTTACTCCATATGCCGTTAATCCCTCAATACCGCCAACTTCAAAAGCAAGTTCAATAAAGGCATCTTCAAAATGCACAATAGTCGTACAAGCTTCATAAATACGTTTACGTAAAGTTTCTGTCCAAACTTCAGGGTTTTCTCTTACAAAAGTCTTAAACAGAGTAATAATTGAGTTAGTATGAAGTGTTTCATCACGCACTGACCAAGCAATAATCTGTCCCATACCTTTCATTTTATTAAAACGAGGGAAATTAAGCATGATCGCAAAAGAAGCAAATAGCTGTAATCCTTCAGTAAAAGCTCCAAATACTGCGAGTGTAGTTGCTATATCTTCTTTGGCATCCACTCCGAATTGCTGCATATAATCATACTTGTCTTTCATTTCCTTATATTTAAGAAATGCTGAATATTCTACTTCCGGCATACCTACCGTATCAAGTAAATGTGAATATGCCGCGATATGTACCGTTTCCATATTAGAAAATGCTGATAACATCATTAATATTTCAGTCGGTTTAAATACTCGTGAATAATGCTTCATATAGCAATTATTCACTTCAATATCTGCCTGTGTAAAAAAACGAAATATTTGCGTTAATAGATGTTTTTCCCCTGGAGTTAAGTTATATTTCCAATCTTTAACATCGTCGGCAAGCGGTACTTCTTCCGGTAGCCAATGAATTTTTTGTTGAGTGTGCCAAGCTTCATATGCCCATGGATATGAAAACGGTTTATAAATTGGACTTGCATCAAGTAGTGACATAATTTTTCTTCTTTTAATTTTTCTATTTCTTCTTTTGAAAGCTTAGTATATTTAATTATTTTCTCGATCGGCGCTCATTATCCGCTAACATTTCTTTTGCTATTTCTGTATTTCTTCTAGTTTCTCCAATTTCAATACCCTCAGCTTTCCCCTCATTATATTTACTTTTTTGATTTAACTCTTCCGTTTGAGTAGCAAGCATCGCTTTAATATAATTATCATATTCTGCTTCGCTCCAGTTAAATTATTCAATAGTTTTATAAACTGATAATGCTATTTTCATCTTTTGTATGTTGCGGGGGTTCTTTTGCTCTATCGAATTTAGCCATCATATATAACCAATCATCTTCTAAGCTTTCTAACTCATCTGCTTCTTTGGTAAATTTGTCTAATTCAACAAATACGCAAGCATTTAAGTTGATGCTTACCGTTGCCGACATTAATAGTTTGATGATAGCTAATACATTCTTTTTCCTCGGGCAATGCCTGAAATCCAGAAATAATTACTACCATTACTACAGGAGCTAGATTAACATATTCTTTTCCTCTTTTTAATTGCGAAGAAAATGCTATACAACTGTAAAATGGTACTCTTGCTAAAGAAGCATCGGGGCATAACCGTCTTGCATCTCAACAATATAAATATTGCCGGAGTTATCTCGAACTTTTACGTCTACTATACTCCTTTTATTCTGCCCTAAATCCGGCGCTTGTTCGTTTGAAATATATTCAAGGTTGATAATCCTTAACTCTTCAAGTAACCTCATAATATATTGAGAAAGCCTAGTCACCTTGTTTTATCCGTAAACAATTTTTTAAATGTTACATCATTTGTTGAGTCTAAATATCTTTGCATAGTTATACTTACTGACAAGCTAAGCATTCTTCGTAGTTACCAGCTTCTGCTAACTTATCGTTTTGTTCCTCTAAATCTTTAAAATCGGCCTTTAATACGTCATGCGAGACCGTATCGGCTCGCTGTATTGATGTCGATCTACAGTAATATAAACTTTTTACCCCTTTTGTCCAGGCTTTAAAATGAATATTATTTAAATATTTCTTACTAACATTCCCCGGTAAAAAGATGTTTAAAGATTGTGCTTGCGTAATGTAAGGAGTACGATCGCTTGCCAGTTCAATTAGCCAATTCTGATCAATTTCGTAAGCGGTTTTGAAAACCTGTTTTTCTTCTTCGGATAAAAATGTTAAATGTTGTACTGATCCTTCATGTGTTGCAATCGAAGACCAAACTTGATCATTATTAAATCCTTTCTCCTCTAATAACTTTTCTAAATGTTTGTTACGCACGTTAAAAGAACCGGTTAAAGTCTTTTGTACAAAGCTATTAGCGGCAAACGGCTCTATTCCGGGTGAGGCATTACCTGCTATTACCGAAATTGAGACGGTAGGTGCTATTGCGGTTTTATTGCTAAATCGTTCATTACTTCCTGCATCTAGAGCATCAGGACATGCTCCTTTTTCTTTACCGATTTCTATTGAGGCTTTATCAGTTTCAGCAGATATATATTCAAATATTTTTTTATTCCAAACTTTTGCCATAACCGATTCTATCGGTACTTTTTTCATTTGCAAAAATGAGTGGAAGCCCATTACGCCAAGTCCAACGCTGCGTTCACGTAAAGCCGAATATTTAGCTCTTGCCATAGTATCCGGTGCTTTATTAATAAAGTCTTCTAAAACATTATCAAGGAATAACATAATAGAATGGATAAATTCTTTATCGTCTTTCCACTCTTCGTAATACTCTAAATTTAAAGAGGAAAGGCAGCAAACAGCAGTTCTTGACTTGCCTAGATGGTCAATTCCTGTCGGCAATGTAATTTCGCTACAAAGATTAGACATTTTAACTTGAAGCCCTAATTTTTTATGATGCTCAGGGATAGATTGATTAACACTATCTATAAATAACAAGTAAGGCTCACCTGTTTCTATTCTAGTAGTTAATAACTTAACCCATAAATCTCTTGCTCTAACTTTATTTACGACTTTTTTGGTAGCAGGACTAACAAGGTCAAAATCCGTATTGTTTTCAACTGCTTTCATAAATTCATCGGTTATAGCTATACCGTGATGAATATTAAGAGCTTTACGGTTAACATCCCCACCTGTAGGACGTCTTATATCGATAAATTCTTCAATTTCAGGGTGATTAATAGGCAAATATACAGCCGATGAACCTCGTCTAATAGAACCTTGCGAAATAGCAAGAGTCATAGAATCCATTACTTTAATAAACGGTATAATACCAGATGAATGACCTTTATCACGAATCCCTTCATTAATAGCACGAACATTACCCCAATAACTGCCAATCCCGCCACCGCGTGCAGCAAGCCAAACATTTTCTGTCCATAAATTTACTATATCGTCTAAGCTATCATCGGTCTCATTCAAGAAGCATGAAATAGGAAGTCCCCTATCCGTCCCGCCGTTACTTAAGATTGGTGTTGCTGGCATAAACCACATTTTACTCATATATTCATATAACTTCTGAGCATGCTGTTTATTTTCGGCATAATAACTAGAAACTCTTGCAAATAAATCTTGAAAATCCTCACCTTTCATAAGATACCGATCTCGCAGAATAGCTTTACCGAAAGGAGTAAGTAAATTGTTATGGTTGTTGTTTATAGTGATTTGAAATTTATTTTTTTTAAACGTGTTCATTATAGGTACTAATGGGGTTGTAGGATTTATAATGCTTATTTTGAAAAAATGACACCATATTCAGTGTATAGAATCTTCACTTAAGTAGACACGAGAATAATAATTTATTCAATATAAATATTTATTTTTTTTTAGATTTTTGACTTGACACAAATCACTCTTGATTACTATATAAAATTGTTTGTACAAATATTATACTTTCTTAAGGCACAAACAGTCTTATCCTGCGGAAGTAAGGCAACGTTGAGTGGTTCCCGGTTGCATTGTCGCGTAGACATAAGTTTAAGGATCGATTCCATCTCTGTCATCTCACGATCAAGTCACAGCGTAACAGAAAGAAAACCGATCCATGCAATAAGACCTTATCTATACGGGAATAACGTTAAATACATTCTCCATCATTCGTATTAAGAGACCTATCGGTGTGACCTCATCCTTATGTTCAACAATAAACGATGCAACAAACGTGGTGTGTCCGCTACTATCCAATCAACTTCTACAACATAATATCCTGGCTTTCTATCTGGAAAAGTTACTTCAATCATTTTAGAAGGAACTAATGTATGATCTCAGTAAGGACATTGATCAGAAAGTTCACTATAAATTTCGTCTAAATCATCGTGTTTCAGTCTATTTTCAAAGGTAAACTCTGCTTTTGTCATTTGCACTATATAACCGCAAGTGTTATGTGATACAGTATAATCCCATGCTATTGTAAGTTTTTTCTCACCTTCTAATGGTATAGTTTATCCAGTTAAACGTTGGATCTTTTAATTCCGCTCTTATTTCTTCATTAGTAGCATTTACCCAATCTGTATCATCTGTACGCCCACCATTAAGAATATGCCCATCTAGCGGTAGCGGTTCCCCTGCGACATCATTTCCAAAACGCTCATCACTCCCTTTCCCTGTTTCAAATTCGTTAAGTTTCCACTCTTCATCTACTAGCTTCTTATCTACACAAACTTTTCCCATTGTGTAAAGCGGGAATATTATTCGACCATGTTTTGGAGTTGGTGGATTGTGTTGTTCTTCATTTTTCATAAATTCGACCTTTATTTAAGTTAAAAATATTAAGTAACTACAAAATACTAAATGTAGTTATAGTAATATAAAACTTAAATTGTTTTTGATATTATAATAAAAATACAGCTTCATAATACTGGACAGCAATGTCTAGCACCCTAGGAGTCAATCCATGTAAGCAACAAAGTTAGAACCTAGGCTGAAGAATTTTGATTTTAAAGATTTTTTATTATATAGCCATGGCTGGGTTACGGTAATAGTGTCTTGAAACGTGCCGGCAGCAGCAAGAGGTTGTGACGGCAGACGTGCATATACGGTATAGTTTTTTGTGACCGGTTCAAGACCTAGTGTATAGGCTATCGGTAAATGTTACAGTACTACTAGTACCGTTACCGAGGATTTGAGTAAAACCGGCACCTTTATACAAATTATAATTCAGCTTACGTACCCCATTAATCATATTTCTTGGGTTATAAATATTAGCAGCTCCCGTACTAAAAGTTACGGTATAGCTAACAAGTAGTGATAATAAAGCACCATAAGTAACTGAAGCAATAACGGCAGTTGTGCTAATGGCACCGACATTAAAACTACCGAAATTTACGGTTGGAACTGACGGATTACATGTTGCAAGTAATGCCATAGCATTTCCTGGCATAATCATGTTGTTGATTAATAATATTATTATTGATTTCTTGACATTGCTTAAAAAGAATTTGTCATACCGTGGTGGTCAAGCCACGGTATGACAACGGAGCGTTTTTAGTCCACACAGGAGTAACAATAAAGTCTTCATTTGCATATTGCTTCGCCTAAATCAATTACAGGGTCATTTAAATCTCTATTAACCGGTACGCTAAAATGACAGCATTTATTATTCTCCTCATTCTCATCACAAATAGAACCGTTTAATACTTCAAGATCTTTAATATATATCTTACCGTCATAGCCTACAAATATTTCTTCATCTAAACCTTCAATACTCACGTACTATCAAATACTGTCATTTCAATGCTTTTAATTATTTTAATATTAAAGTCTAATAATACCGCTGATTCTGTTCTTGGAGCAACTTTCAAAGCAATTTCTTCAAACTCTGTATTAAGAGGTAGATTTTCATCGTCTAGTCTTATTTCGGAAGGAACATACGGTGTTAAGTTAGGTACAAGCATTTTACCTTTATCATCGGGTATCACCCGCTATTATTATAAACCCCGACATTCTTTAAACTATTTACTTTAATCAAAGCAAGACCTCCGTTAATCGGTCTTGTCTCATAATAGCTTTTATCAATAGAGAAAATTCCTCCTTTGATATTAAACTGTTTCATTATTTCGGTATCATTTTTCTGCAGATAAACTCCAATATCATTATTTTTACCGTTACGGTTAACTTGTACATTGTAATTTGTAGCTTTAGCTTTGATCAGGTTAGCATTATATCCCCATCCCATATTTGAAGTAATCGGCGAGGAAACACCAAGTTGCTTTGTATGATATTTATTTTGATATAAATCGGTCAATGAAATGCTTTTATTGGAATCTAAATTCAAGTTAAATGGTATATAGGCAAAATTATTTTTAGTAATATTTCTTTGATAAGTCGATGATAATATATTTGAGCGTTTACCTTTTTGCATTGTGTTATTTACGACAAAAGACAAAAAATTAACACTTATATTACCAAAATCGGTATTACCGCAACTAGCTGAAATCTGATAATTTAAACTTGAGAAAATCTTATCGGGATCGTTATATACGTTCTGATAATTACTATTATTCCAATCTAAATTACTATTAATATCAAAATATTCCGATTCATAAGTATAGCCGCAATTAATTCTTTGACAGCGACCGAAATTTTTGATATTATTTGCAGCTGAAATGCCTATAATAAATTTCCGACTTTTAAATTATTACCCCTACTGCGCCATTATTTTTAAAAATTCAAAATGTCCGCCGCTTGTTAAATAATCACTCATACCAAGCATATAATCAGTATTTAGAACTAAATATTTATAAGCACTGCTATATATAGTAAAATCTTGTCTTTGAAAACCTGCTTCGTAAGAGAAATATGAAAGCCCGGAACGTAATAAGCTCGGTGATGCGTAATAAGGAATAGTAATTGTCTAAACTTTACCGGTTATATCTTGCGTTTTAACTTTTAACTATTAAATCACCTCTACCGGTGATAACCGGAATATTGGTTATATCAAAATCCCCCATATGAGCTTTAGTATTATATATAGGTATACTATTTGAAAATATCTCTATACTGCTTGGAAGTTCTGATTTCCCTCTAAAATCCAGTAACGGATAGGTAACTAAATTCGGTCTAACTGCAAAATTAGTAGCATACTGAATACCGGCAAATCCAGTTGAATTAGACCAAGAAGACACTTTAGTTATGCTATTATCCCCTACCCACCAATTAGTCATCTTATCCACATTCTCATATGTCCAATTTGTGTCTAAACGTGTAAATTTATTTTGTTTTTTGTGGTATTTGTGATTTTGGAAACATTTGATTTAACGGCTTCAGTTTGAAATAAGAAACTATAACTATACACCGTGTTCAGTGAAATAATTGAGTTCCTCTACTCCGGCTAAATAATTAATATCATCATTTGGACTAAGAGTCACATCATAGTTTAAATATACCCCACTAATAAGTTTAGTATCGACGTTCTTCATAGGACCACCTGAAGCATCAAATGATTGAGGTTAAATTTTTCTGCTGGAACTTTTACAAAGTTTAACGATTTTACAAGGCTAGTTTAAGAAATGGTTATATTTAAATATGAATTGATGATATTTGCCCCACAGAATTTGTTTTGGTTTTTCTTTAAATTTTATTTTTTACATTAAAATATAATGAATATAATCCAAATTAGCTATAAATAGATTCTTTATATAGAAAAATTACAAACAGATAAAGAATCTATTATAATTACCAAAAGGCGGATATATTAGAACCCGTAGAAGAAAAGTGGAATGCAGCACAACCTTTAAATGCATCTCGTCTAGTATAATATCCGACAGTTTTTAAAAATCCCCCTGCGAAAGTGTTGGATTTCTATAAATATACTCACATAACCATTGATTATTTTCTCAATATCCAATAAAATCCTTTTTAAAATTTAAATATAAAAAGTATGTATAATACTGATGTTGTAATAATAGGTGCCGGTCCGGTTGGATTATTTGCAGTTTTTCAAGCAGGAATGCTTGGCATGAAGTGTCATGTTATTGATGCACAAGAAGTTATCGGCGGTCAGTGTATTACCCTATATCCTGAAAAGCCTATTTACGATATACCGGCATATCCTAAAATTGCAGCAGAAGAGCTAATAAAACAGTTAGTACTTCAAGCAACTCCTTTTAACCCTATATATCATTTAAATCAGCAAGCTATAGAGCTAAATAAACAAGATGATTTTTTTGAAATTAAAACCTCAAAAAACACTCTTATTAAAAGCAAAATTATTATTATTGCAGCAGGAGCAGGTTCATTCGGTCCAAACAAACCGCCCCTTGCGAATATTGAAGATTTTGAAAGCAAGTCAGTTTTTTATTTCATCAATGATAAAAGCAAATTTGCGGGTAAAAATATAGTTATAGCAGGCGGCGGGGATTCGGCTGTTGACTGGGCTATTTCTCTTTCAGATATTGCAAATAAAATATATTTAGTACATAGGCGGGATAAATTTACGGCAGCTCCTGAAAGCGTAAGGCAATTAAGGCATATTGCAGAAACCGATAAAATCGAGTTAATAACCGGTTATCAATTAAATGCTTTAGATGGTAATAATAGTGAACTTCAATCGGTTATAGTTAAAGATTTACAAAATAATACTCGCAAATTGGATGCCAATATATTACTACCTTTTTTTGGTTTAAAACAAGATTTAGGTAGCTTAGCAAATTGGGGTTTAAATGTTAAGCTTCACCATATTGAAGTAGACTCTTCCTATTATCAAACTAATATAGAGGGTATTTATGCCATTGGCGATATTGCTCATTATGTTGGTAAGCTTAAGCTGATTCTTACGGGTTTTGCTGAAGCGGCAAGCAGTCTTCATCATGCTTATAGTAGAGTATTTGACGGCAAGGCTCTACATTTTGAGTATTCTACTACCAAAAATACGGGGCAAAGAAGTAAGAGCGTGACTAAATAAAGAGATCGTCATTGCGAGCAACCGTAGAGAGCGTGACAATCTCATGAAACAATAACAAACTCCTGAGATTGCTTCGTCAATTACTTACGTAATTTTCTTGCAATGACGTTAAAACTGAACGGAGACAAAAATAAGAGTGAATAATATAATTGACGGTAAAGCATTAGCCAATGAGATACTAGCAGACTTAAAGCTAGAAATTCAAGAACTTACAAGCCAAACCAACGCTTCACCGAAGCTTGCTATAGTCCTAGTAAGCGATAATCCGGCAAGCATTATTTATGTAAGACACAAAATAAAAAATGCACATAAAATAGGAATTTATACTTTATTAATAAATCTATCTGCTACTATTCATACTAATGATTTAATATCAAAAATCAATGAGTTAAACCTTGATAACGAGATTTCAGGAATTATAGTTCAGCTTCCTTTGCCAAGCTCCATAGATAAAAATAAAATTTTATCTGCAGTATCACCTTCTAAAGATATCGATGGTTTCCACCCTTTAAATGTCGGTTACTTACATAGCGGAATTAGTCAAGGCTTTATTCCCTGCACTGCTCTTGGTTGTCTTGCAGCTATCAAAAAATACGAACCTAATTTAACCGGTAAAAACGTTGTAATTATTGGACGCTCAAATATAGTAGGCAAACCTTTAAGTGCTTTACTGTTAAAAGAAAATTGCAGCGTTACTATTTGTCATTCTAAGACACACAATTTACGCTCTATTACTTCTAAAGCCGATATTGTCGTTGCTGCAATAGGCTCACCTTTAAAATTAACTGCAGAATATTTTAATCCTAAATCTATAGTAATTGATGTAGGCATTAATAGAATTAGCAGCAATAAAATTATCGGTGATGTTGATTTTGAAAATGTTCAGTCTAAAGTACAATATATTACTCCTGTCCCAGGCGGCATCGGACCGATGACTATTGCGTTTTTACTTAAAAATACGGTTAAGGCATTTAAGGATTCCTTATATACTCTTGATACGTAAAAAGTAGATAGACGACGCCAATTTTTCATTGTACAGGCATGAATAAGAGAGAGATGACCGATAGTTATATTATCGCCTATTTCTACCGGTCCGTTAAACCTTGAAGCATGAATTACACTACCGTCTTGTACGTTAGTATTATTTCCTATTTTTATTGATTCAACGTTGCCTCTAAGAACCGTATTAAACCAAACGCTTGAATTACTACCTATTGCAACATCTCCTATTAAAGAGCTGCTTTCGGCAATATATGCACTTTTATCGATTCTTGGTGTAACTCCTTTGTAAGGGATAATGAGCATTAATTATAATCTACCCAAGAAATATTACCGTCTTTACGATAATAAACTATATTGATACGATCATTATTTATATTTTTAAATACTACTGCAGGTAAATCTTCTAAATCCATTTGCATTACCGCTTCTTTTACTGATAATTTTAATATTTCTACAGGCTTTTCAGCGATAATTGCCGGATTATCATTATCTTCGGCGTTAGAGATTTCACTATCAGATTGCGGATTAATAATATATTTGGTACCTTCGTAAGCAATTTCTGATATTTTTACTTTACCCGCATGATGATTTTTGAATTTTGATTTATATTTTCTAAGCTGTTTTTCTAGTTTTGACATAGCTTTATCAAAAGCTATATATATATCACTACAACTATCATTACTTTTGACTATATTATGTTTACCGGAACCATATTTTACTATAATATCACATTTAAAGTTAATTCCTTCTTTTGAAAAATGTATATTTATATTTATTATATCGGTAAAATATTTTTTAACGACTTGAGTAGCCCTCTCTTTTGAATATTCTTGTAAATTATTACCGATAGAAATATGTTGACCTGAAACTGAAATAATCATAAATAACCTTTATAATCTGAAATAATTAACATATAGGCGTTACTAAGTAACACCTATACAATTAATTTATATTTAGAGTAATTTCAAGTTTTATTACAAATTAATTTATTTAAACTTTAGCCGTAGAGTTTGGGACGCTTATCCTTATTTTGTTGCGATTTAATTAGTTTTTTAGCAGTCTTTCTTACATAATGAGGCTCAATGCCAATTTCTAAGCAGGTAGCATTAAAATTTTCATTATTTTCAACAAGCCATTTTTTAGCGTTCTATTCTGCTTTTATTGCCTCTTTCTTGGTAGAAGTATTAGTTGCATCTATTATTGCCTGCATAATAATAGCACTTCTAAGAGCAATATCGGGTATAGGATTATAAAATTTAATACGCTCAAAAGGAGTAGTTAATTTAATGACATATGGTTTAGTCATATAAAACCTCTAATTATTATTAATACAGTAAGATTTTATTAATATAAATGTAACTACTAGGTTTTTCTTTTTTAACAAAGGCCTTAAAAAGTATAATAATTTTCAAGGCTTCAACTAGTAGTGACTAATTTGGATTAATAGAGATATCTAGTAATTATAATATTAGGAATAAGCTAGATTTTAGGTTCTGTATATTTTTTGATAAAATACGATATTTTACTCTTGCAGGAATAGAAGAATTGTTATATACATTGTTATCTTTTACGTATACTCAAATGATTTCAAGAATTGAATTTTATTTTGAGAGGTGAGCACCCGCAGCCTATACTTAATAGATGAAGATGCAATTCTTGATAAAATGAAAGAGCAATTCTTAAAAGCAGAAGAGTATATAAGGGGGTGTAGCTCAGTTGGTTAGAGCATCTGCCTGTCACGCAGAAGGTCGCGGGTTCGAGTCCCGTCACTCTCGCCAACCCCTTTCAGGTTTTGGGATTTCCTGTCGTTTTCTAAAAAATTCATATGCTCCGTTTATTCGCCTTTTGTTTTAATTGTTATATTAAACTCTTTTAAATTCCGAATTTTAAATATTATAAAAAACTAACTTTTTATATTCCTTAAAGTAACCTCAACTCATTTGTTCGCACTTTTAGTTAAATTTCTATTGTATTCTTAAAACTGCTTATTATGATTCTATCTATAAGCTCATTTTTAACAAAATATTAAAATTTATAGAATTTAATAAGAAAATAATTATGTTTAGATGGTTTCAACCCTCAAATCAAGAATTAATAAGAACTATACAGAAAAAAATACCGCAGAAGCACAAAAATTAATTGCCACAATGGATATTACTGAATTAAGTAAAGTTAGGGATATTTATATTAGCATTAGCAGGACTATTTGCAGCATCCGTACCTATATTTTGAGTTACATTACCGTCACCTATCAAATTCAATGTACCGCCTACACCGCCGGTGTTCAGTACTGCTCCATTTGCTCCTACGCTATCGGTTAGCATAACCCCATCTGCTAAAGCTAAGATAGAGCCATTCTTATTTAAAGCTACGGGAACAAATACATTAGCTGAGAACGTAATGGGGGTTGCTCCGATATTTACAAGTTTTAAGCTGCTGCCGTTAGCTCCAATCGTACCGTTAACATTACCGCTTTGTATTGTCAGTGTGCCTTAGTTATTTCCTTGGTTATTTGCAGAGGTCGTAACTGAACTGGTCACACCATTTACTATTAACTCACTATCTGCTCTAAATAATATGTTACCACCCGCTCCTAGATCTAAAGCTTGGTTAAATGTTACCTGCTATTCATACTAAGTAACTGCGTAAATACCGTATTATCGACTACAACATCACCTGCTCAGTCTACTATGAAATTCTTAAGGCGATGGGTATTCTATAGTATAAGGTCCACCGTTATTTGCTATGGTTAGGTATTTTGTGATTGCTCCTATTCTCACTATTCCATATTCATCATTGCCAGATTTGTTTAAATTATTATTTTAGCAAATTTACATTCCCATTTGCTGCATCTATTGTATATGTTGTATTATCTGCTATTCTAATATCACCTATATCTCCGGCACTTGGATCATTGATTGTTAAATTAGCATTTATTTGTATTTTTGCTTGTATAGCGTTTAATAATGCAACATTAATTGTATTTTCGGTATTTATTATTAAAGTAACGCTAGCGGCGGTACTATTATTAAAAGTAATACCTCCTACATCTAATAGACTGTTAACACTTATAGTTCCCGCAGCTAAAACACTATCTGCAAAAACAATACTATTTACCGTAGTATTACCTTGTCAATCAAGAATCTTACCGTTACCTCCATTACACTGAAGTATATTGAAATTATTTATATTTCCGTTAAGTATAGCATTCCCTATAAAATTTCCGTTTACTCCTTTAGCGCCGTCTATATTACCCGTAACCGTTATGTCGTCATCTAAATTAAGTACGGACGTATTACTTTGTAAATTAATATTAGTAGCTTTTAATGCCTATATTACCTATATCGCCTGTTATTATGTTACTACTACCAAGATCATGAGCTGGATTTAGTAGTATCCCTTGACCGTCAACGCCGGTAGTATTATTTATATTACCCGTTAACGTTGTTATATTACCGTCAAAAAGAGTAAGTATAGAGTTATTGTTAGTAAGATTTATATTTGCAGCATTAATTGTAATATTAACTGCTCCGAACATATAAATCTGTGCTTCCCCGTTTCCTACATTTATTCCGGCAAGAGAGTTAGTTAGACCTATGTGATTTGATATAGTACCCGTACCTACAAATGTTATTGTTGCCAGCTACCGTATTATCTATCTGAGTTGTAATATTTAAACCGTTATTAATTTGTCAAGTAGAATTCTTACCGGCGAAATCTATATTACTAAATGTTTGATTACCGACTCCGGTAACAATTGACGTAACATTATTATTAATACATTTAAGAGGAGTGAAATTAGGAGTAAGACCTACTGTTGCACTAAAAGCACCTATTGATACATTTTGGCTTACCTCAACCCCACCAAAAGCAGGTAGCGCTATTAATTAATGTATTTATCCCGCCAATAACAGCATTTGTTTTATCTGCCAATATTTTAATTCCAAGCCCTTTGAATAAATATTGCCGTTATTAAATACTCCTCCTACAAGACCGACACCGGAACTCAAGCTTACGCTACCGAGATTAGGAATTATTGCTCCTGCATTATCAGAGCTAGTGAATAATGTTCCACATAATGATGCCGTTGCTAAAAATTTTCTTAATATTTTTGATTCTTTCATTAATATTAATACATTTAATTAATACTTTGTAGCAACTTTTTTACAATAATAAAATAGAAGCAGATAGAGCTAGATTCAGAAAGCTTTAGACAAGATGAATTGACGACTGAGCCTGCGGAACGTACAAAAAGTACGTGAGCAAAAGGCGCATGTCAGAAAATTCACTTGTATCAAGCTTTCTGAACGACGCTGTACCAAAAAAATATTGTTACTTGGTAGTGTAGAAATTTAATTTTGTATTTAGAATTAAGTTAAAGGAATTTCTCAATGAAAGTTGGAAAGCAGAAAGATAAACTAAGCTGTTTTGTCTTTTATTGTAGGCATGGATTTTACTACCTCAGATACACCGCTTTGAGTAGCTGCTGCAGTAGTAGCAGCATTACTGTGTCCACACCCCCACGGGGTCCATAAAAACAATAAAAATACTAATAATATTAGTATTTTTAACTGGATCCTATGGTCAGACCACGGGATGATAGAGGTGCAATTGATCCACGCAACAATATAGTCAATTCAGCCCAATTTAGTGACAGGCGTAAGGAAGAGAGTCTATAATAATAGGTGAGCTCAAGATAGTCAGGAATTAAGCAAGAAAAATCGCATTTTGATTGAAAAGTCAAAAAGAATTACTTTACTATAGCTTGCATTAATTTAATATATGATATTTTGACTATTAACAAATCTCTATTTATTTATCGGTGTTCCTACCAAAGCATGCTTAAGTACTTGATCAATATTTGATACAGATATAATTTCTAAGCTTTCTTTTATATTTGGCGGTATATCTTTCAAATCTTTGACATTTTCTTCAGGAATCAACACGGTTTTAATACCTCCCCTACTTGCAGCAAGTAACTTCTCTTTCAGACCACCTATAGGTAAAACATTGCCTCTTAAAGTAATTTCACCGGTCATTGCTACAGTACGATGTACGGGTATTTTAGTCATCAACGAAACAATAGTCGTAAACAAAGCACAGCCGGCAG
Source organism: Candidatus Rickettsia barbarica (assembly GCF_041477405.1). NCBI lineage: Bacteria > Pseudomonadati > Pseudomonadota > Alphaproteobacteria > Rickettsiales > Rickettsiaceae > Rickettsia > Candidatus Rickettsia barbarica. The sequence continues at coordinate 235,840 of NZ_JBEWYL010000002.1, read as the reverse complement.
ACGGTCCATCTTTTGGAATAGCTCCGGCCGGTACGTGAATGTGAATATCAAAATCTTTATAATTGTCGTACTTTAATCCAAAATTTGTTGCTCTGCTTCTAAAACAACTATAGGCAGCCATTGCCGATTCTTTCATAACATCACCGAGTTTTCCGGTGGTCTTTATTTCACCTTTCCCTGGAAATGCTAAAGCCTCTATAGTTAAAAGCTCTCCGCCTACTTCAGTGTAAGCAAGTCCCGTAGTACTTCCTATTTGATCTTCTTTCTCGGCAAGCCCGAAATTATATTTCTTAGCTCCTAAAAATTCTTCAAGATGATTACTATCTATGGCAATATGCTTAACACTTTTATCTGCTAAAATCTGCTTTAATGCTTTTCTAGTTAATGCCCCTATCTCACGCTCTAAAGCTCTTACACCTGATTCCTTGGTATAATATCTAATTAAATCCAAAATTGCCGTCTCGGATATAGTAATTTCATCTTTTTTGATTTTATGCATTTTAAATTGTTTTGGAACTAAATAATTTCTGGCAATTTGGAGCTTTGTTTCCTCTACATAACCGGAAATATATATTTTTTCCATTCTATCACTTAAAGCTCTAGGTAAATCATGAGAGTTAGCAGTAGCAATAAATATTACATTTGATAGATCATATTCTACTTCTAGATAATGATCAACAAAGTGACTATTCTGCTCAGGGTCTAATACCTCAAGCAAAGCGGATGCCGGATCACCTCTAAAATCAGAACTCATTTTATCGATTTCATCAAGCAGCATTACAGGATTACTAGTCTTAACTTTCTTAAGTTGACCTAAAATTTTACCGGGCATTGATCCAAGGTAAGTTTTTCTATGCCCTCTGATGTCTGCTTCGTCTCTAACACCGCCGAGCGCAAGTTTAGTATATTTTCTGCCCATTCCTTCGGCAATAGATTTTACAAGTGAAGTTTTACCGACCCCTGGCGGACCTATTAAACATAATATAGGTCCTCTAATTTTACTTGAACGCTGTAACACCGCTAAATATTCTATAATTCGTTCTTTAACTTTTTCGAGTCCAAAATGGTCACGATTTAAAATTTTCTCTGCTTGGTTAATATCTATTTTGCTATTATCATACTTACCCCAAGGCAGGCTAAGCAATGTCTCAAGATAGTTACGCGTTACTCCCGACTCCGCTGACATTTGGTTCATAGTACGGAGTTTCTTAAGTTCAGCCTCAGCTTTTTCTTTTGCTTCTTTTGATAATTTTAAACTTTTAATTTTTTTCTCAATATCGGCAAGTTCTGATTTATCTTCATCAAGCTCTTTTTGAATAGCTTTCATTTGTTCATGCAGATAATAATCACGCTGCGTTTTTTCGATTTGCTTTCGTACTCTTTGCTGCAATGCCTGCTCGGTTTCTGAACTTACTATATTGGAAGTAAGCATACTAATAACCGTAGTGATACGCTTAAAAGGACTCGTTTCTTCTAATAAATGCTGCTTTGCCTCAAGTGAAGTTATCAAATGTGAGGCTAATATATTTATAATATCTATGAAATTAGTGCTATTACTTATTTTTTTATTGATAGTTTCAATAATTTCTGCATTAACTTTCTTATCATTAATCGCATCTTTACTAAATAGTTGTATTGCATTGTCAACGAGTGAACGCATGTTATTAACGTCAAATATTTCTTCATCTGGAATAATTTCATAATTTGCTTCAAAAGCTTCCTCGCCTTTGATATTGCTTAGCTTTACTCTTGCTACTGCTTCTATTAAGATTTTTGCCGTATTATTAGGCAGCTTCACTATTTGGATAATCTTGGCAAGTATAGCTGTGTTATAAAGTTCGTGTGTACTAGGGTTTTCTTGATCAAATTTTTTCTGTAAAGTTACTAAAATGTATTTACTATTATCTTCCTCGCAAATGGTAGTATTAGAGAGTGCTTGCAACGATTTTGGCCTACCGACAAAAATAGGCGCAACTACTCCCGGGAATACTACCATATCTCTCAGTGCCATTAACGGAAGGGATTTTTTATGCATCAATTAAAACCTTTTAAAATTTCTAATTATTAACTATATAATATAGTATCAACCTGATTTCAAGCTACCATTATTAATTATACTTATGAATTTATTACTACAACCTCCTCAAAATGTAGCAGCCGCACATAATAGAATAAAACAATATCTACATTTAACTCCGATCGTTCACTCTGAAAACTTAAATGCGATGCTCGGTCATGAGATTTTTTTTAAGGTTGAATCATTACAAAAAACCGGTGCATTTAAAGTTAGAGGCGTGTTAAATCATTTATTAGAATTAAAAGAGCAAGGAAAATTACCTGATAAAATAGTCGGTTATAGTACGGGTAACCATGGAATCGGTCTTGCTTATGCGAGTAAATTATTCGGTATTAAAACAAGGATTTATTTACCGTTAAATACTTCAAAAGTAAAACAGCAAGCAGCTCTTTATTACGGCGGTGAAGTTATATATACATATACTCGACAAGAAGCGGAAGAAAAAGCAAAAAAAGATGAAAAGCAAGGATTTTACTATATGCATCCTTCCGATAGTGATTCTACAATCGCAGGAGCAGGCACGTTATGCTATGAAGCATTACAGCAGCTAGGTTTTAGTCCTGATGCTATTTTTGCCTCTTGCGGCGGCGGCGGTTTAATTTCCGGCGCATATCTTGCCAAGGAATTAATATCACCGACAAGCTTGTTAATAGGTTCAGAACCTTTAAATGCCAATGATGCTTATTTATCTGTTAAAGATAATAAAACATATAGATTTAACTATGCTCCGAATACTATTGCGGACGGTCTTAAAACCTTGAGTATATCAGCTCGTACATTTGAATATCTGAAAAAACTTGATGATTTTTATTTAGCAGAAGAATATGAAATATATTACTGGACGGCGTGGCTTACTCATTTACTTAAAGTAATATGCGAGCCGTCAAGTAGTATAAACATGGTTTCAGTGGTAAATTTTTTAAAAACACAATCCAAACCTCAAAAATTACTAGTACTAATCTCAGGCGGTAATATCGATCCTATTCTTTATAATGAATTATGGAAAGAGGAGTATTTAAGCATCTCACCTAAATCTTTATGTTCTGATGTCATTTCTGCGAAAGCAGCAATCTAGTAACCTTTAATGTCATACTGCAACTTGATCGCAGTATCTTAGGACTCAGCTGGTGATACAAGACCCCGTGGTCACGCCACGGGGTGACAATAAAAAATCTAGATTCCCGCTTTCGCGGGAATGACATAGAAGCAATGTAACAACGCCTCCTCACAATGATGAAGTTATATTAAAATTTAACCCTTTCTTCTTACTGCTTCTTGATTTTTAGTAGAAGGATTAGGAGTGATGTGCGGAGGTTTTATATTAGAACTTCTTAGTTTTATTGAATCTTCAAATATGGTTTTATCAAATGCTATTGGATTGATTTTTCTGAGTTCCGCTAAATTAAAATTATTAATTTGTTGCGGTTGAACTATAATAGGCTCACCCGTAACAGGAATTAAATTTTTAAATTCAGGATTAGTTGCTACTTTATCTTTATTTTCATTTAAAAATTTTGTTAGACCTGCAGCAATGTCAGGGTTTGTTAAAGCATTTGAAAAGATTTCATCATTAATTGTCTTCACTACATATTCATCACTCAGAGTAATATATTTATCTACAACTTTTCCTAATCTTTTTTCCAAATAGTTTCTACCTGTAAATATCTGCTTAAATTTTTCCCCTAAAGAAGTACCTCTATCATTAATATCTTTTAATTCATTGGCTATTTTAGTACTATTCTCAGTTAGATAAGTAGAATCTAACTTATTTAATTCCCTTATTATTTCAGGATTCTTTATGCCTGATGAGTTAGTAAGTATAATAATTTGTTCTAATTGCTTACTAATTTTATTATTTTTTTCTAATCTATTACTAATCTGCTGTACCGTATAAGTGGCTGCATTTTGTAATGCCTTAAATTCCACTTGAGATAATTGATTTACTCTTGGGATAAACTGCTTACTATTTTTATTAAATTTCTGGTTTTTATCTCCTTGCATAATAAATTTTTCATATTTCTCAAGTTTGTCTGGAGTGTTTTTAGGATCTTGTTTTAAGATTTCTATAGCTTGATCTTTTACAGCCTGTGCATATTGCTCTTTAGGTATAGACTTTCCGCTTACGGCTATTAATGCTTCTTTAGTTGCTCTTATAGGATTGGCAAAGATTTCTTCTTCATCTTCTATACCCATCAATGATAATGCATCAAAAGGTCCTCCTTTATTTAGAGGAAGTATAAAACCCTTAAGTGCTGCTTCAGCCCTTGCGACATCAAACTTTAGCTTATCTGCTAAACTAGGTATTAGTTTTATATCTTGTCCTAAATTGATATGCAAGTTATCTACTAATTTTTGTATATCTTTATTTTCTACAACTTCACTAATAATTTTACTGGCAAGTACTTCAAGCGTACTAGTGATATATTCTTCAGATTGTAAATATTGTTGAATAGGATCGGGAGTAACAATATTTTTATTCAAAGTATCTAATCTCCTATCTACGTTTTTTATATCAACTATTTTATCTTTTACTGCAGCCAATATCTCCGTCACTTCATCGTTTTTTTTAATAGCATCATCTATATTAGTTATAATCTCTGCCATATAATACTCATTATTAAGTTATGTGATATAATGAACTAAATTATCACACTTTTTAAAAGTTCGCAACTATATTATCATATAAATCACTACTTACTATGCCCTGACTGTTGCCCACTCTCTCTACTTTTATTAAGGTTTTCAACATGAGATATAGGGATTGATATAGAAGACTTATAGCCTTGGGGTATTGTTTTATTTTGCTTTACAATATTTGGTGCTTGTTTTTCTCTTTGTAGTTCTTCCGACAAATTTTTCGTTTCTATATGTAAACTATTACTTTCTTCAAAGTTAGCAAATGCTTTATCTATATTTTTTTGAGCATAATCCGTACCGGTAAAAACTGCTACTATCCTTTGCCATAGCTTAGGTTTGATTACTCTTTGTAATTCTAATGCTATACTTTCTCCCCCCATCCGTGTGTTCCTTAAATATCCAGGATCTAACTCTGCTAATACTCTTTTAGTACCGTTAACAAGTACAGAATTGCTGCTCTCAAGTAATGGGGCAAAATTCTTGATAATTTCTTTACCTTGCTCTATCATTTTTGCAGACGGTAGTTTACTTATCGCTGGTAATAAAGTTTTAATTATATTAGGCTCATTTACTCCTAACTCATTAATAGACGATAAAGCTTTTGCTTCTTTTTCATAAGTAATTTTTAAAAATTTAGCTATCGTTAATGCTGCTTGTGTTAATGCTGCTACTTGTTGTGGATAATTAATTTGCTCTTGTTTATCAAGTTTAGGGGTAGTATTTTTAGTAAGAAATTTTCTGTAATTACCTAATGTTGTTTCTGAAACATTTTCTTTAAGGTTATCTAATGTTTTATCTATTAATTTCTCTCTATATTGTTCTTTAGATATTTTTTGGTTAGCTAATTCTAACATAGCTTTTTCTAATGGTTTTTTAATATCCATCACTTCATCTTCGCTTTTAAGCCATTACGTTTTTCGTCGTGCATCTGCTCTACTTGAGACTCACTTAAATCTATGGCAAACCAATTTAAAATTTATGAATGAAAATTAATTAAAACTTATAAAAAGAATTGTATTTTTTCATAGAAGAGGTCCTGATCGTAATTTCATCAGGGATTTCAGTTATGAACCTTGAAGGGTAAGAACGGACTATTTCATAAAATATTTTTCTGCTTTCAGCATGAGTAATGTAGAGGTCTTTTTTGGCTCTCGTAATACCGACATAAGCAATGCGGCGTTCTTCTTCTAAGCCTTTTTCGCCATCTTCGTCTAGAGATCTTTGAGACGGAAATACCCCCTCTTCCCAGCCCGGTAAAAATACCACGTCAAACTCAAGCCCTTTAGCTGCATGCAGGGTCATTATAGTAACAGAACCACCGTAATTGGTTTCAAGCACTTCATTTTCCATAACTAAACTTGAATGTTCGATAAAATCATGAACATCGTTAAATTCAGCAATAGCTCTAAGCATTTCGTTAATATTTTCGATTCTACCGAATACTTCTTCGGTTTTTTCTTCTTGAAGCATTTCAAGATAACCGGAATCATCAAGTATTGCTTTAACTACGTTTATTGGAGCATCTATACTAAATCTTTCGTACCAATTATCGATTTTGGTAACCAAATCTTTTAGAGTTTCATATGATTTTGCTTTAATCTCACCTATTTCTAGCATTTCTTTAATGGCTGCGAAATTAGAAATATTTCGCTCAAGTGCATAGCCTCTAATTTTATTTAAGCTAGCTGCACCTATTGCCCTTTTTGGCACATTTATAATACGCTCAAGTGCTAGATTGTCATTTTGATTCAAAGATATACGGATATAAGCAAGTACGTCTCTTATTTCCATACGTTCATAGAACCGCAAACCGCCTATAATTTTATAAGGCATAGCACTATTTATAAACGCTTCCTCAAAACTTCTTGTTTGAAATCCGGCTCGTACTAATATTGCAATATTGCCGGCATTATACCGGTTTTCTCGCACTAAATTATCTATTTCACTGGCTATATATCTTGCTTCTTCTTTATCACTCCAACAAGAGATAATTTTTATCTTTTCACCGTTTTCCCTATCCGTCCATAACCTTTTACCGTGACGGTTTTTATTATTATTGATAACATTGGAAGCAGCAGCAAGTATTGGCAAAGTTGATCTATAATTCTGCTCTAATTTAATAATTGTTGCACTTGCAAAATCTTTTTCAAAACGTAATATATTCCCGACTTCTGCTCCTCGCCAACCATAAATAGATTGATCATCATCCCCTACACAGCAAATATTTTTATATAAACTTGCGAGCATTCTTGCCCATAAATACTGGACAACGTTAGTATCTTGATATTCATCAATTAAAATATATCGATATTTTTCTTGGTAATATCTTAGTATTTCAGAATTTTTAATAAAAAGCTCATTATTATAAAGTAGCAAATCTCCAAAATCTAAAACATTAGAAATAAGTAAATTTTTCTGATATTCTTCGTATACAAGTTTTGCAACCCTCTGCAGCGGTAAATTAGTATCTGATACTGATAGTTTAGTTGGTAATAATCCTTGATCTTTCCATCTAGAAATTATGATATGTATTAATTTAGGAGCATATTTTTTAGTATCAATATCTTTTAGCTTGACTATATCTTTCACTAGTTTTAATTGATCATCATGACTAATAATAGTAAATCTATTATTTAAACCAAGATTTAAATGCTCAATCTGGTCACGTAATATCCTAGCTGCCATTGAGTGGAAAGTGCCTATATTAAGACCATAGCAATTAATTAGACTATTAACTCTTTCAGCCATTTCTTTAGCAGCTTTATTAGTAAAAGTAACGGCTAGAATATTTTGAGGTGAGGCTAAATTTTGGTGAATAATATTAGCTATTCTTGAGGTAAGTACCTTTGTTTTACCTGTCCCTGCACCTGCAAGCAATAAAAGCGGTCCTTCAGTGTGAAGAACTGCTTTTTGCTGCTCTGGATTTAATGTATGTATGAAATCTTGATTTTGCATTTATTTTAAGGATGTTGTGCTATGACTTCTACTATGTCATTCCCGCTTTTGCGGGAATGACATTAAAGCATTAAAATATCACCTTATTCTTCTTAGATTTTTAATAATATACGAAATAGTAATTATCGGACTACAAATAATTATTTTAAATAACCTAAAATAAGAGCTTAAATTTCTATCTTCAATAAACCAATTATATAAATCATTTATAGGTTTAATCTCAGCAGGAATAATATATTGCTCTTTAAATAATGCTTTTAAAACTCTTTTTGCCTGTTTTGCTTCTACTTTACGCTCTATTGTTAAGCTTTGATTATGTACTCGGTAGAAATATAAAGATTCCGGTATATGAGCAAATTTCGTAACAAGCCCAAACCTTAGCCAATATTCATAATCATCCACTAACTGCATATTTTCATTATATCCACCTACTTGCCTTGCTAAATCGGCTCTATATAAGAAACATGCACCGACGCAATCTCTAATCGGTAAAAACTCAGGAGGTTCTTGATAAAGTCTTATTCCTACTTTACCGTGGTCATCGATCAAAGTATAATCAGTATATACAAGCCCTATCTCAGGTGAATTATCAAGTATCTTAACCATTTTTTCTAAAGCATTTTCATGGAAAAGATTATCATCTGAAGTCCAAGTAAAATACTCCCCCTTGGCCTCTTTAAAAGCAATATTAAGACTTGCCGGTAATCTTTTATTGGTCTCATTTACTATTACCTTAATACGTGAATCCTGCTCTGCATATGTCCTAGCTACTATAACGCTATTATCTTTTGAGCAATCATCAATAATAATAAGCTCAAAGTCTTTAAAGCTTTGATTAAGGCAACTCTCAATAGCAACAGGTAATAGCTTCTTTCTATTATAAACCGGTAAAACTATTGAGATTTTTGGAAGATTACTATGCATGTCCTCCTAACATATCAAGAGTATTTAAACTATTAATTATATTTTCTATTAGTTCTGATTCTTCAGCTTTACATCCATCTTCAAGGATTAATAATATATTGCTTAAAGCATTATTAAGCATTTTGGGTATTTATAGTATTTTGCTCTTCAAACCTTTTTTAATTAGTTGCATCAAACGACCAACATATTTAATTGTTAACGATTCTTTATATTGAGCTAATAGCTCAGCAAGACAATCAGATACTGCCCATAACAAAAGATCAGCTCCTTCATTATCTATTAAATCAAATACTTCATAAATTTTTTCAATTTGTACTTCAATATTATCTACAAGCACTAGCATAATTTTTACTATTTAGATTATGTCATTCCCGCGAAAGCGGGAATCCAGACAAAATAATCTTAATACTGCTACAAAGAATTATATTCTTTACTAGATTCCTGCTTTCGCAGGAATGACATAAAAGGAACCATGCGGGCATGCTTAATTCTGTAAATTTATATATTTCGTATTTAGATATTCAAACATTCCTTCAAATGAGCCTTCAACTCCAAAACCTGAAGCTTTACGTCCTGCAAAAGGTGCTTTTGCATTTGCAGGTAACGGGTCGTTAATCGATACCATACCAAAATCAAGCTTAGACGCTATCATTTGTGCCACGGATATATTATTTGAATATACATATCCTTGCAAGCCGTATTCGGTATTATTTGCATGTTCTATTACTTCATCCAAATCTTTAAATTTATAACAAGCAACTACCGGACCGAATATTTCTATTCTAAAGATATCCATATTATCCAAACAGTCAATAATAATAGTAGGCTCAATAAAATGATCAACAGTTTTACCGCCGCAAACTAATTTAGCTCCTTTACTTTGTGCATCAGCGAGTAACTTTTGTATTTTTTCTATGGCAGCAGAATTAATTAACGGACCTATATCCGATTCCTTATCAAATCCGTCACCGACTTTAAGCTTAGTAAATTTAGCCTTTAGAATTTCTATAAATTTTTCATATATAGATTCTTCTATAAATATTCTGTTAGGTGAAGTACAAGACTGTCCACTATTCCTAGTGTTAGCGATTACTAAATCACTTACTACTTTCTCTAAATTATTATCTGCCGTTATAATGAAAGGAGCATTGCCGCCAAGTTCCAAAGATAAACGTTTTAGAGTATTTGCGGTATTTTGATATAGAATTTACCGACATTTGTAGCGCCGGTAAATGATAATTTCTGCAGCCTAAAATCTTCACAAAAAGCCTTACCTATAATATCTGAACTACCTGTAATTACATTAAATACTCCGGTAGGCAAACCGGGCATCGCTTGCAAATTTCGCAAGTACTAAAGCTGATAGAGGCGTAAGACTTGACGGTTTTAATATAACGCTGCAACCTGCAGCTATTGCAGGTACTACCTTGCGAGTAATCATTGCATTGGGAAAATTCCAAGGAGTTATAGCAGCAGACAGTCCTACAGGCTCATATTGCATAACAATTTTATGAGTGTTACTATTACCGGGTTTGATAGTCGAATGAATATTATGTATAGCATATGTATACCAATCAATAAAAGAGGCTCCATATAAAATTTCTTTTTTTGATTCAGCAAGTACTTTACCCCGCTCTAGGGTTAATATATGACTTAACTCCTCAATATTTTCGATTACTAAATTATACCATCTTCTAAGAATTGCTATTCTCGCTCCAAATGAACTTTGTGACCATAAAGAAAAACTAGTCACCGTATTATTAATCGTTGAATTAATCTCAGATAATCCTAAATTCGGAACTGTAGCAATTTCTTTTAAGGTCGCAGGATTAATAACGGATATTTGCTTCCCGAACTCTATAAATTCACCGTTTATATAATTCTTTCCCGTAATGTTTTTAAGTAAGTTCATATATTTTTACCTGCGTGGATACTAAAATCGTCATTGCGAGCGAATATTGGCGTTGTTGCATGACTCGAGAAAAGTATTATGAACTTATCTTAAAATTATATGGCAATACTAGCAAGAAAAATATTTATAATGAATTATTTATACCAAAATCTTCACCACCCATTTGACTTTCTAATACATCATAAGAAATATTTGCCAAATTAGCATGTTTTATAATATTAATGATATCTTCAGGAGCTATTGCGTTTAATATAAGATTTAATATTTCTTGAGGAAATTTATATCCAATGTCAGATAATATAGCAGAGTTTTCTATTATAATAAAGTCATACACCTATCTTGTTTAAGTCTTCTAGAATGTTTTCTCACAATAAATTTGATACTTTATCTACCTTTATAGCCTCAGCTATTTTAACCCATAACTCAGAGGGACTTATTTCTTCTTTGCCAAAAGCTATTAAATGCTTGAATGGCTCTAAATAATTACCTTTAACTCCTTTAATATTTCCCCATGCATACTCAATAACCTCAGATGAAATATCAGAGTAATATTTTTTCTTAGGATTTATTAATTGTGACTCTAAAGAGATCACAGCTGAGAGAAATACTTTTTCTAAGTTATTAAATAACCGCCTTTATTAAGATTTATACTTGCTAACAGCCAACCATTTGAGTCATCTCCATTAAAAATCCAATTCTGATGTAACCTATTGAGTCCAAAGTCAAATTTTTAAATATATTAGTAGTCGTACGCTTATCGGTAGCTAACCTAATATCAGGAGCCTTTATCACTTGATCATATCTAACTCCGGTTATTTCTAGCTCTGTAAATTTTTCACTTTGGCTATTTGCATAAAAATGATTTAAGTAAAATTTTATTGCAGATATATTAAAAATTTTTTTGAAAATGCGGCTTCTGCTAGCTCTATTTCTAAATTAGCATTTTTCAATACTTCTAAAGTTTGTATGTTAAAACTACCTCATCCAACTAAAAATTTCATAAGTAATGGGTATGTATCAATAGTTTGTTTTTGTGGTGGTATATTTGTTCCAAGTCATTATATATTTGTACCTAATTAAATTAATACACAATGACTATAATAAGTGTCTTACTAAATGCAACAATTTTTTATTAACTTATATGTTAATTTACAGCTAAAAAATCTAAATTATTTATTTAGAAATTTTTCAGCCTCAAGAGCCGCCATACAGCCTGTTCCTGCAGCAGTTACTGCTTGTCTATAAATTTTATCCTGAACGTCACCAGCAGCAAAAACACCTTCTACACTAGTTCTAGTAGTACCTGACTTCGTGATGATATAATTATCGTCATCCATTACAATTTGTCCGGTAAATAGCCCCGTATTCGGTGCATGCCCAATAGCTATAAATACACCACTACAATTCAATAAACTAATCTCTTTGGTGTGAACATTTTGAATTTTAACTCCAGTAACGGATTTTGGTTTATTGCTACCTACAATCTCATCTACTACATGATCCCAAATTACTGATATTTTAGAATTTTTAAATAATCGATCCTGTAATATTTTCTCAGCTCTAAAACTATCTCTTCTATGCACTATAGTGACTTTGTTAGCATGATTGGTTAAGTATAAAGCTTCTTCTACTGCACTATTTCCTCCCCCTACTACAACTATTTCTTGATTCTTAAAAAAGAAACCATCGCAAGTAGCACATGCCGAAACACCAAAACCACGAAATTTCTGCTCTGAAGCTATACCAAGCCATTTTGCTTCCGCACCGGTACAAATGATTATGCTCTCCGCATCATATTCATTTCCTGCTCCTGCAAATACTTTAAAAGGTCTTTTTGATAAATCCACCTTTTCTACGTAATCACTAACAATTTCCGTACCGACATTTTTAGCCTGCATATACATCTGCTCCATAAGCCAAGGTCCTTGCACCGTTTCCGCAAATCCTGGATAGTTCTCAACATCGGTGGTAATTGTAAGCTGCCCGCCTGGCTGCATACCATTTATTAATATTGGTTTTAAAGCAGCTCTAGCTGTATAAATAGCGGCACTTAAGCCCGCAGGTCCTGAACCTATTATTAGTACTTTAGTAGTAATTTTCATAATTATTATTTATTAATTTAAATGATGCCTATGTCATTCATGCGAAAGCAGGAATCCAGAAAAACATATAAAAAACTGTTTTTTATATGTTTATTGTATTAAATATGTAATTTTTGTACTAAGATTAAGGTTATCTTTCTGGATTCCCGCGGAAGCGGGAATGACATCCTGAACGTTCGTACAATACAAGGTCATACAATCTAAGACTTCTTTTCTAACCAAGATTTGACATAGTTAATTTCTTCAGGGTTCATTAGAGAAGGAGCATGACCGGCATATTTTATTTCATAAAGATCAAAAATTTTTGTTTCTTTCATCTTTTTAATAGTAGATTTTGTTAAAATTTGAGATTTCATCCCATGAATTACTAATATTCTACATTTTATTTTGTTCCATACAGACCATAGTTTAATATCTTTCTGGTTACTAGCATTTTTCATTCCTTTTGTTATAGCAGGATCATAATTCATTTTATATTTTCCGCCGAATGTAGAAATTACACTATATTTTGTTAAATAATCCCAATCTTCTTCATCTTTAATACTGCTTTGTGCATAAATAAGTTTTAAATGTTTTTTTGCACTAGCCAAATCATCTAAAAGTATCGTTTTTTTAGCATAACCTCCAATTTTAATTAAAGGAGCAGCATCAATAAACGCCCCTATATCATTTAATATTAAGGCTTTAAAAATATTTTTATATTTACTGGCAAGTATCATACCTATAATACCGCCCATTGAAGTACCAAGCCAAATAGGATTTTTGATATTTAGCCTTTTAAAAAAAAATAACGTATCTTTAATATAAGTCGTATAGTTATAATGATTAGCTTTTTTAAAATTTTCGCTATCACTGCGACCGGGATAATTTATTGCAATTACTCTATAATTTTTACTCAACTCTTTAGCTATTTTATCAAAATCATGAGCATTTCTAGTGAAACCGTGAGCACATACTATTATATTTTTATTTTTAGGATCACCGAATTCCAAATAAGAAATTTTATGTTTCGGTATATATTGAAGAGGTAATAAATTAATATAGGGACCAATTTTTATTGAATTAATTTTCATATGCACCTATTAATACCAATTTAGAATAAATTGTAAAAAAATCATTGTCATCAATTGTCATCATGTTATTAATTTAAGTCACTTAAAAATATACTGACCATGGTCGGCATATATATAACTACAAAAAGCAAAGATAAAAACACAGTAGCTGCAACTTTTTCAGGGTAAAATTTCTGTAAATTCGCTATAACTATAGTATTTGCTGCGAGTGGTGCCGTAGAAAGTAGTTTTAGGGCATTATAGTAATCATTGTTATACCATTTTGTTACAAAATGATCAAACATGATAAATAACCCTACTCCCAAAGGATAGAATAGAAATTTAGCAGCAAAAGTAGCAAGAGTAAATTTGATATCGACTTCAAATTTTTGTAGAGACGCAAGAGCAAGACCCACCATCACCATACCGAGTATCGAAAAAGAGCCTTTCATATTATATATAAAATCATCTAAAAAATCCGGTAAAGTAAAACCGCAAAAACTAAATAAACATCCCAAGAAAAAAGCGTTTAAAATCGGTAATTTTACTACTTTTAATATACTATCGGTGGTATTAGCAAAGCTCCTCATACAAATATAAAAGCCGACGGAACATTCATAAATATTCACTCCTATAACAGCCATCATGTAAATACTTAATGTATAATCATCAAAAAGTGCTGCAGCTATAGGCAACATAAAATACCCGCCATTGGCCGTACCTGCAGACAAAGCTATAATATTACGTGTATGATCCTGCCAAAATTTACCAAAAAAATAATAAGAAAAGAGCGATAAGAGTGTTGCAATTACAAATGTTACAACCGTAAGGCTTAATGCCGCAAGTGTTAAGGTTGTACTAGCAGGTATCGTAAAAAATACTATAGGCGATATAAAATAAAATAGTAACGAAGAGATACTATCTCTTTCAACATTTGAATATTTACCTGCTAAAAATCCTATTACTACACTTAATAATACCGAAACGATTTTAAAAAAAACTATACTAAAAATTACCATGTAATGAGCTAAAGATATAATTACTTATAATATATGAGGTTTTATTTTTTTTCACTAAATTTTGTAAAGATTTTTACTTCATCAGACCACAATAAATTTCTAATTGAAACTTTAAAAACTTTATGTGATTTAAGGTATCTAATTTAATATGAAATTTTCATATTTATTGGTATTGCTCGCGTGGAGTCATATGTCATTCCTGCTTTCGCAGGAATGACATAAGGAATAACACACGAAGCTACTTCGAAAATTATAGGCATATGTAAATTATATTTTTTTATCAAATCCAAAACTAATTTTAATGCTTCTCTTCCCTCTACTAGCTCTTTATATTCCTATAAAAATTTCTTTTTATCGCTACTAATTCCAAGTTCATAACCAAATTTTGTATTACGTGAACCTAACGAATAACAAGTAAGCACTAAATCGCCTACTACGCCCTCTAGTAAAATATCAGAATTTTTTTGCATACCACCTAACGCTTGCGACAAAATAGCAATTTCTTTTAAGGCAGCTACTACAAGCGTTGCTCTTGCATTTTCGCCCTGCTTTCTTGCTAAATCAATCCCGCTTTAATAGCAAAAATATTTTTTAAAGCTCCTGCTACCTGTAATGTTACAATATCGCTTGACACATTAGTAGTAAAAATTTTTGAACTTAGGTTATAAGCTATTTTATTTGCTATATCTATATCCAAACTTGCAATACGTGCCGAAGCAGGTAAATTTTAGCAAGTTCTTTTGCTAGATTCAGACCTACAAAAAACGCTGTAGGGTTTATACGGTAATAGAGTTTTTAACCTATCTGAAAATAATGCGGTAGGATTACGGGCAAAGCCTTTTGTTGCAATTAGAAAAGTATTGTCTTTAGAAATGCTGTGAGTTTTTAATAATTTTATTGCGTAAGACGGCAATGCAATAATAATTAGTTCAAAATCCTTAATTATATCTAAGTTTGTAGTAGCCTGTAAATGAGCAGGTAATTTAATATCCCCTAAATATTTTACATTAGTTTTGTTATGTAAAATTTCCTTTGCTATTGTCTCATCACGTAAAAATAAAGTAACGTTATTACAGTTTTGTGCTGCTAAAGAAGCAAGGCTAGTACCGAAACTCCCTCCCCCATACACCGCAATATTTTTAAATTTGTTCATGTGCTTATTTTTTCTTTGTCACTTACAGGTTTGTAGGTATCGTTACTTGGCTTGTTTATGTCATTCTCACAATAACAATTTCACTACTCCACAGCTTTCTCAAGATTTACTATTATAACGGGTAACTTATTAATTTCTTGTTTTAAGGTTTTACGGATTGTTCCTTTTATTGCCCCGATTACTTGTTCATCCGACAATGCTTTTTTAGCCTGTTTATTTTGAATGGTAACAAGTTCTTTAATGTCGTTTTTAATGAGGTTAACTAATGCCATATCCTCTTTCGGATCAAGCAGCCCGGGCATAGACAGCATTGGGTTTGCAGCAAGTAGTCCTTTTTTATTAATGACTACTGATGCTACCACAATACCCGACTCACACATACGTCTTCTAGCTTTGAAAATCGGAGATTCAACGGGCAGCAAATAATTACCGTCAACAGCTAAATAACCGTTTTCAACCTTTGAAATTACTTTTGCATTATTAGGTTCAAGCAGTACTACACTACCATTTTCAACCTCTACTACCTGTTTTATGCCGTTTTTCTTAGCAAGCTTAACATGTTCATGAATATGTACAGGCTCGCCGTGAACAGGTATACAAATATTCGGTCTAATTAGAGAATACATTTTTTGTAGCTCGTCAATCGATGGATGTCCTGAAACATGTACAAAATGGTCTCGCTCGGTAATAACTTCTATACCGGCTTTAACAAATATATTAAATAGCCTGAATATTTTCTTTTCATTACCCGGAATAATTTTTGAAGAAAAAATCATTGTATCCTTAGGAACAAGCTTGATAGACGGATGAGAATTACTAGCCAGTTTTGCGGTAGCAGCCATAGGCTCACCTTGACAACCGGTAGCAATTACTAATAATTCTTTTCTTCTAAATCTGCTAACATCACGTTCACTAATTAGAGGAGCAATATCTTTCAAATAGCCGCTTTCCTGTGCAGCAAGCATCATACGGTGCAAACTTCTACCGGTTAAGACTACTTTTCTACCCGCAAGCCCTGCAGCATGAATTATTGTATCAAGCCGTGCTAAATTAGAGGCAAAGGTTGAAACTACTACCATTTGAGGACAACCGGCTATAATATCTACTAAACTTTTTCTAACATCCCCCTCAGAACCTGAGCTTCCTTTATTAAATACGTTAGTTGAATCACAAACAAGTGCAAGAACCCCTTCATCTCCGTAAGATTTTAAAAGCTCCTCATCGGCTTTTTTCCCAAGTATCGGATCGTTATCAAATTTCCAATCCCCCGTATGTAAAATATTACCTGCATCCGTACGGATCATAATTGCTTGCATTTCAGGAGCCGAGTGAGTCAGTGGCACCATCTCTAAGGAAAAAGGATCTAGATTTATTTTACTACCGGGTTTTACTTCATGAATTTTTATATTTTTAGCAAAATCATATTCATTTAAACGAATTTTTAGAAAATTTGCTGTAAAAGTAGTAATATAAATAGGACATTTAAGTCTATTCCATAAATATTGGACTCCACCTAAATGATCCTCGTGAGCATGAGTTAAAATCAGACCTACTATATCTTTTTTATATTTCTCGATAAAGCTGCTATCAGCAATTATCATATTAACACCGGGTAAATAATCATCGGCAAAACCGCTACCACAATCAATCATTAACCATTGACCTTGATAATGGTAAAGATTAAGATTCATACCTATTTCATTAGATCCCCCTAGCGGTACAAATAGCAGATCATTTTTATGATTTTTGATGTTGAATGATGACATAGACATAATTTAACTTAATATTTATTTTATTATTTTATTCTTATAACTTATTATTAGTTAAGCGTCTATATATTAAAAAAGAAATTCATATAATGAATATAAATAAAATAGCATTAATTTATAACCACAATTCCAAACATTTAGCTATTATAGAGGAAATAAAAAAACTCTATAATTATTGTAAAATAGAGGAAGCGGAGGTCATTATCGTAATAGGCGGGGATGGAGAATTACTACATAATATTCACCGCTATATGCATCTTAATATACCTTTTTACGGAGTTAATTTAGGAAGCCTCGGCTTTTTAATGAATCCTTTAGATACCAAAAAATTATTACAAAATATACATGAAAGTACGGTTTCTATCCTAAATCCTCTTCTTATGCAAGTCGAAGATACGAGCGGTCAAATATATACGGCACTTGCTATTAACGAAGTATCGATATTTCGTAAAACTAATCAAGCTGCTAAATTTAGAATAGAAGTAAACGGGATAGAGAGAATGAGCGAATTAGTAGCAGACGGAGCTTTAGTTGCAACACCTGCCGGAAGTAGTGCTTATAATTTATCTGCCAGCGGTCCTATTTTACCGCTTGAGTCAAACATGTTATGCCTAACCCCTATCTGCTCGTTTAGACCGCGTAGATGGCACGGTGCTTTACTGCTTTCATCTGCTACGATTAAATTTGAAATACTTAATACAAATAAACGACCGGTAAATGCTACTGCCGACTTTCAGGAGTTTAATAATATCACAAATGTTACCGTTAAATCTACTAAGGATAAGCCTGTCAAACTGCTCTTTAATAACAACCATACGCTGGAAGATAGAATTATTAAAGAGCAATTCGGTGGGTAATTATTAAAAAATATTAATAATTTTTTGACTAAGAATTAAACTAATGTATAATGCCTTGTTAAAAATAACTAGGCATCATATATGAAATCAAGTTTTCTATTAACTTTTCTGAAAATAACCATATTTTATGGTTACCATGTAAAGCTCCAATATTACCTTAAATACAGCTATAGAATTGTACTCAGCAATAGTTAAGGATTTTGATATAAAAAATAATTATTTAAGAACTATTGAAGAAATAAAAAATTCAAAATTAGCTTCAGAATTTGCTAATTTAGCAATTAAGAAGATAAAAGAGGTAAAAACCCCAAAAGAGCTATTGGAATGTGTATTAAAAAATACAGTTACGAAGAACTTAAAAATCATGAGTTATTTAAAGAGTATGAGATTAGTGAATATAATGCTTTAATTAATAAAAATTCTAAAGTAGAAATATTTTTTGAATACAAACCTAGCTCCAATTCTTCTAACCCTATCACTAAGATTATCAATAAATTTATCGCTAAGGAAAATATTTTTCGTTTAGCCGTAGTAGAAAAGAATATTGCATTAATGGAAGAAGTAACTAAAGCTATACTTAAATCAGCACCTATAGTTGTAAATTTACTTAAAACTCAAGGAGAATGGTATCAAAAATATCTAAATTTTATTGCAGAAATTTATTTCAACCTGATATTATTAAACAATTAGCAAATATAGAAGATTTTGCTATTCTAGGCTCTTTTTCTGAAATATTGCTTGCTACCAAAAAATATGATGAAATAATAACATTACTTGCACCACGACCAGCGAATCTAGTAAACAATGAGCAAAAACAGGAAAGTAAATTCATCTATTTTTGCCGTTATAATCTATCAGTAGCCTATAATAATACAGGAAAATTATCATTAGACGAAGAACAATTATTACGCATTTTAAAGGATCAGCCAAACGATAGCGCTTCATCAATCTATAGCTTATTTAATATTTATTTACTTAACGAAAGGGCAACAGCAACAAAAAATTTAATCAAAAATGCTCCTACAGATATCAAAATTTTGACAGCAATGAGATTTAATTTAGCTGAAATTGCTGAAGCTAAATTAAATCTAATTAACCAAGACAATTTATCTAAAGATAGTCAAGAACAGTTTCGATGTTTTCAATATATTGCCAAATACAATCAATATTCTGCTGCTGAGAAAATTGTGAATGAAGACAACCTAAAGGATGAGTGAATCGAAATTAGCAACTCTATTAGTGGTGTTATATTACTATCTACAACAGCCTTATATACCAAACAATATGAATTAGCTAAACAATTTATACAAAAAATACCTAAAAATAAAATAACTCCATATCTCAGTAATATCTTCCAGGCAATAGAATTTTTATAAATCCTGAAGAATATATTAACCAAATTCATATCGAAGCTCTTGTTAGCAACCTTAATTTTGCACAAGCACAAGCTATAGAAAAAATTAATAAGATTATCACTTGTTTAATCGCAATTAAGAAATACAACTTAGCGTTAAAGAAAGTTGAGGAAATTTTACAATATGATAATAAAAATCAGGAAGCCATTGAAATTAGATAAGAATCAATGTGATAAATTTATAAATGCCTTAAAGAAAGATATAATATATAGACAACAGGGGGATAACGGCGTTAAATTTATCGGTAAAAAGTAGTTGACATTAAAATTGATGGTGACCAGCGTTTATTCACAAATATATTACATTCAAACGAACAAGGTGAATTACTGATACATTTTGATCATCAAGGAAATCATAATGATATAATAAAATTCGCCGGCGAACATCATCTAGAATTTCATCAAGATTCACTATAACTTTAATAAAATTATTAATTTTTACTCAAAAGGTTGGCGTAGGTTAATAGCGGCAGATACGGTACCCTCGTCTAAATAATCAAGTTCACCTCCGATAGGTATACCGCTAGCAAGGCGAGAAATTTTCGCAGGATGCTCTTTTAAATATTCTGTAATAAAATAAGCAGTAGTCTGACCTTCTAAAGTAGAATTAGTAGCAATAATAACTTCTTTAATATTTTCTGCAAAACATCTTGTAAGTAGTTCAGGTAACCGAAGTATGCTAGGGTTTTGTCTACTAGCTGCCGATAAATTATGACCGAGTACATGATATAAACCTTTAAAATTACCGCTACGCTCCATTGCCCATAATTCAGCCACAGTTTCGACAATAGCAATAATTGATTTATCTCTATATTCAGAAGAACAAATACGGCACATATTTTCCGTATCCATATTACCGCAAATCTCGCATTTTACTATTTTCTTATCTATCTCTACAAGATTATTAATCAGGCTTTTTAACCTTAAGTCTTTATCTTGTAATAGGTAAAGCGCTATACGTCTTGCCGATCTAATACCAAGACCGGGTAATTTTGAAAAAAGATAAATTAGCTGATCTATATCATTATCATTTGTTTCATTCATAAATATACTCGTTTAATTTGAAAAATGAGCTACGTCGTATTATAAGAACTGCAGTACTCACCTATTAAGTGTATATGCTCCGCTCCTCGCCTTATATACTCCTTGCTCTTTTCCAAATTAAACTTCGTCTATTACTTAGTATTACTTAGGAGTATATTTAAGACTTAATAACGACGGTTCCGGCTATCTTATCATGTAATGCTTGTTTTTTAGAAGAAAAAAGTATGAAAAAAATACCGATAGGAAAAGTCATATACCCTAAAAATCTTTTAATTAACTGCTTTAAGGTCGGACGATTTAATGTTACGGCATCTACGATTTTCATACGTAAAAACATTTTACTAAACGTTGCACCTTTATAATACCAAAGCGTTATGAAATATGAGCCTATTACTAATATATTAGTAGCAAAAATTGAAATATTAAACAAAATATATTTATTAAAATTTCCTGCTTTAAGATATTCATAAAATTCCTGACTCATAACCGAGTTAAACATTTCATTGGGATTATGAAGATTAATGTTATTGCTAAGGAAGTAATCATTAAAGAACAACCATAATAAATTAAAAGAACAAAATTGTGATATTGGGATTGCTATAAAGGCAAATACTGATAAATCAAGTGCCGTAGAAAAAATTCGTGCTATAAAATCAGGATAAATAATTTGCTTTTTCATTGCCAGTTACTTTATTTTGGTGTTAGATAGTAAGGGTTATGGTAATCTCAGGATTTTGGCATGAGATTGCTTCGTCAAAACTTACAGTTTTTCCTCGCAATGACGATTAATACCCCTAATCAAAATTCAATATATTACATTCATGAATCAATTTGAAGCATATAGTTTATTATTTGTTGATAGTTTTGTCTCAAATCTTGTTATAGGTTTTCAGAATGAATTAATATTTCATTCTATGAAAATATTCGGAGGCTATAATAGTTTAATAATGCTGTTAGTAGCTATTTGTGCTTCTCTTAGCGGTAATGCAATCAATTATATTTTTGGAAAAATAGTTTTAAATATCTTTTATGCTTCCAAAAATACACAAAATATTTTAAGACATAAAAATTTAACAAAACTATATTATAAATATGAGATATTTATAATTTTCTTAATGGCATTTGCTTTTTGGGGAAGCTTTATTTCTTTATTCTCCGGTTTTTTTAAAACAAAATTTCTAAAATTTTTAGGTATTGGTTGTTTGGCAAAAGCATGCTATTATGCCTTAGAATTGTATATATTTTTTAACGCATGAAAAAATTAACAAAAACTCATTCTCATAGACAACAAAAATTAGCAAGCATTATAAATGAAGCATTAATAGAAATTCTAAGGCGTGGCAAAATGCTGGATACCAGACTTTTTGATTGTCCTCTCACTATTACGAAAGTTATAGTTACTGCTGATCTCAAAATAGCTAATTGTTATTTCTTGCCTTTTAATACTAAACTAACAATAGATGAAATTATGGATGCATTAAATAATTCTAAAAATGCTATCAGAAATTTTATTACTAATAAAATAAATATGAAATTCTCGCCTGATATAAGATTTCATTACGATCACGGATTTGATAATGCTATAAAAGTGGTACACTTATTAAAAGATCTCTGAATATAAAAATCTAATAATTTATTAAAAAATTATTATTAATAAATTGTTTTAATATTTAGGTTATTGTATCATGCCATATTTTAATCAGTAACGTTATAACTTAAATATGGCATAACAAAATACGGATTTAGTATCTTGGAATCAACCTTCATGTACAATACGTACGGCAATGTTTGCATATTAATTATTTCCTTTTTTAATATCATTGATGCAAAGATTATCAATAATTAAGTTATTGATAATCTTGTTATTTATATCTTATGGGATAATTTCTGCTCCTTATGCTTTTCAATGGCTGCAGACCCATATTAGTAACGAAAGAGTACAATTTGCTTACGGTAAAAGCTTAATAATGTTTTTAGGTGTATTTATTTTTGGTTGTATAACATTTTTTATTACAAAATATATAAAATCTTTGAAACTTAATTATATTATTTATGATATTATTACATTTGTAGGAATTGCTGTTTTTGTTTATATTTTTATTATAATTAATGCAGAAACACTTTGGTGGCTTGCAGTTGGCTCATCCTTAATAATTATTGGAACATCTAATGATTCAGGATTAAGTACACTTATTTTCGGTAATCCAATAACATATTTTCTAGATCAAATTTCATATGCTTTATACCTTTCTGTTTTTACTACAGAATTTTTGTAGCATATTACTGGATTGATCCAACTCCTTTATGGCTTAACTTTGCTACTTCGGTTACAATAGCTACTATGTTGCATTATAAAATTGAATTACCAGCTCGCCAGTTCATTCATCAATTAAAAGTGAATTTTTTATTAAATAACTTTAAAAGATTATTTTTTTATATTAATATATAAAAATAATCTTTTAATAAAAATAAATAGAAAATGTCTCCTCAAATAATAGAGTTATTAACTTTTGCCGTTATTGCCTTTTACATTAT
Organism: Candidatus Rickettsia barbarica; assembly: GCF_041477405.1. NCBI lineage: Bacteria > Pseudomonadati > Pseudomonadota > Alphaproteobacteria > Rickettsiales > Rickettsiaceae > Rickettsia > Candidatus Rickettsia barbarica. The sequence goes on along the minus strand of NZ_JBEWYL010000002.1, from coordinate 212,390 downwards.
CAACAAATTAATTACGACTCTTGGTTCTACTTCAGAAGAGGAACAAACAAAGCAAAAATCTTATTTTGGCGAACCGGTTATTAAGGACGTAACTTACAGTATAGTTAAATCTAATAAAGAAGAAAAAAATATTCCAACAGCCCAAGATATTAAAGCTTTTAAAGATATAATAGTAGAACATAATATAACTGCGGTCGTAGATGGAATGGAACAAGTCCATAAACGCCTTTACTCCTTTGATCCGGTTAAATTCATAAATAATGCTAAAACTGCTTTTCAAATGATTATAGAAGCTGCTTATAAAAAAGATGCTAAAGAATTATCTGAGCTGATAGATAAAAGATACTTGGAAGAATTTGAAAAAATAACACCGTCCTATGGTGATTTTTTTGACTCATCGGCTTTAAGTGCAAAATATTCAGAAATTTACATGTTCGGTAATAATATATTTATTAAATTACTATTTCAAGGTAAAAATGTAGTTGACAAAATCGAAGATTTAAAAGAAGAATGGACATTTACACGTAATGCTAATACCAAAGAAGTTGATTGGTTTTTAAGCAATATTGAGAGAGTGTAACAATTATATTTTATGACCTGAATGTCATTCCCGCTTCCGCGGAAATGACATCAAAAGACTATAAAACTAAATAACAAACTATTAGTAGTGAGTAAAATTTTCTATATTATAGGCACTATATTAATAATAAGTGTCGGTATTTTTATGCTTCAAACGATAACGGATAACAATCAAATAATCCCCAGAAAAGTTTTATTCGGTAACCCTGATAAAGCAAGGGTTTCTCTAACCCACGACGGCAAATATATTCTATATGTTGCACCGAAAGACGGTGTATTAAACATTTGGCTAGCACCCTCAGATGATATTAGTAAAGCAGAAGCCATAACCCATGATAAAGGACGCGGTATTTGGTCTTATGCTAAAGCTTATAATAATAAAAATATTTTATATACCCAAGACTTTAACGGTGATGAAAATGACCGAATTTATAGCTATAACATAGAGACAAAAGAGACAAAATTACTTACTCCTGCAAAAGGAGTTAAAGCCAAAATAGCCGGAGCAAGTCATAAGAAGCCAAATGAGATATTAATATATTTAAATGAGCGTAATCCTGAATATTTTGATATTTACAAATTAAATCTAGATACTCTAGAAAAAGCACTGATTTATAAAAATGATAGATTTACTGATTATGTAACTGATGAAAATTTAAATTTAAGATTCGGTAGCTTACTAGATAAAGACGGAGCTGTTGAATATTATGAATTAAAAGACGGAGAACCAAGGTTATTTACTAAGATATCAATGGAAGATTCTTTTAACACTTCCATACTTGGTTTTGATGCTAGCGGTGAAACTTTATATATGCTAGAGGGACGTAATCGTAATACCTCCGCACTTAAAGTTATAACACTAGCTACAGGTAGTGAAGAAATATTAGCCGAAGATACAAAAGCTGATATCGGCTTATTTACAATTCATCCCACAAAGCAAACTCCGCAAGCAGTATCTATAGATTATGATAGAGTCTCATATAAAATATTAGATAAAGATATTGAAGATGATATTAAATATTTGCAATCTATTGATCGCGGTGATTTAATTATTAATAGTAGGACGCTAGACGATAAAACTTGGATCGTTGCTCATATGGCTGATAATGCACCGGTGAAATATTATAAATATGATAGGGTAAATAAAAAAGCTGAGTTTTTATTTACTAATCGCAAAGAACTTGAGCAATATAATCTTGCTAAGATGATACCGATAATTATCAAGTCACGTGACGGGCTTGATTTAGTTAGCTATATCACTTTTCCAAATGATGTAAAGCTCGATAAAAATAATATACCCGATAGAAAAGTACCTCTAATTTTAAATGTCCACGGCGGTCCGTGGGTACGTGATAGCTGGGGATACAATCCTGAGCATCAGTGGCTTGCAAATCGTGGTTACGCAGTTTTAAGTATAAATTACCGTGGTTCTACCGGTTTTGGGAAAGATTTCTTAAACGCCGGTAATTTAGAATATGCCGGTAAAATGCACACCGATTTAATTGATGGTGTTAACTGGGCTATTAAGAATAATATAGTTGATTCTGACAAAGTTTGTATTATGGGTGGAAGCTATGGAGGTTATGCAACGCTTGTAGGTCTTACCATGACGCCTGACGTATTTGCTTGCGGTATTGACGTTGTCGGTATGTCTAATTTATTAACTCATGTGCAATCTAAAGCTCCTTATATGACACCATTGTTAAGTATATATAAAACACGTATAGGACCTTGGGATACTGAAGAAGAAAAAGAATTTTTAAGACACAGATCACCGATTAATTTTGTTGATAATATCAAAAAGCCTTTATTTATAGCACAAGGTGTTCACGATGTGAGAGTCGTGCAGGCAGAATCAGAACAGATTGTACACAGCATGCAAGCAAAGCATATACCGGTAGTTTATGCACTTTACAAAGATGAAGGTCATGGATTTGCAAAAGCCGGTAATCGAATCTCATATTACGCTCTTGCCGAGCAGTTTTTAGCTAAGGTTTTAAAAGGAAGAGCGGAACATATAGGAGATGACTTAAAGAATGCTAATCTCATTCTGAATGATAAAGAAAAAATTAGCGGTACAGAGGCAGAAAAGATTATAGATACGGCCATTGGGAATTAAGCAGAAACTATCATACCGTGACTCGGTGTCACCCCGTCGTGGCTTGCCCATGGGATCTAGTTACAAATACTAATAATTTTAGTATTTTTTATTATTTTTTAGATTCCTGCTTTCGCAGGAAAATGACACAGAAGAGCGACAATGACATTAAGTAAGTTTGAGTACTATCATGCTACTTACAAATACTGAAAATTCTTACGGCTTAATTGCAAAACTTTTTCACTGGATTATGAGCATTATAGTTATAGTAATGCTCGTTGTCGGTGTCTTAATGGATAATTTCTTAGAACTTCCTTTAAAATGGCAATTATACGAGATCCATAAAGCAACCGGTATAGTTGTTTTATCTTTAGTAATAATAAGGCTTTTATGGAAATTCTATAATGCTAATGTTTTGCTACCGGAAGATATACCGAATTGGCAAAAAAAGCCGCTAATATAATATACATTTGCTATAGCTTTTAATGTTATTAATGCCGATAAGCGGCTTTCTAATAACTATTTTATCAAACCATCATATTGATTTTTATGGTTTGTTTACTATAAATTCTTTTGCTCCAGATTTACAATTTGCCAAAATCTTTAAAAAAAATCTATAAAAATGCTGCTTATTTACTGCTTTAATTATTTTGATATACTAGCTGCATTATATCATCACTTTATTAGGAAAGATAACGTATTCAAAAAGGATAGTGAATGAGTAACCTCATTATAAACTTATTGACATATAATAAATTGTGTTTTATATACAAAGTAAGATCAGATAACTTCCTATATTAGTATTATGAGTAAAAGTGCCAGAGTAGTAATCTCATCGAAACAGGTAGTTATACCTAAATATATAAGAAATAAACTTGGTTTACATTCAGGCTCTGAGTTAATAATTAACTACAAAAAAAAATGAAACATTAGAATTGCTTCCCATAAAAAAGATATCTATAGCTTTTTTGGTAAAGATAAACATAAAGCTAAAAACGGTCCGGTGGATGTAGATGAAGCTATTAGTATTGCGGTTATCGAAAATGATAGGAATTGACACTAATATCTTAACTCACACTTTTCTTGAAGATGATAAAATACAAGGTAAAGCAGCTCAAAATTTCTTAAACAATAACATCACTAATAAGATTGTTATTGCATCATATGCATTACTTGAATTTCTATGGGTGCTAAAAGTAAATAAATTTACTCGCCAGGAAATTTATGAAGCAGTAATTAATCTTATTGATAATTCCGGCTTTATCATTGGGCATCAAGACATAATAATATCAGCTACTGAGAAATATATTAAAGGTAAAGCAGACTTTGTGGATTATATAATTATTGCAGAAGGAGAAGTCAATAGTGCTAATAAGTTTATCACTTTTGATAAAGATCTAGTAAAAGAAGTTAAAAATGCATCTTATCCATAAAAATTAATAGCAATTTAAATAATTTATTTAAAATGAATATTCATGAATATCAAGCAAAAGAGATTTTAAGAAAATACGGCGTACCTACTTCCACCGGGCTAGTTGTTACGAAAACCGAAAAGATTAATGAAACCATAGATAAATTAAATACGGAAGTATATGTGGTTAAAGCACAAATACATGCCGGCGGTAGAGGTAAAGCAGGCGGTGTTAAGGTTGTTAAGAGTAAAGAAGAAGCCAAAAAAGTTGCTCATGACATGTTTGGTATTAATTTAGTAACGCATCAAACAGGACCTCAAGGACAAAAAGTAAACCGTCTCTATATCGAATCAGGTTGTGATATTTTAAAAGAATATTATTTTAGTATAGTATTTGATAGATCGGCTAGCTGTATTACTTTTATAGCTTCTAAAGAAGGAGGAGTTGATATTGAAGCAGTAGCAGAAAAAACTCCGAACAAAATTATTAAATTTTCCATTGATCCTGCAACCGGTTTACAAGATTTTCATATGCGAGGCATAGCTTATGAGTTAGGCTTTAAGGATAACCAAGCTAAACAGATGAAAGAAATAGTAAAATCAGTCTATAATGCTTTTATTGAAACCGATGCAGCACAAATTGAAATCAACCCATTAATTGTAAATAGCAACGGAAACTTATTAGCTTTAGATGCAAAAATTACTTTTGACGATAACGGCTTATTTCGGCATCCGAATATTACGGCAATGCGTGATCATGATGAAGAAGATCCTCTAGAAACTAGAGCAGCAAATGCAGGACTTAGCTATGTAAAAATGGACGGTAATATCGGTTGTATGGTTAACGGTGCCGGTCTTGCCATGGCCACTATGGATATTATTAAACTTTACGGTGCTTCGCCTGCTAATTTCTTGGATGTCGGTGGTGGAGCTGATCATGAGCGTGTAAAAGAAGCTTTAAAAATACTTTTATCTGATAAAAAAGTACAAGCGATTCTAGTTAATATTTTCGGCGGTATCATGCGTTGTGATATTATAGCAGAAGGGATTATTGCCGCTGCAAAAGACATAGGTATAAAAGTACCGTTAGTAGTTCGTTTAGCCGGTACAAACGTTGAAAAAGGCGAAGAAATTTTATCAAATTCCGGTTTAGCAATAATACCGGCACATGATTTAGCAGATGCGGCAAATAAAATAGTTGAAGCGATACGGTAGATAACCGTCATGAGCTATACAGGCATTGACCTTGTTGTATAGCTCGAAAAACCAGTTCAGTGTCATACCGTGGCTTGACCACAGTATCCATAAAAAAATTAAAAAAGGATTGGATCACGCGATCAAGTCGCGGGATGACATCAAAGTAAAATAAAAACAATAAACATTATTTAACATGGCAATATTAATAAATAAAAAAACACAAGTTATCTGTCAGGGTTTTACTGGTTTACAAGGAACTTTTCACTCTGAACAAACGATAGCGTACGGCACTAACATGGTTGGCGGTGTTACACCCGGCAAAGGCGGTCATACTCACCTTGATTTACCTGTATATAATACCGTACATGAAGCAAAAGCAAAAACCGGTGCAAATGCAAGCGTTATATATGTTCCGCCCGGCTTTGCCGCTGATTCAATATTAGAAGCAATCGATGCCGAAATTGAAGTAGTAGTATGTATAACGGAAGGAATTCCAGTGCTTGATATGGTGAAAGTAAAACGTGCTTTAGTCGGTTCTAAAACTAGATTAATCGGTCCTAACTGCCCTGGAGTTATCACACCGGGTGAATGTAAAATCGGTATTATGCCTGGGCATATTCATAAAAGAGGCACAATAGGTATTGTTTCAAGATCAGGTACTCTAACTTATGAAGCAGTAGCACAAACAACAGCAGTAGGACTTGGACAATCTACGTGTGTCGGTATAGGCGGCGATCCTGTTAACGGCACTAATTTTGTTGATTGTATTGAGATGTTTTTGAAAGATGATGAAACAAAAGCAATTATTATGATCGGTGAAATTGGCGGTAATGCAGAAGAAGATGCAGCTGAGTTTATCAAGCAGTCAAAAATCAAGAAACCTATAGTAAGCTTTATTGCAGGTATTACAGCACCTCCAGGTAAAAGAATGGGACATGCCGGAGCCATTATTGTCGGAAGAACAGGAAGTGCCGAAGATAAGCTTGAAGCTCTACAAAGTGCCGGCGTAATTATCACTAGATCCCCTGCCGATATCGGTAAAACTATGTTAGATTTACTAAATAAAGGCTAAAGTTATTCAAGAGCAATTGCTGTCATTCCTACTAGGCCTTGTTGCGTGGAGACTGAAGACCATCATTGCGAGGAAATTACGTAACTAATTGACGAAGCAATTTCAGGATGCTTGACAAGATTGCCACGTCGCTTCGCTCCTCGCAATGATGATTTGGTATCCATGCAACAATGCTTTCACGGAAATAACATAAAAAGCATTTACTGGTCTACGCAACAATTCTTAAGAACTCTTAATTACCCCTAATTTCTTTAACTATATTTAGTAATTGTGGGAAATCTATTAACCCAGATATTAATTTTGAATCGATTATATACGCAGGTACTCCTTGAATTCTAAGACTTCTAGCTATGTTCATATTTTGAGTAATTAAATCTTTAATCTCATTACTATCGGCAATTTCTTCAATTTCCGTAGCATTTAAGCCATGCTCAGTTAATAATTCTTTTATAGATTCCTGAGAAACATCTCTGATTTTTATTAATTCATCATGAACAGCTTTGAATTTACTTGGATTAACCTTATAAACGGCTAAAACTATTCTTGCAAGATATTCGGAAACATCTCCAAGGATAGGAAGCGGTCGTAATACAACTTTAACTTTTGGATCGTTTTGCAATAATTCATTTATAGAAACATCGCCTTTTTTACAATAAGAACAATTGTAATCATAAAAAGCAATTATTGTTACATCACCGTCTTTATTTCCTATAACAGGCAAACTTGTGCTATCTTCAATACTTAATTTATTATCTTTTATATAGTTATTAACTTTAGTCTCATTTTCCTGTACTTTACGTTTTTGCAACCCTTCTATTGATTCTATTATTATTTCCGGAGTTTTAAGCAAATAATCTTTGATTATTTCTTGTACTCTTTCCTCTTCACATTTTCTTGCATCTTCGCTTTGTTTAACCTCAACGGAAACCGCATTTGTAGAATAAGTTTTCATTGTTTTGAAAACAAATAAAACTCCTATTATAACTATAAATATAACCAATATTTTACCTATAATATGCTGCATAAATACCTTTTTTAAAATTTTATATCTTCCTAAAGTCTAAGTAATTCTATATGTCATTCCCGCGAAAGCGGGAATGACATAAAACGAGCTATGTAACAAAGCCGGCTTGTCATCCGGTGTAGCAAAGTCCATTACTTCTGTCTTATTAATCTGCTCTGATCTCTTTTCCAGTCTTTTTCTTTAATTGACTCTCTTTTATCATGTAATTTCTTACCTTTAGCAATACCAAGTTCAACTTTCACTTTATTTTTTTTATTAAAATACATAGAAAGAGCTACTAGCGTATAGCCTTTTATTCTAATTCTACCGATAATTTTCTTTATCTCTTTAGTATGCAACAATAATTTACGCGGTCTACGAGTAGCATGATTAAATCTATTCGCTTTTTCATATTCTGCAATATGGCAGTTATACAAAAATACCTCATGTCCGGTATCTGCCGCATGACTTTCTTCTATAGAAGCTTTGCCCTGACGCAGAGACCGTACTTCACTGCCCTTTAATACAATACCCGCTTCTAACCTTTCTTCAATAAAATAATTAAAAAGGGCTTTCTTATTTTGTGCAATAACTTTCTTATATTCAGTCATATTTTTATAGATAGTGATGTTATGATGTTTTCAATTTGTTTTTTGGCACTATCGCTTGCTTCAGTTAATGGGAGTCTAATTTCATTTTCACATAAACCTAAATAATGTGCAGCATATTTTATCGGAATCGGATTAGATTCTACAAATAATACTGTATATAAAGGTAGTAATTTCTGATGGATTTCTAATGCTCCTTTATTATCATTCTTATTCCATTTTTCTAATAGCTCCTTACATATATTAGGAACAATATTAGAGGCTACAGAAGTCCACCCCACCCCACCTTGAGCATTAAAAGCTAGGACTACTTCATCATTACCGGTTAAAATATTGAAATCCTTTTTAACTGTTGCTCTGATCCGCAATGAACGTTCTAAATCTACACCACAATCTTTTAATGCTAAAATACGCGGTAGCTTGCTAAGTCTCAATATTGTCTCATCAGAAAAATCTACTCCGCTTCTAGTTGGAGCTGAATATAACATAATAGGTAGATTACACGCTTCATGCAATGCTTCAAAATGTTTATAAATCCCGTGTTGGGTAGGTTTGACATAAGATGGTGGACTAGCCATAAAACCATCTACGCCGATTTTTGTAGATTCCGCTGCAAGTGCTCTTGCATAAGTAGTATTATTTGATGAACACCCGCTTATTATAGGAATACACTTATTAACGATTTCTACGCTAGTTTGCAGTAATAGTTTATATTCTTCAAAGCTTAAACTACTACTTTCTCCCGTTGAGCCTGCAATTAATACTGCATCGACTTCATGCTTTATTTGATGTTTTACAATTCTCTCTAAAGCATATAAGTCTAACTTATTATCTTTAAAAGGTGTTATAAGTGCGGTAATTAAACCTTTAAATATGTTATGCATGATTTTTTTGATTTTAATTGTTTAGCTTATTAAATCGTCATTACGAGAAGAATTACGTAGTAATTCGACGAAGCAATCTCAGGAGTTTGTTATTATTTCATGAAATTGCCACACAGTCTACGACTGCTCGCAATGACGACTCGGTATCCATACACAGGCAATACCTCCTCGCAATGACGTTTCTTCTACTCCCTAACAACACGCCTATACTCTTCTTTCAAACGATCTGCAATTTTATGATCATCAAAAATAATCTTTTTATTGCCAAGATCTATAGAATCAATATTTTGTACCTCAATTGCTGTGCCTGTAACAAAACATCCGGTAAAATCCTCTATTTGCTCTAATTTTAAACGCTCTTCTTTTACTTCTAGACCTAAATCTTTTGCAATTTCAATAATAGCCTGTCTTGTTATACCATTTAAAAACCTATCGGCAATTGGAGTATATAATATTTTATCTTTAACAAAGAAAATATTTGTTGTAGTGCATTCAGCAATATACCCTTCATAATCAAGTAATAATGCATCCTCATAGCCAAGAGCCTTAGCTTCTTTTTTACTCGTTATTGCCATATTATATTGAGCGGTGGATTTAGATTGTACCGGAGTGCTATCAGGCATTGCTTTACGCCAGCGGCTTACATGCAAATTTATACCTTTCTCAAAAGACCTCGGCATAGATGGAATACCGGCAATCAAAAGATTAGTAGATAAATACTGATTAGTGATATTTAGCGACTCGTCTCCGCACCAAATAAGCGGTCTTATATATGCATCCTTAATATTATTTTGTTTTATTACACGTTCATGAGCCTTTATTATCTCGTCTACATTATAAGGTACTTTCAAACCTAATGCTTCTGCTGATTTTATTAATCTTGCCGTATGTTCTTTTAGTTTAAAAACTTTGCCGTTATAAGCTCTCTCACCCTCAAATACCGATCCTGAATAATGCAGGCTATGAGTCAAAACATGAATCCTTGCAAATTGATAAGGAACTAAATCACCGTTAATCCAAACATGCCCCAAAATTTGCTCTAGTTTTACCATTGTCATTAACCTATATTTATATTAAAGTATTGTCAATCGTCATGAGCTATACGGCCGTAGTTCTTATGTCATTCCTGCGAAAGCGGGAATCCATTAGTATTTAACGTCATCCCGCGACTTGATCGCAGGATCTCAGAACACAGCCTGCGACATAAGGTCCCGTGGTCAAGCCACGGGATGACAATAGTGAAATACAATTTTCTTAAATTAAACGAGTATACATGCATACATACAAAGCACATATTTTAATCGTTGATGATGATAGCAGAATATTAGCACTTTTAAAGCAATTTTTAAATAAAAACGCGTTTTTAGTATCAACGACAAGCTCAGTCATAGAAGCTAAAAATCTATTAAAAACTTCTAATTATGATTTAATTATTTTAGATGTTATGTTACCTGAAATAACAGGGCTTGATTTTGCTACTACTATAAGGGATGCCGGTAATAATATTCCTATAGTTATGCTTACTGCTTTATCGGAAGCTGATGACCGTGTTAAAGGACTTGAAGCCGGTGCCTCTGATTATATAACTAAACCTTTTGAACCGAGAGAATTATTACTTCGGATAAATAACTTAATCAATAATTATAATAACTTTACAAAAGAAACGAATATAATTAAATTCGGCAATAATTTTTATAATTCCGATACAAAAGAATTTACCAAGAATAATCAAATTGTATCTCTTAGCTCTACTGAACAAAAATTACTTGAGATATTAATAAAAAATTCCGGTAAATCTACTAGTCGTTTTGAACTGTCAAAAATAATGGGAGGGCTTAGTATGCGTTCTATCGATGTACAAATTACAAGAATAAGAAGCAAAATAGAAGACAACCCAAAAGAGCCGAAATATTTAAAAACTGTGCGTAATGAGGGCTATGCACTTTATATCTAAATTATTACAGCATATTTCAAAGAGCTTCAGACAAGATGAATTTAAAAGCGAGCCTACACAGCGTATAAAAATACGTGAGCACAGACGAATCTTGAAAAATTCGCTTGTATCAAGCTCTTTGAAATATGCTTTACCAAGAACATTATTTGTACGGTTTATGTTTATTATAATCATTCCGATTTTAATAGGACAAATCGTTGCTATATTTTTGTTTTACGATCGTCATTGGTATAATGTTTCATATTATACTAGTACTATTATTATCAATGAAATAGAATCATTGATTAAAGAACATAGAAATAATTCAAGAAAGATAACCCATTTATCGGAAAATTATCTTAATTTATCTTATCAGTTTCAGCTTAATAAAAAGTTATCTATAAAACAGCCTAAATTAGGTGAATCTTTAACTATATTCAAAAATATTTTAGCTACAAAAATCCATGAAAAAAATATAGTTAAACTAAATAAGGAAAATAAAATTGAAGTATTTTTAGAATTAAAAGATGGAGTATTATATATTACTTTTCCTGCAAAGTTACTACTTAATCCTACAGTATATATATTTGTTTTATGGGTTATATCTTTAACTGTTATATTACTTTCTGTTTCTATTATTTTCTCCAAAAAGCAAATTAAATCAATACTCACTCTTGCGGATAGCATGGATAAATTTGGTCGAGGTATTTTAAAAGGCAAAAATTTTAAACCTTCAGGAGCCTTAGAAATAAGAAAAGCAGGGCTTGCTTTTTTAAAAATGAAAGCTCGTATTGAAAAACAAATTACTAAAAAAACCACTATGCTTGCTATGATTTCTCATGACCTGAGAACTCCTTTAACAAGAATGAAGCTACAACTTGAATTGATGGAAGAAAGCGAAGAAAGCGAAGGGTTAAAACAAGATATATTAACTATGCAGCAAATGATAAATTCTTATTTAGATTTTGCTAAAGGTGAAAATACAGAAGAATTTGAAGACATTTTATTATTACCTTGGATGGAACGTTTTTTTAACAAATGGTCACATGTAAATATTGAATTTATAAAATCTACTAATTTAGATAAACTAGAAGTATGCATTAAGCCGCATTCTTTTGAAAGAGCCTTGTCTAATTTAATCGGTAACGCTATAAAATATGGAACTAAAATTAAGATATCCTCAAAAGATAATTCATCTACCGTAGCTATAATTATTGAGGATAACGGTCCCGGTATAGATGATACGGAAACACACCTTGTATTTAAACCGTTTTATAGATCGGATAAAGCAAGACAACTTGATAATGCAAGTAACGTAGGGCTTGGGCTTGCTATTACTAAAGAAATAATAAACGATCATAAAGGCTCTATTTATTTAGAAGATAGCAAGGATCTAGGCGGGCTATCGGTAAGAATCGAAATACCTAAAATATGACTACCGATGTCATTCCCGTGTAGAGGCCAAGTCGTCATTACAAGGATAGGCAAAGCCGAGGGCGTGACAATCTCAGAAATTTTATATTGTTTCATGAGATTGCCATGCTCCTTGCAGTCGCTCGCAATGACCGAAAAATCGATCCATGCAGCAACATCTAAAATATAAAATAATGACTAACATAAAACATTTAGCAATAATAATGGACGGTAATGCTCGTTGGGCAGATCAGCATAACTTAACAAAATCTGAAGGGCATAAAGCAGGAGCCGATAAAATTCGTGAATTACTGCCTGAGTTTCTTAACCTTAACATACCTTATATAACTTTATATACTTTCTCTTCCGAAAATTGGCAACGCTCAAGCACGGAAGTAGATTTCTTAATAAAATTATTAAGTATTTATTTAAAAACCGAATTAAATAATTTACATAAAAACGGCGTTAAAATAAAAGTAATAGGTAGGCTGACTTTATTAAGTAGCTCATTGCAAAAACAAATAAATAATGCTATAGAATTAACAAAAAATAATAATAAGATAACGCTTTGTATAGCTTTTAGTTATGGAAGTCGTCAAGAAATAGTTGATGCCTGCACAAAAATTATTACAAGCGGTAAAAAAGCAGTAAGTGACAGCGATATACAACACGCTTTATATGATCCTGAAATGCCGGATGTAGATTTATTAATAAGACCGGGCGGGGTTTATCGTATCAGTAATTTCTTGCTTTGGCAAGCAGCTTATGCTGAATTATATTTCTCACCCAAATATTGGCCTGATTTTAATAAATATGATATACAAGAAGCTATAAATGATTACTCAAAAAGGAAAAGAACATTTGGTAAAAGATAAACAAAAATCAAACATATATTTAAGAATCCTGTCCGGTATAGTTTTAGTTCCGTTATTCGTCATAGCTATATTATGGTGTAAGCCTTTATTCTATATTCTAATAATATTAGTAGGTACGGGAATGTTAAGTGAATGGTATAATATGACCTACTCTTCTATTCCTGATCTATTAATCGGGCTAATTATTATTCCGATTCCTATAAGCCTATTAATATTTTTAAGTATGGAAGATACCAATAGATGGCTTATTATGCTTTATTTTTGCATAATGTGGTCGGTAGATACTTTCGCTATGATTGGCGGTAAAACTTTTAAAGGAGCAAAACTTGCTCCGAAACTTAGTCCTAAAAAAACCTGGAGCGGTTTAGTGACGGGAGTATTATCAGCAGGTTTAGTTGCAGTATTAGTGAGTTTTATACCAAACTTTCATATTGAAAATTACTATTTTTCAAATAAAATTTATTTGTTTATAATTAGTTGTATATTAGCATTAATAGCTCAATTAAGTGATTTATTTATTTCATATTTTAAGCGAAAATTTAATATTAAAGATAGCGGTCATATAATACCCGGTCATGGAGGAGTGCTAGACAGATTTGATAGTATTATTTTAACCGCTCTGATATTATTTCTTATGAATATATATTTATGATAATACATTTAAATAATCATGCTAAAAAAATAATTTTAAATATCGTTTTAGCTGTACTGCTTGGATATTTTGTTTTTCATTGCATATATGGTAACAAAGGGATTATTGCATATCTAAAAGTAAATAGGCAGCTTGAAAAAGCTTATGATGAACTAAAAGGCTTACGAGCAGAAAGAGTAGAACTTGAGCATAACGTCAAATTACTTCGAACGGAATCTCTAAATAAAGATATGTTAGAAGAACAAGCAAAGAAAGTTTTAGGAGTAGCTGCTCCAAATGAGCAGGTGTTTAATCACCAATAACAAAACTTTGTTGTCATCCCGTGACTTGATCGCAGGATCCAGGCTTTTTTAATTTTTTTTGATACCGTGGTCAAGCCACGGTATGACACAGAATGCGTTTTTCGATCCGCACAACAACATTATTGATTCAAAGGAATTAAAAATCATTTATGACTATAAAAATTTATCAAAACGACCTACCTAATAATTTTAAACTTGAAGGAGATCTAGCTATAGATACCGAGACAATGGGACTAAATCTACATAGAGATAAACTATGTTTGCTACAATTTAGTAACGGCAATGGTGAAGCTCATCTTGTTCATTTTACAAATCAAGATTATACAGCTCCTAATGTAAAAGCATTATTACTAGATAAAACTAGATGTAAGATATTTCATTTTGCTAGATTTGATCTAGCATCCATAAAAAAATATTTAAGTATAGATTTAGAAAATATCTTTTGTACTAAAATATCTTCAAAACTAGTTAGAACTTATACCGATAGTCATGGGCTTAAGGATTTGTGCCGAGAATTGCTTAATATAAATATTTCAAAACAACAACAATCTTCCTATTGGGGTGCGGATAATTTATCTTCAGAACAAAAAGAATATGCAGCAAAAGATGTGCTTTATTTGCATCAGTTAAAAGATATTTTACAAAAAATGCTACTTAAAGAAAATAGGTATGAACTTGCCCAAGATATTTTCCGTTTTTTACCGATAAGAGCTAATTTAGACCTTATCGGTTGGAATGAAATCGATATTTTCATGCATTAATTTATTAATACCATTTATTGACTTCAGGTATAAAATCAGGCGCACTCAGGCGCACTATTTAATAGTCTATCTGTAATAAATTTTAATTAATAATTGAAGATTTTTGCAGAAATAGCAATTCCTATTTCAAAAAAATCTTATAATTTACAGCAAAAAAAAATTAAATTACCGGTTAAAATTTATTACAGACAGTCTATTAGTAGCTAATTGATTTTTTTAAATTACTGAACCTACAATAGACTTATTGCATCATGTAGATAATAAGGAAGAATTTGAAGACGACACGGAAACACTTGCCACCGCAGCATACATAAAAATACGTAAGGATGTGAGTACCGGATTGACATACAAATTTACCCTTAGACGCAAGTTATACAAAAAGTTTAATTAATTAGTAACTAAAAGGGTATCTTTATGACTAATAGAAAAAAAATAGACGTGCTAGATTCAGAGTCAGATTTAAATCTAAGTATAGATAGTATAGCAAACCTCTGTTATCTTAGGATTATAACTTGTGAAACAGAAGAAGACACTTTAAGTATTGATGGCGGTGTTTTTGCCGCATTTTGGTAGGCAGCCAATTATATAATAGATAAAGTATTAATGCTAATAAACAATATTTACTATTACCTTAGAGAAGGGGCATTATGAAACTTCATCTTATCAGAGTTATAAGGGTGCTTCAAAAAGTACTTACCATAATAATTGCAGTAATTTTATAAATGAGATGCAGCAGCATTATGACGCTTCATTAGATAAACATAAGGAGGTAGTTTTAGGTCATACTACTATTTTTTTTTGGGTTAGTATGGTGGTAATACAATAATTAGTATTTTAAACTAGATCCCGCGATCAAGTCGCGGGATGACAGATTCAAAAAATAATATACTTCTGATAAATGAAAAGTAGCTAGACACAGTTTAATTTGGAAAGAGCAAGGAGTCTGTAAGCCGAGGAGTGGAGCATATACTTAATACGTGAGCATCCGAAGACTTACCAAAACAACGTAGCCAATTTTCCAAATTAAACGAGTATATTCACAATTTTACGAGGAACGAGGATAAGCTTCTTCGGCTCTTTCCCTTCTAAAAACTTTTGTACCTTTGGCAGACTGACGGTAACTTGCTTTATTTCATCTTCACTTACGGAAGTTTTAAACTCATAGGTATCACGGAGTTTGCCGTTAACCTGCACTGCCATAATATATGTATCTAACTCTAGCATTGATTCATCAAATGCAGGAAAAGACAAATTATATAATCGCTCTTTATTGCCAAGCTTTTGCCAAATTTCTTCCGTAATATGCGGGATAAAAGGATTTAGTAGCTGTACTAAAACATTAAAGCCATGCCTTACGGTTTTAACATCAATTTTATCTTTGGATATTTCAGCAGATATAGCATTAGAAAGCTCGCGCATACGTGCTATTGCTCTGTTTAGGGCAAAATGCTTTATATCTTCGGCGACGTGCTTTATTGTAAAATGTACTAACCTATTAAGCTCTTTATTAACCTCGCTATTCACATCATCTTTTAAAGAATCTATCGCCTTAAACATATACTCAAGCTTATTAATAAAACGTGAGCAGCCTTCAACACCGCTTGCCGACCATTCTAGATCTTTCTCAGGCGGACTATCGGACAGTACAAAAAGCCTAATAGCATCTGCCCCATATTGCTCTTGCATTGTCTCAAGATCAATGAGATTCTTTTTAGACTTACTCATCTTTTCAATGCGTCCCTGCACTACTCTATTATTGCTTTCTTTATGAAAAAATGCATTACCCTTTTTAACTACTTCTTCAGGATATAACCAATTATTATGTTCATCTTTGTAAGTGGCATGCAGCACCATACCTTGAGTAAATAGCCCTTTAAAAGGCTCTCGAATGCTTACGTAATTCTGTTCGTTCATTACTTTTGTGAAAAACCTTGCATATAATAAATGCATTACCGCATGTTCAATGCCGCCTATATATTTATCAACCGGTAGCCAGTAATCACAAGCTTTTTTATCAGTCATCTCTGTAGCATTGCTATTGCAATATCTCGTAAAATACCAAGATGATTCAAAAAATGTATCAAAAGTATCGGTTTCACGCACAGCCGGCTTATCGCATTTCGGACAATTAACATGTTTCCAACTAGGATGATGATCAAGCGGATTACCGTGACCGTCAAAATTGACATCATCAGGTAAAGTAACGGGTAAGTCTTTGTAAGGTACAGGCACTATGCCACAAATTTCGCAGTGAATCATAGGAATAGGACATCCCCAAAAGCGCTGCCTTGAAATCCCCCAATCTTTTAGACGATAATTTACGCTGCTTTTACCTATGCCTAGTTTCTCAAATTCTCCGATGACTTCTTGTTTTGCTTCGTGACTAGTTAAGCCGTTTAGAAAATCCGAATTAATTAAAATGCCATCTTCCGTATAAGCGGTCTTTTGTACATCCATATCTGCTTTAATGACTTGTTTAATAGATAAATTCATTTTGACAGCTAATTCATGGTCACATTTGTCATGAGCAGGGCAACCAAATATTGCACCAGTTCCATAATCCATTAGCACAAAATTAGTAATAATAACCGGTAAAACTATATTTAAATCGAAAGGATGAGTAACAAAAAGACCGGTAAATACACCTTCCCTTTCAGCCTTTTCTAGTTCGCTACTTCTTGTAATATGCGACCATTGAGTTATAAAAGCGAGTATTTCAGGTGTTTTAGAAACTAACCGCTCTATTATCGGATGATTAAAGGCAATTCCTATAAAGCTAGCACCAAAAATGGTTTCAGGTTTGGTTGAGAATACTTCTATAGTAGTCTCTTCATTATCCTTAATTTTGAAATGAAAATTAGCACCTATCGATTTACCTATCCATTTCTCTTGCATAGACCGAACAGCTTCAGGCCACTCTTTTAAATTCTGAATTTCGTTTAATAATTCTTCAGCATAATCGGTAATTTTTAAGAACCATTGCTTTAAATAACGTTTTACAACTATTGCACCTGAACGCCAACCACGCCCGTCTACAACTTGTTCATTCGCAAGCACGGTATTATCAACCGGATCCCAATTAACAAATGATTCTTTTTGATAAGCAAGATTTCGTTCATAAAGCTCTAAAAAGAATTTCTGCTCATGTTTATAATACTCAGGATCGCAACTATTTATCTCTCTAGACCAATCATAAGAAAAGCCCATAGATTTTAGCTGCTTTTTCATATTCTTGATATTAGAATATGTCCATTTTTTTGGGTAAGAATTATTTTTTATTGCGGCATTTTCGGCAGGTAGCCCGAAAGCATCCCAGCCCATCGGATGAAGCACATTAAAACCTTGCATAGTCATAAACCTTGCAATAACATCACCTATAGAATAGTTGCGTACGTGACCTACATGGATTTTACCGGAAGGATAAGGCAGCATTTCAAGTACGTAATATTTTGGCTTGCTACTCGTGTTTGATACCTCAAAAGCTTTTTCTTCTTGCCAAATGTACTGCCATTTTTGTTCTATTTGGTTCATATTTTTTTAATTTATATACTGTATTGTCATTGCGAGCAGTCGTAGACTGCACGGCAATCTCATCAAATATCCTGAGATTGCTTTGTCAATTACTCCGTAATTTCCTCGCAATGAGGGCAATACTGTTATTACCTCACACTATTAATATATATCTCTCTAGCTTTTCTTAAAATTTTATCTTCAAGCGTGATAGCAAGATTTGAGGTGTTTTCATTAAGTACCCATTGTTTATTTTTAAGCATTTCTTCAAATACTTTCACTTCGATTGAATCAGGGCTGATTACATCGTCTTTAATAAATATATTTATTTTAAATCGAAAATTAGGATTAGAACGTGGGCTATACCATTCCGTAATAATCACACCGCCGTTTGAGTCGGCTGATGCAAGAGGAGCAACACTTATAGTCTCTAATGCTGCTTGCCAGAGATATTTATTAACTGAACCTCCTACAGCTTTAGTAGATTCATTCTTAACCCTACCCGGTCTAAAAACTAATCCTTCTTCACCTGCTATAGAACCTACTTCGTCCCATTTCTGCTCTCGTTCTGTTTTTGGATAATCACCCGCTAAGATACTAGTACTTATTGCACTAAGTATAATTACAAAAAATAATCCGATAATTTTCTTCATAACCAATATTTAATTAGTGTGCTTGAGGGAAATAATAGAGAAGCTTTAGCTATTAGTCAAAAATTATTTCTTCCCACCGTTCTTTGGCATTGTTATATGGCTCAAAAAAACCCACTCGATGTCATGCCCGCATAGGCAGGCATGAACATATGGCAGATTTAATTATTTCTCAGAAATAAATTCAAAACGTGGAATATTTTTGTCGTGTAATAAAACCTTTTCGTTAAACATTTCAAGCGGCCTTACCCAGAAGCTGGAAATTATCATATAACTCTTGCAAAGTTTCAGTATGTTTTGCAGTATCTATAACTTGATATAATTTTTCTTTGTAATGCTTATATATTCCGGTTCTCATAACACTTACACCTTAACAGGCATGACGACAAAAATATCTTTAGGATTCTCAGGAAATTTAATAAGTACCGGTGCTGAAACATCTGCAAAATATAGTTCTACTACATCCGATTTCACTGCTTTTAAGACATCTTCCAAATATTGCGGGTTAAAGCCTATAGCTAAAGACTCATCACTATTATATTCATAAAAACTTTCCTTATCTTGTGAAGAATTAATAACCTCTTTTGCATTACCTCTTGCTTCACCGACGGCACTAATCTCTAAGGTTTCACGAGATAACGATAATTTTACTGCTCTAAATTTTTCAACGGTTATTATCGCTATCCTTTCTATACTATCTGCAAACATTTTTCGATTAATTACTAATTTTGAGCTGCTGCTTTCCGGAATAAAAGTACTATAATCAGGGAAAGTACCGTCTATAAGCTTTGATAGCATACTAGTATTTTCGTTACATATAAATTTAATCTTATTGCTACTTAATAAAATTTCTATATCTTCATTTATATTTTTAGGATCTTTAATGATTTTTAAAATTTCCTCTGCACTTTTTTGGGGTAATATAACTCCAAAATTCTTTATTTGTTTTTCTAATGTTACCCATGAAATCGAAAGTCTATGCCCATCGGTACTTGCCGAACAAAACTCTTTGTCTTTTATGTGTAAATAAACACCGTTTAAATTATAACGAGTTTCATCTAAAGAAATCGAAAATTTTGTCGATTCGATTATTTTAGCAAAATCTGTGCAAGAAATTTTAAAACTTGCTTCAGGATTAATACTATCCATCGCAGGAAAAGAACTAACCGGCAAAGTAAATAAATTAAATTTACAATTTTTTCCTTTGATCTCAAGTCCCGTTGTACCGAGATCTGTTAATGTAAGCTCGGAATCCGGAAGTTTTCGGACTATATCATTTAGAGTTTTCGTAGAAACGGTACATTCACCTTCACTTACTACCTGTACTGCTATTTTTTGACTTAAGTACAAATCCATATTAGTAGCACTAAGCTCTAGATTGCCATCTTTTGCCGATAATTTAATGTTTGCATATTCAGGTGTAACATTACGTTTTTCAACAACGGAACTTGCAAACCCTAGGGACTGAACTAATGTTTTTGTTTCAACTATTAATTTTAACATATTGTTATTCTCTTAATGTTCCTTGAAATTTTTGTGAGATGGCAGCAACTAAATCTTTACTGAACGAATTTAAATCAGTATCAGATAACGTCCGATCATCTGCTTGTAACTCTATTTTAACCGCTATAGATTTTTTACCTTCAGGTAATTTATCACCACTATAAATATCAAATAATATAACTGATTTGATAAGCTTTTTATTAAAATTATTTATATATGATATTATTTCACCGACTCTATGATCTTGACCAACAATAAATGCGTAATCTCTAAAATTAGCTTGGAAATCCGATACTGCAAATTCGTCTTTTTTACCAAATTTAGCTTTTATCAATGGCAAATTCGTAATATTTAGCTCGAATGCAAATATTTCCTGATTAATATCGTAATATTTCAAGATTTTAGGATGTATCTGCCCAAAATGACCTAATAAATTTTTACCAAGCCCTATATTTACTGCTCTAGTTGGATGATAATATTGTGGCAATGCTGTCCCATTTGTTGCTATACATTTATCTATAGATAGTCCTGCATAATCAGCTACCAACTCTAAATCGCCTTTAAGATCAAAAACATCATAGCCTCGTCCAAGCGAATGAGGGTTTTTATTATTATATGAACCGCTTATAATTGCCGTCAAATAAGTTGCTTCCGTATTTAAATCTATAAAACTTGGTCCAACTTCAAAAAAAGCCATATCTTTTATAGAGCGTGCTAGATTTTTACTTACTATACTTAACAAATTCGGCAGTATAGTAGGACGCATATAATTGTCTCCTATGCTAATAGGATTAAGCAAAAATAACTCTTCTTTTAATTCAGCAAACAACTTTGCATCTTCACTACTCATAAAAGAGTTAGTTACTACCTCATCATAGCCTTTGCTTGCTAATATCCTTTTAAAACTAGATATTCTTTTATGCTCTCTTAGCTTATTATTATCTTGGTCTAGTTCAGGTAATTTTATACTCTCTATTTTATCATAGCCGTAAATACGAGCGATTTCTTCAGCTATATCTTCTAAAATAGTTATATCGTGACGCCAAGAAGGAGCTATTACCTTTATAATCTCACCTTTAACATCCGTAATAAATCCTAGTTTATTTAATATGGCTTCTATCGCTTTGATATTTAGTTTAATTCCTGTAATTTTTTCTAAATAACATGCTGAAAAATCTAAAGGTTTTTTTTGTGACTCTTTTTCACCGACTTTCACTACTTCCGATACTTCACCGTTTCCGCATATTGACAAAATAAGATTAGTTGCTATATCCAAAGCCTTTTCCGTAAAATTTCTATCGATATTACGCTCATTACGATATCGAGCATCCGTATCAATTTGGAACCTTCGCCCGCTAGCTGCAACCATTTTAGCATTAAAACAAGCAGCCTCGAGTATTATATTAGTCGTACTATCAGTACAACTACTATCAGCCTCGCCAATGACACCGGCCAGACCTTGAATACCGCTTTCATCTTTTATAACTAAATCATTTTCTGTAAGTAAATATTCTTTGCCGTTTAGGGCGTGGCATTTAGCTACGTCATTGCGAGACTGCAAAGCAGCCGTGGCAATCTCATTTTGTTGTCCTGAGATTACTTCGTCGCTATGCTTCTCGCAATGACGTGCTACAGTAATTCCCCCTTTTATCCTATCTGCATCGTAAGCATGCATCGGCTGTCCAAAGCTATAGGAAATATAATTTGTTACATCCACTAAGCTTGAAATAGTGTTTACCCCAACATTTTTTAATAATTTCCGTAACCAATCAGGGCTTGGTTTATTTTTTAAATTTCTTATCTCTCTAAAAGTAAATAACGGACAGGCTTCCTTATCTTGCACGTTAAGCTTCATTTTAGAAATAAATGTACTCTTTATTGCCGAAATTTCTAGCTCTTTAAGTATTCCTATTCCTTTAGCTGCTAAATCTCTTGCGATGCCGTAAACTCCAAGTGCATCACCACGATTAGGAGTAACGTTAATAACAAATATAGGATCATCTAAACCGTAATATTTAGTAAAATTCTCTCCAACTACGGCATCTTCAGATAGCTCTATAATCCCTTCAGACTCTGAAGCTAGCAGTAATTCCTCTTCAGAGCAAAGCATACCACAGCTTTTTTCACCTCTAATAACAGATTCCTTAATCTTAAATTTACCGTTTGGTATTTCTATTCCGATATTTGCAAGTACTACTTTTATACCTGCTCTTGCATTACGCGCACCACAAACTATTTGCAGCATACCGCTTTTAGTCTCAACATCACAAAGCTTTAATTTATCAGCTGACGGGTGAGGTTTAATATTTGTAATATATGCTACTTCAAACTTTTGTAATTCCGCCGCTTTATCTATCACCTCTTCCACTTCAAGGCCAATAGCTGTTAGGGCTTCGGCAATTTCAGTAACTGAAGCCGATGTCTCTAAAAATTGTTTTAACCATGATAACGTAAATTTCATTTCGTAAGCCCTCCTGCTAAATTCGGTATATCAAAGCTCCCAAAATTATAATGTTTAAGCCAACGCATATCGCCTTCAAAAAATTGTCTTAAATCTTTGATATTATATTTTAACATTGCAAAACGCTCTACTCCAAGCCCAAAAGCAAAACCTTGATACTCGCTGCTATCGATACCAACATTTTTAAGCACGTTTGGATGAACCATCCCGCAACCGAGGACCTCAAGCCATGTATTGTTTTTATTCATCCGAATATCAACTTCGGCAGAAGGTTCGGTAAATGGGAAAAAGCTGGGTCTAAAACGTAATTCAATATTAGAATTTTCAAAAAAGCTTTTTATAAATGTCGTGATAACATATTTTAAATGTCCCATATTGATATTTTTATCCATAACAAGCCCTTCTATTTGGTGGAACATTGGCGTATGCGTCATATCCGAATCCGATCTATAAGTCCTACCCGGTGCTATAAACCTAAAAGGCGGTTTGCCGTTTTTCATAGCTCTAATCTGCACTGTTGAGGTATGAGTACGTAATAACAGCGGCTTATTATTTTCCTGACTTTTCAAATAAAAAGTATCATGCATTTGCCTTGCGGGATGATCATCTTCAAAATTGAGAGCGGTAAAATTATGAAAATCATTCTCGATATTCGGTCCGTTTTCTATAGTAAAACCAAACTGCGAAAATACTTGTATTAACTCCTCACTACATTGTGTTATTGGATGAATAGAACCTTGTTTATATCTCCGTGCAGGGATTGTTAAATCAATTTTATCGGCAGCAAGTTTAAAATTTAGTTCCTGCTCCTCTAAAATTTCTGCTTTTGCTTTTATTATATTCTGTATTTTATCTTTTAATTTATTGATTTTTAAGCCAAATTCTTTACGTTCCTGTTCATTTAAACTACCTAATTTTTTAAGCTCACCGGTCACTATACCATTCTTGCCTAAAAATTCTACTTTATATTCTTGCAGAGCTTTTAAGTTTTGTACTAATAAGATTTTGTCCTCAGCAAGCCTTAATATTGTTTCTATATTTTCCATGATTGTTTTTTTGTTTTTGATTTTTTATTGTAAGGTAGAACGTCATTGCAAGCGGGCATTGTTGCGTGGACCTGTTTATCCGTCATTACAAGGAAATCGCATAGCCATTGATAAAGCAATCCAGTTAAAAATTCTGTAAATCAGAATTTTTGTAATTATTTTCTGGATTGCCACGTCACCTACGGCTCCTCGCAATGACGACCTTCAGTATCTACACAACAATACCTCCCTGCAATGACGTTAAACCAACATACACTTCATATAATTCTCTTCTATCGCCACCAACTTCGCTTTAAATATCTGCCCTATTTCTAAAGGTTTATCTAGCTTTACCGGAATAAAATTTTCGGTATGGGCAATATTATTATTCTCTACTAATAACTCCACTTTCTGTCCTATATGTTTTTTAAAGAATTCGGTCAACTGGTTTTGCCCTTCTTGCCTTAAAATTGCTGCCCTTTCTTTTCTTATATTTTTAGGTACTTGTGGCATACGTGCTGCAGGCGTTCCTTCTCTTTCCGAATAAGGAAAAACATGTAAATATTGTAATTCCGCTTCTGAAATTAATTTTCTTGTATTTTCAAACATTTCAGGGGTTTCAGTCGGGAAACCAGCTATAATATCCGCACCAAAAGATACTTCCGGTCTTATTGCCCGCAGCTTCCGACAAAACTCTATTACGTTTGCTCTATTATGACGTCTTTTCATACGTTTTAATATCATATCATCACCTGCTTGCAAGCTAATATGAAAATGCGGCATTATCCTTTCACTATAAGCTATAAGCTCAAAAAGTTCATCATCTATTTCTGCAACATCTATTGAAGATAATCTAAGCCTCTTTAATTCAGGGACTAAATTCAACACTCGTTTAATCATTTGTGCGAATGTTGGACTTCCTGGCAAATCACTACCATAAGCCGTGACATCGACACCGGTAAAAACTACTTCTTTAAAGCCGTTTAATACCAAATGCTTTACCTGCTCTACTATAGCTCCTATTGCTACTGATCTACTTTTTCCTCTACCATAAGGGATAATACAGAAAGTACAAGAATGATCACAACCGTTTTGTACCTGAATAAAAGCACGAGACTTACAGTCAAAGCTACTTACTAAATGACTTGCCGTCTCTTTCACCGACATTATATCGTTAACTGTTATTTTTGCATCGGTAATTTGGTAGTAATTAGGTAATAACTTCTCTTCATTACCTATAACTTTGTCAACTTCCGGCATATTACCGTACATTTGCGGACTTGTTTGAGCACTACAGCCGGTAACAATAATTTTTAAATCAGGATTATTTTTTTTAGCCTTGCGTATAGCTTGTCTTGCTTGTTTCTCAGCTGCTTTAGTTACCGCACAAGTATTGAATATTGCTACATTATCGATACCCGACAATTCCAAGTTTTTTCGTATTATCTCACTTTCGTAAATATTAAGTCTACAGCCAAATGTTACTACGTTTTGTCTTAAATTATTGCTCACAATAATATTCCCCACGTGCTACAAGCGTAGCTGCCCCTTGCATTATTATATTACCGTTTTCTTCTTTCATAGTAAGGTTACCGTGCTTAAAGACTATAGTACTTGGTGAATGAATAAAACCGCGCTTTAAACCAGCAGCAAAACTACCGCAAGCTCCGCTTCCGCAAGCAAGGGTTAACCCTGCCCCCCGCTCCCAAACGGATAAATAGATTTTATTATCTTTTACTTCAGCAAAATTAACGTTTACCCCATCTGCGAATAATTCCTTAGCCTGCAATCTTTCACCGACAATTTTTTGATCTTGAGGTTCTAACTTACTAAAAATAACTACATGCGGATTACCTATATCAACGCAAATAGTTTCCTTTAAATCAATCATATAACGCTCTGCAAATTCCCAAACTTTATCACGACTTGGCATCCAAGCTTCATTAAAACTTACGCTTCCCACATTAACGCTAATATTATTTTCATCATTGACATTACATAGCAATTTTTTATTGCCTACCATTACGGTAATATCTTGCTTTCCCGTATCAAGATAAATTAACTTGGCTAAACATCTTGTAGCATTACCGCATAATTTAGCACTAGAGCCGTCTATGTTATATATAATCATTTCATAAAAATCATTATGCTCTTCATAAATAATAAACTGATCGCAACCAATACCTGTATGACGCTCAGCCATATTTTTTGCTAACTGCGATAAATCATATGAACTTGATAAATCTCGTTTGTTAACAATAACAAAATCATTACCAAGACCATGCATTTTTACAAAATTAATTTTACTAATCATAATATTTTACATATTAGGAAATTGTATTATAGCAAATTTCTTGGAATTTACTATAATGAAGTGATGATATATAAAAATATAGACTATTATGCTAATTTCACGTTTCTTAGACCCTAAAAATAACTATGCATTTTTAAAAATTTTCGGTACAGAAAAAAATAAGGATATACTTATTCATTTTCTAAATAACATTTTAGGTTATACGGGAAAAGAAATAATTACCGAAGTTACTTTTTTAAAAAAATCTAAGGTTCCGACATCGCTGCTTATAGACAATCTATAGTTGATGTATTATGTAGAGATAAATACGGTACTCAATTTATTGTAGAGATGCAGGTCAGCAAAAACATCCAGGTTTTGAAAAACGAGCTCAGCTTTATACAGCAAAGGCCTATTCAAGAAAAATAATAAACAAAGATGAAGATCATAAAAAAAATGGCAGTATATGCAAAACTTCGAGGAGTACTATTCTTAGCTATTGCCGATTTTATTTTATTGCCCGACAAAAAAGATTGGAGATCAAATCATAGATTACTTGATACTAAAACTTATGAGAATGACCTACAAGATTTTTATACTTTGGATCAAGCTAGTTGGTCTGAAAAAGAGTTAAATACTTATGAAAAAATGATAAAAACCGAAATGGATAATCTAGCCGTAAAAGAGCAGAAAATTATGGATATTGAAGCTAAAGGGGACGCAAAACAAAAAATTTCTATAGCTAAAAAAATGTTAGCAAAAAACAAACCTTTAGATAAAATTATAGATTTTACCGGTTTAACAGAAAAAGAAATCGAGCAATTAAAGTAATGAAGATCCTTAATATTATGCTAAGTCGTGACCTTGGCGGCATTCAACAAGCATTTTTAGATTATAGCACTGCTTTAGAGATGCAAAAAATTGAGGTTATAAATATCACTTCTTACAAGGCAAAAATAAATTCCTTTCTACACAAACAAAGCTTAAAACTACCTAATATAGTACCGTTTGATTTACTCTCGGTACTTATTTTTAAGTATATAATTCATAAGACTAAACCCGATATAATTATAGCACACGGTAACAGAGCAATAAATTTTAGTAAATTTGCTAAATCACAAAATATAAAATTAATTGGTATCGCTCATAATTATAGTTTAAAAGGACTACGTAAATGCGATTTTGTTATTGCCTTGACGCATCATATGAAAGAATTTTTATTAAAAAATCACTTTGCCGAATCTAGGATATGCATCCTACCGAATATGATAAATATCGCTAAAGACTTTATTCCAAATAAAACATATAGAAAACCTGTCGTAATTGGTGTACTAGCAAGATTTGTAGCTAAGAAAGGTATTGATGTTTTTATTAAAGCTATCAAAATTTTAAAAGAAAAAAAATATGATCTTCATGCAGTTATAGGTGGAAGCGGCGAAGAAAAAGATAATTTCATTGCTTTAGCACATAAACTTAATTTACAAGATCAAATATCATTTACGGGATGGATTAACGATAGAGATAAATTCTTTAAACAAATAGATATTTTTTGCTTACCGTCTCTTCATGAACCGTTTGGAATTATAGTGCTTGAAGCAATGGAGGCAAGCATGCCTATCGTTAGTACAGATACTGAAGGGCCTGCAGCAATCTTAAACGACATGCAAGACGGGCTTATTTGTAAAGCCGGCTCTGCTGAAGATTTAGCAGCAAAAATTGTCTATCTAATAGAGAACCCTATAAAAGCAAAAGAATTTTCTAAAAACGCCTACCTTACTCTCAAACAAAATTATGAAATTAAAGTTGTTTCTGAAAAGTTACAGCATATTTTAGAAAGCTTCAGATAAGATGAATTTAAGGGTGAGCCTACACAGCTTATAAAAATACGTGCACACACAAGTGAATCCTGCAAAATTCACTTATATCAAGCTTTCTAAAATATGCTATAGCAACATTATTACGTAATTATAAAAATAGTTAGTTGAACAAATAATAGTCTATATTGACATAAAGGTTTAAAGATTCATAATTAATATTAAGTAATTTATTTTAATGAACCTAATCGATGAACTTCATATGCCGATTTTGCATTTACTTAAAATATATTCTCGTTTTATCGATGTCATCATTTCTTCTATGTGGTTGTAATGCAAAACACGATAATATTCCCCCTAAACTCTCATTACCTACTACTTGGAATAATTATTCTCTAGAACAAAATAATAATGCATCCTCCAAGTGGTGACTGCAATTTAACGATCCGGTGTTAAATAACCTAATCGGAGAATCTTTAACCAGTAACTCCGATATTGAGCTGGCAATGAGTAATGTGCTAGCAGCGAAAGCACAGCTTAATCTTATTAATTCTTATAGATTTCCACAAATCAATTTACAAGGCGGAGCAAATCAAACAAAAAACAGTAAAGAAACAAAAGCACCGAATGAACCGAAATTCTCTAATAATTTGAGGCTAGCAAGCGTGCTTAATTACGAACTGGATTTATAGATGCAGCCGCCAACGCTAGCGAATCAGCTAAAAAACTTTCCTTGCAAGTGAGTATAACAAGGCAGCGGTACTTTTATCAGTTATAAGTAACGTCACTATAAGTTACTTTAATCTTTTAGTATTAGACAAACAAATCTATCTAACTGAAAAGCTAATTGAGGCTCAAACGGAAATTTATAAATTAAATCAGAAATTATATAATCTTGGCATAGGTGATTTAATATCGGTTAGTGAAGCTGCTTCCGAGCTTGCACTTATTAAGTTATCATTGCCGCCTTTAAAACAACAAAGACATGAGCAGGAAACCACTTTAAAAATTTTAGTAGGTAGAATTCCTGAAAATATAGTAAACGGCTTAATTTATCGTAATAAACCAATAGATTACTTCCTTGCTCTACCGGTATTACCTAAAATATTACCATCAGAGCTTTTAGAGCAAAGACCGGATATTAAAGCAGCAGAGCAGAATTTACTAGCAACAGATGTAAACTTAAAAACAATAAAAGCTACTTATTTTCCACAAATTTCTTTAACAGGCTTATTAGGATTCGGTAGCAATAAACTTAATACTCTGTTTACTAACTCAGCTGAGACTTGGCAGGTAGGCGGCAACATAGCAGGACCTATTTTTGATTTTGGCA
Source organism: Candidatus Rickettsia barbarica (assembly GCF_041477405.1). Taxonomy (NCBI): domain Bacteria; kingdom Pseudomonadati; phylum Pseudomonadota; class Alphaproteobacteria; order Rickettsiales; family Rickettsiaceae; genus Rickettsia; species Candidatus Rickettsia barbarica. The sequence goes on along the minus strand of NZ_JBEWYL010000002.1, from coordinate 183,013 downwards.
AATAACAATGCTTAAAACAATAATGCAGAATTTGATATTGATAACATTACTAGTACTCAATAGTAATATTAGTAGTTTGGGTAATAAAACATCATAATAAAAGCAGTAAACAAATCACTATAGCAGCTCCAGTTGAGGTAACACAAGTTATCAGAAAAGACGTATCTGATGTGATAGAACTTGCAGGAGTAGCTGAAACTGACCAAAGTGCCGATATGCAATCTCAAGTTACGGGCCAAATATTAAGTGTAAATTTTGATGACGGACACGAAGTAAAAACAGGTGATTGATTATATGAAATCGATTCTCGTCCTTTTCAAAATCAATTACAGCAAGCACAAGCAAATTTACTAAGTGATACTTATAACCTTGAAGATGCTATAAAAGAAAAGGCAAGATATCGTGCTTTATACGAGGAAAAAGCTGTTTCGGAAGAGCAATATTTACAGATACTAACTAATATGAATATGCTTAGGGCCACCGTGGAACGCGATAAAGCAATTATTGCAGACGCTAATTTACAAATCGAGTATTCAAAAATAGTAGCTCCTTGTGATGGTAAACTTAGTGAGAGTAATGTGGATATAGGTGATTTAGTATCGCCGGATTTTGTCCGTCTAGTAACTATCAATACTAGCTCGCCTATTTATGTCAGCTTCTCCGTACCTGAAAAATATCTCGAGCGTATTAATAAATCTCAAAAATCTAATCATTTAGCTTTGACGGTTAGAAGACGGTGAGATCGTTTTTGTCGATAATTCGATTGATCCAAATAGCGGCACTATCAAAGTTAAAGCAACACTACCTAACCAAAACGAAATATTATGGCCGGGACAGTGTGTTCGTGTATCCCTAACGATTTACATCGAACAAGAGGCTTTAATAGTTCCGTCTAAAGCCATGCAAACTAACGCTCAAGGTCCTTATATATTTGTTGTCGATCAAGATAATAAAGCCGTGGTCAAGAATATAGATATAGTGTTTTCTAATGATGGTTTTATTGTTATTAAAAGCGGTATAGATGAGGGAGAAACGGTAATCACCAACGGGCAGCTACGATTATCTAACGGAGCAGAGGTGAGTGTTAGGGAGGAGTAGTGTCAAATCGTCATTGCGAGGAAATTACAAAGTAATTGACGAAGCAATCTTAGGAGTTTGTCATTATTTCATGAAATTGCCACGCTGCTTACAGTCGCTCACAATGACGATATGTATGACAGAAAAAATCCATAAAACAGGAAAAAATAATTGGGTATTTCAGAAATATTTATTAAGCGTCCGGTTCTTGCTACTTTATTCATGGCAACTATTTTGCTGTTTGGAGCATTCGGCTATAGGATATGACCAGTAAGCGTTTTACCTGATATCAACTGCCCGACTATTCCGGTTTCAGTAAGCTTGCCTGGAGCTGACCCTACTACTATGGCATCTTCAGTTGCATTACCGCTTGAAAAGCAATGCTCAACGATATCAGATATTGACTCGATGAGTTCGGTTAATAGTAACGGTACTACTCAAATTACTTTGCAGTTTAATTTAGACCGAAATATAGATGCAGCGGCACAAGACATACAAGCAACTACCGAACGACTTACCTACCCCGCCCTCATATTGTAAAGTAAATCCTGCCAACGCACCTATATTTTATTGATCTTTAACCTCTGAGATTCTTCCCCTTATATACCGTGGACTATTACGCCGAAACAATTATGGCTGAGCGTTTATCTATGCTGCCGGGTGTTGCACAGATACAAGTTTACGGCTCACAGCAATATGCAGTGCGTGTGCAGATTGACCCTGTTAAAATGGCAGCAAATAATATAGGGCTTGACCAAGTATCAAACATTATCATCTCTGCTAACGTTAATTTACCGACCGGAGCTTTTTATACGGTACAGATATCTACTCAAGCATTAGAGCCCCTGGACAATTACAAAATGTTAAAGAATAGAATGAGTTAATATTAACTTATAAAGACGGTAATCCGCTTTTTCTTAAAAATATTGGGAAAGCCATTGATAACGTAGCTAATAATAAAATAGCCGCTTGGTATAGGGATAAGCCGGGAGTAATACTTGCTATTCAAAAACAACCGGATACTACTAATACTATTGAAATAGTCGACTCTATAAAAGAAGTATTGCCGTTGCTTCGCAGGCAAATCCCTGAGGGCATTAATATTAATATCATGTTTGATAGGTCAATTTCTATATCAGAGCATCGGTAAATGAGACCAATTTTACTATGCTACTCACTTTAATACTCGTAGTGATTGCTATATTTCTCTTTCTACATAACTGACGGTTCGTGATTATTCCGACTATTGCCCTTCCTTTATCAGTTTGTCGGTACTTTTGCCTTTACAATATCTATTCGGTTATAGCATCGATAATATGTCTTTAATGGCTCTAACGCTTGCGATGGGTTTTGTCGTGGATGATGCAATAGTAGTGCTTGAAAATATCACACGACATAAGCAGGATGTATTAACGGTACTAAAGAAATAGGATTTACTATCATCTCAAGGACTTTATCCCTAATGACGATATTCATCCCAATATTATTTATGAGCGGAATTTTAGGGAAGCTACTGCACGAACTTTGCCGTTGTTATTACTACCTCTATTTTACTTTCGGGAGTTATCTCGATAACCATAACTCCTATGTTATGTAATGTGTTTTTGAGGGATCGTCATTGCGAGGAACGTAGTGACGAAGCACTCTCAGGGCAACCAACCGAGATTGCCACAGCGCCTTTGATGCCTCGCAATAACGACTTACCACTAACCGAAAAAGCCTTTGAATATGTCAAACAAACATATGGTAGCAGTCTAAAAACAGTAGTAGAGCATTCAAAAACTACTATGCTTATATTTTTCTCTTAGTAATCATCGCAACGGCTTATTTATTTGGGAAAGTACGCAAAGGCTTTATGCTTTATGCCTTATTCCTATACGGGACAAATCTTAGTTTTTACCGACACCGCGCAAACTATTTCTTTTGATGCGATGGTGCAAGAACAGCAACAAGTAAGTGATGTATTACTTAAAAATCCTAATATAGATTCATTTTTTTCTGCCGTAGGTGTTTCAGGTAGAAACTCTGCCGTAAATCAGGGTACGATTTTGATTAGCTTAAAACCTTGTGATCAAAGAATAGGAGCTGACGCCGTTATAGATCAGTTACGTTCAAAACTAAATCATTTAATAGGTTTAAGGGTATATATCCAGAACGTACCTACTATTACGATCGACGGACCAGCAACCAAAAGCCAATATCAATATACTATGCAAGAACTCGATCAAGATGTGCTATTTAGCTTTGCACCGAAATTAAAGGACAAGCTCGCACGACTGCCAGGTTTTATTAACGTAACTTTGGATTGACAAATAGCACAGCCATAAACTTTAGTGCAGATTGATAGATATAAGGCTGCAAAACTCGGTATATCAGTCGAGCACGTCCAGAATATCTTATATGCCGCTTACGGTGCTGAGCAGATTTCCACATTATATACCCCAACAGCTCAATATGACGTTATTTTAGAGCTAGATCCTAAATATCAAACAGATTCATCAATGTTATCTTTAGTCAATATTAACTCCACAAGCGGCAATTTAGTAACGCTAACTACCCTTGCTAAAATTGTTAACACTGTTGGCCCGCTTAGTATTTCACATTTCGGGCAATTACCTTCAGTTATGGTATCATTTAACCTGCAAGATGGATATTCAATTAGTGATGCCGTTCCAAAAGTTAATCAAGCAATAAGAGCGTTACAAATGCTGGCTACGATTACGGGAAGCTTCCAAGGAACAGTGCAGGCATGTCAGTCGTCTTTTTCCGATCTTGGCTTATTGCTTGGACTTGCCGTTATAGTTATTTACATCATCCTTGGCATGTTATATGAAAGTTTTGTGCATCCTATAACTATACTTTTAGGACCACCTACCGCTATATTGGGAGCATTACTCGCTCTACTAATATTTAATAGCGAACTTGATATGTACGGATTTGTCGGACTTATAATGTTAATCGGTATAGTGAAGAAAAACGCTATCATGATTATCGATTTTGCCTTAGAACTTGAGAGAACTGGCAATCAATCTTCGGCATGAAGCAATTTATGAAGCATGTATAATACGATTCAGACCAATTATGATGACTACCCTAGCTGCCTTAATGAGAACTATGCCTATTGCGCTTGGAGTCGGAGCAACAAGAACAGAGAGAAGATCACTAGGACCTGCAGTAGTGGGAGGTTTACTCACACATTGCAATTACTTACTCTTTATACATCACACCGATAATTTGCCTATATTTAGAAACAGCTAAGAAATGGTTAAAGCATAGCAATTATAAAGCTGAAATTAGAAACTATCCGGAATTAAATTGGAAATCTTAATGTTGTTGTATGGCACGAGAAACTCGTTCGGCGTTATCCCGTGGCTTGACCACGATATCCAGAAAATAACTAAAAATACTAATAATATTAGTATTTTTGACTAGCTCCCGTGGACAAGCTACGGCGTGACAGTGGTATCAAGCGTGTTCAGTATTCGGCATCGTGTTCTCTTCTCCAGTAACCGTAATTTCATCACTATCATAATTAAATGTGTCCGTTGTAGAAGGAGTAGACGGTACAGGCGATGTGCTTACTAACTCATAAGACTTTTGATCTAAATAGTCTCTTACTTCTCGTTTACCAAACAATTCCATAGCATCATTTTTATTCCTTTCTTTTATATATGCTTCAGGAATATATGCCTTAATATATTCCATATCAGATGCGTTTTTTAATAAATAAGGTGATACAAATTCTAGTATGTCCTTACCGCTTCTTTTATAATTAGCAAATGAGTAAGCAACACAAATACCATAGTCATTTAATAAATGCTTGTGTCTTGTCTGTTGAATGTTGTTTTGCAGATTCCACAGCTCTTAAAGCATATAATATCTGTTCTCTTGTTGCTTGAATAGAAACATCATCTGAAGCCATACCGTAAGCTTTTTCAAGCTCTTGATCTTTTTAAAAATGTAATTTTTTTGTTAATTCTTTTATTTCAGTAACAATAGGGTTTTGAAGGCCTTTTATAAAGGTAAGACTAGCAGTACTTGCTGAGAGTTTACTTTTCATAATATACCTATTAATAAATTTAACATATTTCTATATTTAAATATTAATTTTTATTAATAAGTAATAAACCTATTGGTAGTGATAAATATATCATATCAGAGATTACTGTATATATCTAAAGACTAGAGATTTCTGCTTTTAGCTAAGAATAGGCTTATTATATCGAACAAGCATTACTGCCGTTATCATCATCTTCAAGGATAAATTTTTGCTTTACCTTAGAATTGTTATTATACGGCTTACTATTTTTTACCGGTGGATAATTTACAGGCTCATAATTTGTAACGGGCGGGGCATAATTTTGATTTACTACAGCATTTGGACAAGTATATTTTGATATATCACGCTTAGTTTCTCTAAGCATGGCTTTTATCTGATTTAATTCCTCTTGTATCTTTTTTTCTTTATCGCTATCGTCTTTTCTAACCTTTTTATTCGCTCTACTTAAAGTCATATCATCATCGGATTCAGCGAAACCAGCTTCTGCTTTTTGCCTTGCTATATCCCTTTTAATCATCTTAAGATACATTTCACGATTTCTCTTTACAGGATCGATTCTTTCTCCTCTTAAAGGACTATCACTATCATAGTCATCATCGTTATCATAATCAAGATTATCTTCTACTATATTCTTTTTAGCCAAAGTAATATATTTATTATTATATACAGGTTTTCTCTTACCGCCCTTAGCACCTTTGCTATCAACCAATCTGTTATTTGCTGATCTTTGAAAATAGCTTCTAAAATTATCTGTACAAGCTGAAAGTAAAAACATTCCTAAAAATAATATTATAATTTTTTTTAACATATATTTATATTATTCCAAAACTTTTATTAGACTTCCTGTACAACTTAGCTAATAAGAAGGCATTTGTAGAAGACACGGAACACAGCACCGCAGCGTACGCTTTGGTACGTGAGGATACGAGTAACGGATCGACGCACAAATGACCCTTAGAAGCAAGTTATGCAGAAAGTCTAATATGATTAATGCCACATAATAGCAAAACTTGCAAGAATAAAGAGCCGAACTGCTATGTGCTTAATTAAAGTATTGTTATTCTGAGGTATTTTTGGTCTTGTTGTATGTCTCCACCCCGTCATTACAAACGACTAAAAGGAGTGTGGCAATCTCAGGACTTTAGCACGAGATTGCTTCGTCAAAACTTACAGTCTTTCCTCGCAATGACGGAAAACAAAATCTAAATCACCTCTTCTATTAGGTTACTTAATAGCTTATGCCCTTCTTTTCTTCTTTTTAATAAATTTTGTGAAGCATCCTCTAATATTTTTGGATTACTTATCAACTCGAGTATTTTATCTGCTAATTTTCCTGCAGAAATATTATTCTGCTCTAAACACCATCCTGTTTTTTCATCTTCCAATAATTGTGCATTGTAATGTTGATGATTATCCGCAGCACTAGGTAGTGGAATAAAGATTGCCGGCAACCCTATATAGGTCAATTCTTCTATAGTAGATGCTCCTGCTCTTGAAATCACTAAATCGGCTTCTTTATATTGCAATGCAATATTATCAAAAAATTCAGCAAATTCATAGGTAATGTTTAATTTCGAGTATATATCCTTTATTTTTACTTGATCATCTAATGCCACTTGCTGGATTATGTTTAATTCAAGACTTGGCTGTTTTTGCATCAAAATTTGGATACTTGCAGGTATCAGCTCTGAAAATAACTTAGCTCCTTGACTACCGCCAAAGATGAATATTGTAAAAAGCTTGTCATTCCGTGGCTTAACCACGGAGTCCAGTGCTTTTATTAAAGACTTTTTGGACCCCGTGGTCAAGCCACGGGACGACATTTCTATAACCTTTAATTCCCTAATATTCTCTCTAACTACCCCACCGGTAACTACTATTTTACTTTTTGCAAATTCCGGTAAATTCTTTATTTTTTCATAAGAACTAGCTATCTTTTTAGCAAAGCTTGCAAAAAATTTATTAACTTTTCCAAGGTAAGAATTCTGTTCATGAATTATAATCGGTACTCTTAAAAAAATTGCCGCAAACATTGGAGCTATAACAGGATAACCACCAAACCCTACAGTAACGGAAGGCTTCATATTATATAATAATTTAATAGCCTTTAAAACTGCAATTGATAACCTAGGTAAAAACAAGAAAATATTACCTGAGCGTTTTAAATCTAGGATATGAAAAATTACTTTCATATCCTGCTTTATATATTGTTTGCATCTTAAATCAGTAATAAAATGAACTTCATAGCCACGTTTGATTAATTCTTCTCCAAGAGCAACTGCCGGAAAAAAATGTCCCCCCGTCCCTCCTGCTACCAAAATGATTTTTTTCATATTTCAATATTACGAATTTTGTACGAATTTAATGGCGTTCGGTATCTTGTAAAGCCAAGAAGCATACCGGTAGCGATAGCTATTGCAAGCGTTGAAGAACCACCGTAACTAATAAACGGTAATGTCATACCTTTAGTAGGAAGTAAATGTAAAGTCACACCCATATTAACTATTGCCTGAAGCCCTAATTGTGCAATTATACCGCTAGCAGCGAATTGTACAAATTTATCTGTTTCGTTTAATAACTTAATAAGACTTCTTAATACTATAAAAGCAAATATACCTATAACAATAAGGCAAATAATAGCTCCAAACTCCTCACCTGCTACAGCAAAAATAAAATCCGTATGCGAGTCGGGTAGTACCTGCTTGACTGCCCCCTCCCCTGGACCTCGTCCATATAACCCGCCATGCTCAAACGCCTTAAGAGACTTACTAACTTGATAATTCTCGCTACTATCTGGATCTAAAAACGAATTAATTCTTTGCATTACGTGCGGTAACCAAAAATAAGCAATAGTTACTCCTATCATTCCTAAAAAACCGGCTAAAACAATCCAAAGTATCGGCATACCCGCAATAAACAGTTGAATACCAAAAACTGCCGTAATCATTACAAGCATTCCAAAATCCGGCTGAATAATTAAGAGAATAGCAACAATAGAATAAAGTATTACACAAATCGTAAAACTTGGAAAATCATCATTAAATTTTAGCGATAATATCCAGCCCGTAACAACTGCAAAAAACGGTTTGATAAATTCCGAAGGCTGAATAGATAGACCTAGAATATTAATCCATCGCACTGCGCCTTTTACTTCATAGCCAAAAAATTTAACTGCTATTAATAAAACTATACTAGCAATAAATCCAACTATTGCAAAACGCCTTAACCATTTTTTATTAAGACATGAAAATAATAATATAAGTCCTGAAGCGGCAGCTAAATAAAATATTTGTCTAGATGCAAAATAACTTTCTTCAAGACCTATTCTACTTGCTACTGCTGAACCTGAGGTAGTCACAAGCATTAGACTAAAAGCAAATAAGATAATTAAAGAAATTATTATTTGCCTATCGGTACTCCGCCACCATAATTTTATAAAGTTATTAGATATTTCGTTATGCATATTATAGTTATTCAATTATGGCTATATTTATAATGTTATTGCATGGATCGGAAAACACCCTCGATGTCACTCCGTGGCTTGACCACGACATCCAGAAAAACAATAAAAAATACTAATATTATTTAGTATTTTTAACTAGACCCCGTGGTCAAGCCACGGAGTGACAGGACACTACACAATTTTATAAACAACTCGCCACGCTCTTCAAAATTTTTAAACTGATCATATGAGCTACAACTAGGTGCTAACAAGATATTCTTTACCTCCGCGTTATCACCTACTGCATCCTTATAAGCAAGATCGAAAGCCTGCTCAAGATTATCACATATTACACAATCTACTATATTCTTAGCAGTATTTGCAAATATTTCTTTAGCTTGACCATAAAAATAAGCTTTCTTAATATGACTGAAATAAGGCTTTATTTCCTCAATACCACCCTCTTTAGGAATTCCTCCCGCAAGCCAGTAAATATTATCGAGTGCTTTAATTGATTGCACGGCAGATATGGCATTTGTCGCTTTACTATCATTGTAAAAACTTATATTATTTATACTACCGATATATTGCATTCTATGAGGTAAACTTTGAAAACTACTTATAGATTCAAGTATTTTTTTAGGTTCTACTCCTATTATTTTAGCTACTGCATAACTTGCTGCAATATTCTCACAATTATGAACTCCTTGCAGGTTTTTATTAAAAGGTACAGCATAATGCATAAAGCTTGATACAAGCGAATTTTGCAGGTCTTGCCTGTGCTCACGTATTTTTATACACTCCGGCTCCGCAGACTCACCTTGAAATTCATATTGTCTAAAACTTTCTGAATTATGCTGTAATTCAAAACTTATATCATCAAAAAAATTAGCGCTAATTTTATCATCAACTACCGAAATACCGTTTTCAAGAATTTGAGCAACTGAAAAAGGAATTAGCTTTATACGCTGCTCTTGCTGCAATTTTATAAAGACTTCACGACAATAATCATTATCGATATTAATTACCGCATAACTCTCTTGATCCATTCGATCAAAGATCTTAGATTTTGCGGCAATATAGCAGGTCATATCCTGATGTCTATCTAAATGGTCGGGAGTTATATTAAGAAGCACGGCTATTTTAGCTGTAAAGGTTTTTACTAGATCTAGCTGAAAAGAAGACAATTCAAGTACATATCCATCCTTACTTACTTTAGCTTGCAAAGCAGAAACTCCAATATTACCGGCAACCGGATAGTCTAAACCGCTACTATTTAAGATATGGCTTATTAAAGCAGTAGTAGTACTTTTACCGTTTGTACCGGTTATAGCTATAAATTTTAAGTTTTTTGATTTTGCAAATAATAAGTCTATATCGGAAGTGATTGGAATATTAAAACTTTTTGCAATATTGACTATCTCATGCGTTAAAGGAATTCCAGGACTTAAGACAATTGTATCTAAATTTTGCCATCTTGAATCAGATAAAGCAGCGATAGCAGTTTTACTATATAATTCTTCAAATATATCTCTATTTGCTTTTAAATCATCATAAACAATTACATCATATTTATTTTGCAATTCCTCGTAAACCGATATACCGGTTTTACCAAGCCCAAAAACACCTATTTTTTGTTTTGTATGAGAATTCATGAATTAATTTGAAAAAACATTGCAGTCTTAGTATTCAAGAACAGGTATACTTGATTAACTTCAAAAAGAGCAAGGAGTTTACAAGTCGAGGAGCAGAGCATATACTTAATACGTAAGCACCGCAGATCTTGTAAAACGACGTAGCCAATTTTTGAAGTTAATCAAGTATACTAATGCATGTCCTGCATTAATGCTTGTTCACCTTCATTAAATTCACCTTGTCCTTTTACATTACTGTAAGTTGTTTTGCTATGCCCAGGATCAGGTAAATAATAATGAGGCGGAACTTCTAGTGCTTTAGCACGCTGTACTTGATACTCATTAGGTCCAACTGTTGATATACCTACGGTTTCTTTTAACTTTTTACTACAAGCAGAAGTAATTAATAAAACAGTAAATAATACAAAAATCTTTTTCACTTAAACACCTATAAATTAAAATTAAAATAGCCTCCTTGCAAAATGAACTTCTAGAGGTAATTTGTACGTCAATCCGGTACTTGAATCCTCACGTAGGTCTACTACGCTACGGTTCTGCGTTCTGTGTTTCCTTCAAATTCCTCTCTATAAGTTTAATTTTGCAAGGAGGCTATTTTATCGTTACCACCCTTATCGGTATTACGAATTTTTTCAGCCATAGCTTCAATTTGAGCATTATCATAATTCCCTTTAGCCTTTTCTTCAATAACTTTTTTAGTACTATAATAATCTTCTATTAAGATAATTACTCCTATTGTAATAAAGCAATCAGCTAAATTAAATACGGGGAAGCTATAATTCTGATAATGAAAATGGATGAAGTCAAAAACTGCTCCTCTAAAAAATCTATCAATTAGATTACCAACAGCTCCGCCGATTACAAAGCTATAACCGGCAAAGCTTCCGATCGTTTTTGAACGTATCATCAAATAATATAAATAACAGACAATAATCGTGTTCGTTATTAAGAAAATAGCATTGCTATATTGATAATATTCACGCATTAGACCAAAGCTAATACCGTAATTCCAAGTATAAACCATATTTAAGAAAGAAGTAACCTTAAGCATTAAGTCCGGCTTCCATCTCAAATTATCAATAAACCACCATTTACTTAACTGATCAATAATCACTAAGGTTATTATTATACGACTACTACGAGCAAATGTGAGATATAGTTTTTTTAATAGTGGGAGCATAATTGTAAATGTCATTCCCGCGAAAGCGGGAATCCAGAAAAAATAACCTTAATATTAATACAAAATTATATATTTGATAAAATAAACCTATAAAAAACAAGTTTTTTATAGGTTTTACTAGATTCCCGCTTTCGCGGGAATGACATAAGAGTCGTACAACACCAAGTTGATTACGATATGACAAGGATTCACTCTACAATGAAACTGTAGCTGCTTTATCAGCTTGCAATTCCTTATCAAGCTTAACACTTAAAGTTTTTATTTCTTTTTTAAATTGTTTAAATTTCTCTAAATTTTTTCCGTTTAATTCTATACCCGGTGTTGTTTTAACTGACATAGGATTAACATGTTTGCCATCAATTTTAACTTCATAATGTAAATGTGAAGCTGTAGCTCTGCCGGTACTTCCAACATATGCGATGATTTGTCCTTGTTTTACGATACTTCCCACTTTTAAATTTTTTGCAAAATTTGAAGCATGCGCATAAGCAGTAGATAGCGTACCGCTATGTTTTACCTGAATAAATTTTCCATAACCCGACTTCCAACCTATTTCTGTTATAACTCCGTTTCCTGCGGAATATATAGGCGTACCGGTTGGAGCTGCAAAGTCAACCCCCCTATGCATTTTAGTATAACCGAGTATCGGATGCTTTCTATTACCGTAATGTGAAGAAACTTTTATAACTTTTAGCGGAGTTTTAAGTAAGCTTCTTTTTACGCTTTTACCGTCTTCGGAAAAAAATGCATGATTATTTGCGTTATTATCATGAGAATAACGATATATATTATATTCTTGCCCTGAAAGATTTAATGAAACATATAGAATTTTACCGTGGTGGAAAAATTTACCATCTTCCGTTACGTATTTTTCCGTTATTACGGTTGCAGTATCACCGCGTTTTATTTGACGCTGAAAATCGATTTGATAAGCATAAGCATTAATCAGCTCTATTATACTGTTATCCGATAAGCCCAGTTTTTTAAGAGCTGACATAAAATTTGCCTCAATACTTACCGACGATTTAGCAACTTTTTTACTTAAAGGTACTACAATTTCTTCAACTTTAAAATTATCACCTTCTCTAATTACTTCAATAGTTTTTAGCTTATCGATAATTATAACGATTTTATTTAAGAATGCTACCTCTGAGGTTAAATCTTCATCCTCGTTTTCGATAATTTTTGTTTCATATTCAAAAGTAATTTGCTGCCCTATTTTAAGAGCAGAAGATAATTTTCCCTCCTTTATTAAACTTACAATTTTGTCTATTTCATTTTTAGGGATATGTTGTTCTATCAAAATTGACTTTATAGTATCGCCTTTTTTTACTACTACTTCTTTAAATGAAATTGTTTCTTCTTCACTACTATCAGGTTGTACTAAAGTTATAGATAAAGTGTTGTTAACATAATTATTAACAGCAAAAGAGACAAAAACAACTAATCCTATAAATAATAATAAGGAGGCAGAGGTGAGGATTTTCCTGAGACGTGCACTAATAAAAGATGATGGCAATATGCCATTAAAATCATAAGATAGTGCGGTATCATTCATTAAAATTGCTCTGAAGATTATTTGAATCAATTTTTCATTACTAGTAATAATATGAACTATATACAAACAAATTACAATAGAAAATTGTAAAATTTTGTTTTATTTCTGTCTTAATTAGTTTTTTATTGATTAAAATTTAATTTTTTATATAAGTTAATTTTTATTAACTTATATAGATAAATATTATGTCCTGCTCATCTAGCCATAATACTGTCAAATTACCTAAAATAGAATATTATGAGAATATTTCTTTAAATAAAAACTGTCCTGTAAATAGTGAAATAGTTCTAGTAGGCGGTTGTTTTGATTTATTACATTACGGTCATATAGAATTTCTACGCAAAGCTAAAAAACACGGTAAATACTTAATCGTTCCTTTAGAGCCGGATGAAACAATTATTAAATATAAAAACCGTCAACCTATCCATAATCAATTACAACGAGCAAAAATTTTAAGTTCTTTCACATTTGTTGATAAAGTACTTATATTACCTAAACTAAAAGATTTTAATGATTATGCTCGGTTAGTGCAAAATATTTGTCCTTCTGTAATCGCCGTAACAAAGCACGATCCTCAGTTAATAAATAAATTCAAGCAAAATTAAGAAATGCGAAAGTAATAGAAGTTATTGACTGACTGCAACATCCTAATATAGGTACACTTTCTAGCTCAACTTTCTAGCTCAAATATTATTAAAAATATGTAGTTTTTACAAAAATTTATCGATTTTTACTTTAATAAAACTGTATATCCATTTATATTAAATGTAAATAACTTTATATGTGCTATGAAAAATATTATTAGACATCTTTCCAAACCAGCTTATAGAGAGGAATTTAAAGAAGACACTTCCCCTCGAATCGCAGAGTACAAAAGCGTAAGTGAGGATTCGAGTACCGGATTGGCGTATACATTACCTCCAAAAGCAAAATTTGGAAAAATGTCTATTGCTTTAATTTGTTTTTTGATTGTTAGCAGTAATTGCTTTGCTTCCGAGCCGTTACCTTGGCAAGTAACGTTCCAGCCGCCGGCAAGCCCGATTATGGAGGAATTACATCATTTTCATAATTTTCTGCTTTATATCTCAACAGCTATTGTTTTATTTGTTGCCGGATTACTTGGCTTTGTATGCATCAGATTTAATGCAAAAAATAATCCCGTACCGGCAAAATTTTCACATAATGTTTTAATAGAAATAATTTGGACTGTAATACCTATAATAATTTTAGTTATTATTGCAGTGCCGTCTTTTAAAATATTGCGTCATGCCGAAAAAATACCCGAAACGGATTTAACTATTAAAGTAGTAGGTTATCAATGGTATTGGCATTATATATATCCTGATCATGATAATTTAGAATTTGATAGCGTAATGATCTCTGATGAGAATTTAAAACCTAACCACAAAAGATTATTAGACGTTGATAATCGAATTGTTATCCCTGAAAATGCTACCGTAAGGTTTCTCATTACCGCAGGTGACGTAATACATAGTTTTGCCGTTCCATCACTTGGATTTAAAATAGACGCAGTCCCCAGGCAGAATAAACGAAACCTGGACAAGAGTGGCTAAAAAAGGCGTATATTACGGACAATGCTCCGAACTATGCGGCATCCATCACGGCTTCATGCCGATTGCTATAGAAGTAGTACGTAAAGAGGATTTCGACAATTGGATTGCAAGCAAGAATAAGACTGCTATGAATGGCAAGAAGCCAAAATTGGTAGCTAACTAATTATATTTAGAAGTTCTATGGAAAATTATAATACAAAAATATCTGAACTAGATAAATTACTAAACGATATAACCGATTCTAATCGACATCAAGAAATTATTAAGTAGTAATGATTCAGCAGGTAAAGAAGCATGGTAATTTATAACGCAAGTATTTTATAAACTAAAACTATTACTTTAAATTTTTTAATATATGACCAACCACAATAACCCTTATCCCCATCTTTTTCCTAAACAAGCAAAAGAAACGATATTTTTAAAACATTTTATCCATAATCTAAATATAATAGTCGGAGGTTACACTTATTACAATGACGCTAATCACCCTGAGAAATTTGAATATGAAAATGTTAGAGGAGCTTATTTTGTTAAATTGATTATAGGAAAATTTTGTGCTATTGCTATGGGTACTAGTATAGTATTGTTGTCGGTAATCCTACAAAGATATAGATTTCCTGATGAGATAGTTGAGCAATTACTTGAAATTCAATGGTGGGATTGGGATTATGATAAAATCACTCGGAATATTCCGGCAATTGTTGGAGCAGATATCGAACAATTAAAACAGGCAGAATAATAATTATGGATATAACTACTACCGAAATTTATCACGATGGCCACCACACCCCACACGGTTGGAGGCGATGGCTTTTTTCTACCAATCACAAAGATATCGGCATTATGTATATCATATTTGCCGTTTTTGCCGGAATTGCCGGAGGTTTGTTTTCACTGCTTTTTAGGTTAGAGCTTGCAATGCCCGGCGGCACTTTCTTAAATCATGATTTCCAGCTATATAATGTGCTTATCACAGCACATGCGGTTATTATGGTATTCTTTATGATTATGCCGGCTTTGTTCGGTGGCTTTGGTAACTATTTCGTACCTCTGTTAATAGGAGCTCCCGATATGGCATTTCCACGCCTTAACAATATCAGTTTTTGGCTACTAGTGCCTGCTTTTCTTTTACTTATGGGATCAGCTTTTGTTGACGGTGGGCCAGGAACGGGCTGGACGCTCTACCCTCCTTTAAGTAATTTAAGCGGTCACCCCGGTGCAGCCGTTGATATGGCTATTTTCAGTTTACATTTAACCGGTCTATCGTCAATCCTTGGATCAATTAACTTAATCGTTACTATCTTTAATATGAGAGCTCCGGGAATGGGCCTTTTCAAGATGCCGTTATTCGTTTGGTCTATTTTAGTTACCGCATTTCTAATAATTCTTGCGATGCCGGTACTTGGTGGAGCTATTACTATGCTACTTACAGATCGTAATTTTGGAACTACTTTCTTTAAGCCTGACGGCGGCGGTGATCCTGTATTATTTCAGCATCTATTTTGGTTCTTCGGTCATCCTGAAGTATATATCGTAATACTTCCAGGCTTTGGTATAATAAGTCAAGTTATTTCAACTTTTTCACGCAAACCTATATTCGGCTATCAAGGTATGATCGGGGCTATGGTGATCATAGGCTTTGTTGGATTTATCGTATGGGCTCACCATATGTTTACTGTTGGGCTTTCTTATAATGCACTTATATATTTCACTGCCGGAACGATGATTATAGCAGTTCCGACGGGTATTAAAATATTTAGCTGGATAGCGACTATGTGGGGTGGTTCGATTACATTCCCAACTCCTATGCTATTTTCGATAGGATTTATTATATTATTCACGATCGGCGGCGTAACCGGCATAATCCTATCAAATTCGGCACTTGATAGAGTTCTGCACGATACATATTATGTTGTTGCACATTTCCATTATACGATGTCGCTCGGCGCTTTATTTACGGCATTTGCAGGCTTTTATTATTGGTTTGGCAAAATATCTGGTAAACAATATCCGGACATTTTAGGCAAAATTCATTTTTGGATTACCTTTATAGGCGTTAACTTAACTTTCTTCCCGCAGCATTTCTTAGGTCTTGCGGGCATGCCAAGAAGAATACCGGACTACCCTGAAGCTTTTGCCGGCTGGAATATGGTTTCGTCGATAGGAGCAGGTATTTCTATGTTTGCTGCCCTTTATTTTGTATTTATCGTTTTCTATACGCTAAAATACGGCAAAGATTGTCCAAACAATCCTTGGGGAGAAGGAGCAGACACATTAGAGTGGACACTTACCTCACCACCACCGTTCCATACTTTTGAAACACCACCGCATATTGAGGGGTAATAGTGGCTTTGCTGCGTGGATGCCAAGTCATCATCATTGCGAGGAGTTGCGTTAGCAACGACGCGGCAATCTCATAAGATAATATAAAAAAAACTCCTGAGATTGCCACGTCAGCATAAATGCTGGCTTGCAATGATAGGACCTTTATGAACTGTCCGGTACTATGAAGAATGACATAGCTGACAGAAAAATAATAAAATGTATAAAAAACCGATATTAGGTGTTACACCTGATTTAGCTCAAAATTGTGAAAAATATACTTACGCTGCTTTTCCATGGTACGCCTTGCGAAGAAACTATACCGATGCGATTATTGCAGCCGGCGGTGTACCGCTATTATTACCTTATCAAAGTGATACAATAAATCAGCTTATGGAACTTGTTGATGGTGTTGTAATGCCAGGCGGTGATGAGGACATACATCCTAAATTTTATGAGCCGGAATACGCCGAAGATATAGTAGTTTCCAATGAAGAACGTGATAATTTTGAGATATTAGTTTTAAAGAAAGCATTAGAGAGAGATATTCCGGTTTTAGGAATATGCCGAGGTATGCAGTTATTAAACGTTATTTTTAAGGGTACGCTTATTAAACATATTCCTGATTATATTGAAACTGTAATTAATCATACACAACCTTCGCCTAAAAACATCGTTTCGCATACAATTAATATAGAAGCAAATACTAAACTTGCTAAAATAGCTAATAATCAGCTACAAACTATGGTTAATTCGACTCATCACCAGGCTGCTAAACAACTTGGTAATGATCTTATCGTATCTGCAACAGCAGAAGATGGTATAATTGAAGCCATTGAATCAACGAAACATAAATTTGTTATCGGCGTTCAATGGCATCCTGAATATCTTAACGATAATGGAGTAGATTTAGAATTATTTAAAGAATTCGTAAAAGTTAGTAAGTAAATATTAGTTTTTAACATCATTAGATGAACATATTACAAACGCTTTATTATATTCATATCCAAGCGGCCAACAACATACGGAATTTTTAGAGCATTCATATACGAAAGTAGAACCTCTACCATTGCCTTCTAGTTGATACTGACCATAAATTACAGGTCCACATTGTTCTTGCCAAGCAATTGAATATTTTACCCAATTATCTTGCACATCCCATTGTTGTAAACAGCCGCTAATAATACAATTCATTTCAGTCACAAATAGTTTAACCAATTTTTGTATTACCAAATCTTCTTGTTGTTCTACTTGTATATTATCACAATAAGCTATATGTGAGTTTAAATTATTAGCATAAGCTCGTGATATTATAGAGACTATAATAGTAAATAATATAATAAAAATTTTCATATGATACCTTATTTATTAAATTTAAATTAATATATTTAAAAATACTTAATAAGAAACTAATAATCAAATATTATTTATTGTACTATATTATCATTTTAAATAAGATTTCGGACCTTTGATCTGCTATATTATCGTCAAAAACATTATTTATGACTGCTGATTATTCTTTTTTGAAAAGTTTTGCTGAGTATATCATTGATAAATTAGGTAAAGATATAAAAGTTCAAATAATATTGCCTAATAATTTCTCATGCCTAGAATTAAAGAAGATTTTAACCGATAAATATAAAATTAAATTACCTATCATTATTCCTTTTAATTCTCTTATTTCAAAAAAAATCGATTCGGATTATATATCTAAAATAGAAGAATTACTTATTTTATCATCAATTATCACCGAATATAAAGAATTACCTTTGAATAAAAATGAATCATTAAAAGCTGCAGAACTTTTAAGAAAATTGTTTAATGATCTTATAATCAATAATATCGATATAAAATTAATTGAAGTCTATAACAATTCTAACTATTGGCAAAAGATTTATAAATTTCTAGAATATTGCTTTTTAAGATGGCAAGAAGAAATATCGTTTACTCAAAAACAAACTAAAGCAGTTTATAAATTAAAGCTATTACAAGAAGAAATAATAAAAATAAAAACAGGACATAAGCAGGTAATACTCGCCGGAATATTCAAGCCTAATGTTTTTTTTAAAAGATTTGAAGAAGAATTAAAGGATTACATAATTCACTATAATCCTGCCTCCAAGCAGATTAGCAATGGTATATCTTATTATGAACCTAATGACATTTATGAAGAAACTAAACAAATATCTTATATATGTAGCCGTAATAAAGACAGACGGATTGCAATCGTTACAAATAATAATAAGCTTAAAAGAGTATATTGTAATTTTTTAGACAAATATGAAGATCTACTAGGTAATGACTTAAGGCTTACTAATATAGGTGAATTACTAACGTCCATTATTAACATATTATGTAATAATTTTGATTTAAAACTTCTATTTTTATTACTTAAAAATCCTTTAATTAACTGCCCTACTGTGCAGCAGTTAGAGTTAATGCTATCTAATAAAAACCGTTTTATATCCTCACCGAAATATTTATTGCAATTACAATTTGATAATGAGGATATAAGAGAGTATTGCCGTAACTTAATAGATATTTTATTTACCGATACTCCACACAATATACAAGCTATTCTAACCTTAACTAAAGAAATAACTGAAAAACTTTTGCCTACTATTTGGGAAAAAGAAGGAGGAGCAGAACTACTTGAGTTTTTAACAAATTTAACTGCATATAGTAAATATATAAATTCAACAGATAAAAAGGATTTTCCTAAAATTTTTTCTTTTTTACTTTCTAATATCAAATATTACAAAAATACCGACGCTGCTAGTATTATTATAGGACGGCCTGAAGATTTAGCATTATGTGAATTTGACTTAATTATATTACCGCATTTTAATAATGAAAACTGGACACTTAGTGCTAAAGCTCACCCATGGCTTAGCAAGAAAGCATTGCAGATACTAAATATAGATTACGATGAAATTGCCCCTACTCTATATTCAGATTACTTCAATTTATTTCTACAAAATAAGCAAATAGTTATACTGAATGCTAAAAAATATGATGGGAAACTGTCAGTACCGAGTAATTTATTTTTGAAGCTAGAAAAAGGTTCTGTGTCACCCCGTGACTTGATCACGGGGTCCAGTAATTATATGGATACCGTGGTCAAGCCACGGTATGACAAGAGTATTGAGATCCACAGCCCCTCTTTCCCAACCACCTTATCAGTAACCGAAATAGAAACATTAATAAGAAACCCATACGGTTTTTATGCTAAGAAAATTCTTGGACTACGTAAAAAAGATCATATATGGGAAGAACCTAAAATATCGGATTTCGGTAATTTGATTCATAAAGTTTTAGAGGAATATTCTAAAAATTACGACAAACAATATATTAATTTAAATTTGCTTGATAAACAAAATGCTTTAATAAATATCGGTAATCATATTTTATATAGCACTATTTTACCAAGCTACACAAAAAAAACTTGGCAAATAAAACTCACGGCTTTCAGCAAAGCTTTTATTTTATTTGATATAGAACGCCGAAAAAACTGCAAAGAAATCTATTTTGAAACTAAAGGGGAGTTACGGCTAAATATTGTAGGTCAAGATATAAAAATAATCGGTATAGCTGACCGAATTGAAATAAGTAAATCCAACAATATCACTATACTAGATTATAAGACCGGTACTATTCCGACTAAGAAAGAAATAGAGCTTGGACTCTCTCCGCAACTTATCATAGAAAGTTTGATGTTACTAGAAAACGGATTTACGAAATGTAATTCTCTATCCCTTTTATGTCATTCCCAGCCCCTTTTGTGTTATTCCCGCGAAAGCAGGAATCCAGTTATAAATAACAATATTACTATCGCCTACGTAAAAATAACTAGTACCGAACCTTATGTGCACACAACGGAAATAGCTTTAAGCATCGAGACTTTAAATAGACATAAAGCAGGCTTAGTAAAATTACTTGAACATTATATTACAAATAAATTCTTTTCTTATGATTTGAATTTATCAAAGTATACTGATTATTTGCATTTGAGTCGATAGGCTAATTATGTCATTCCCGCGTAGGCAGGAATCCAGTACTTTAAAACTTTTTTTAAAGCTCGATTTATCTCGCTTTACCCTAGGATTCCCGCCTACGCGGGAATATGGCATAAACAAACCATGCAACAAGGCTTTCAGTTGCTCGCAATGACGGCTTAGCAACTGCTCACAATAGTGCTTACAACCCCATCACTAACTTAAATTCTTTACTTTTAATAATCTTACTATTCGTATTATAAATAATCGGATCGTTAATTTTTTCATGACCGAATCTATTTGTTTTAAATACCGGTATATCTAAACTATCTGCAAAATTACGAAGCACTAACATTGTGGCATCAAGATCTTTACCAAATGAACCAAATATTATAGCCTTAACATCCTCAAGTAACCTTGCTTGCTTTAAGTGTAAAAGCTCACGCTCTAATCTAAAAGGAACTACATTCACATCTTCTAAAAAAAGAATTTTGCCCTTAGTCTTTATTTGCCAACTCGTTCCTATACTAGTCTGCACCATAGTTAAGTTACCGCCTGTTAGTTTGCCATTAACAAGATCACTTGATTTTGCTATATCGTTAAGAGGCACTAAATTATCTATAGTAACCTGCTTTACTTTACCTTTTAATATTTCAGCAAGCTTGGTAAAATTACCTTGATCTTGTTCCGGCTTTAAGAGATCGGCTATATTACTGCCGTGAATAGTTTTCCAGCCCCATTCTTGTGATAGAAAAAGATGTAACGCTGTTATATCGCTATATCCTATAAAGAATTTCTCTTTATTTGGTTTTGATAGCTTTAGTAAATCGGGAATTATTCTCGCAGAGCCGTAACCACCTCGTAAACTCCATACTATATTATCAGACTCATCAAATAATGCATCCCGCAGGCAATTAAATCTTACTTCATCGCTACTTGCAAGAAAGGGTAGCTTACCTTTAGCAAAACACTTAGAAGAAATTTGTAAATTTAGTCCATTAATATTTTTTAAATCCGACAAGGTTTTATTATCCGCTCCTGTTGCCGGAGCAACAACAGTAATAGAGATATTTTTTAGACTATGACCAACAGAAAAAGTTGATATTGAAAAAAATAATATTATTAGTAAAGATATATTTTTAAGAATCATGAATATAATTGATAGGTATTGTTGAACAGGTAAACCTACTATGTCATGCCGTGGCGCTTGACCACGGCATCCAGTCTTTATTTTATTTTTTCTAGATACCGTGGACAAGCCACGCTATGACAGAGGCAAGCACTGGATTCCCATTTTAGCTAGGGACAGACATGACATAGAAAATGCGAATAACCTATAAGAAGCTATTCTAAAGCAGCAGCATCACCGGCAATCTCTACTGCTTTAGCCTTGATTTGGTCAATAGTAAGGCCACTATATTCTACAGACCCACCTAATACAGTATCGTCCTGACCAAAAAAATTAATGTTCTTAACAACAGTTGCTTTATCTATATTACCTTTCCTCATATCATATACAAGCTTTAATGCTTCTTTTTGTGCTGGTAGTTCATGAGTATTAGATAGTGCTAAAGTCTTTACTTTTGCTCCAAGTTTATTCGCCGAAGCCTCTGATATTTCATCATCTTCAGATTTATCAGTTGAATTTTCGCTTATTCTAAGGTTTTCTATTATAGGTTCAACAAGCTTTGTCCATAGCTGGTCAGTTGAACTACAATCACAATCGGCTAGATATTGTCTACCTTCTTCTCCAGTTTTTACAGCATTATCAACAAACTCTTTAACTATCCACTTATTGTCAAATTTGTTATAAGCAGCTTCTATGAATAGTTCTAAATGATTAGAACCTAAATCTAAGAATTTTTGTTTAAGGTCCACAGGGATATGACTTTTTGTATCTAGCCATGTTTGCATTCCTGATAATATTTCTGACATTACCTTATTAGTGTCTTGTATCGGTACAGTAATATTATTACTCTTAATAGTAACCTCAAGTACATTTTTAGTACTAGCATCCAAGTTAGATACTAAGTTTTCATACTGGGCTGGGTTACTTTGAGCTTCTTTTAAAATGCTTACTATTTTCTTAAATCTTGGTACTATTTCTGAATGACTACCCATAATGCTTGTCATCCAATCCCATTTAAAATATTCAAAACCGCCGGTAGCATGATTTGGAACTGCAACATGTGCAAATTTATGGTCATATCTAATGCCGATTACATTAAGATCGTCTTTATATTTCTTTACTTGAATATCGTTATCATTGCGCTGTTTTTAAAGTGTTGCTCTAATTTTTTCATATTCTCCTCCTTAATTCATAGTTTTTAATTAGTGTCGATATTATACTTACATATTACTATATGTCAAAATAAAACACTAATAGAAATTAACTTTTTGCTATATCACAAGCATGTAAGTCATGCTTAAAGTACAAACTACTATTCTTATTTAAGATTACCCGATAAATCTGAACATTTTCAAGTACTCTTTGAACGTAATCTCTTGTTTCTCGATAAGGTATAAGTTCTATCCAGTCAATAACTTTTCTTGTATCTTTTATATCCCTTGGATCACCAAACCTATCTATCCATTTTACTACATTATGACTTCCGGCATTGTAAGAAGCAATGGATAGAATATAAGAACCTTTATGATTATCTAATAATTTTTTGAAATAATGCGCACCAAGTTTAATATTATATACCGGATTTCTAGTTAAGTCTGCTACATTACATTTAACATTTATGGATCTTGCGGTATCACAAGCAGTACCTTTAATAAGTTGCATGAGCCCCATAGCATTTGCATAACTTACTGCTTTATGATCAAAAACCGATTCTTGTCTAATTATTCCATAAGTTAAATGAGGTGGGATAGGCAAACCTACTAGATTATAAGGCGTTGGAAAAGCACAATCCAGAATAAAAGCATTATTTTGGGCAGCAATTTTTGCCACCTCAACCATATGATTAGTATTATTATTGGCTTTAATAATATTCGCAATTATTTGAATTTCTGCAGAATTTTTAGTATTTTTCATTGCTGCTTTGGAATATATCAGGGCTAAGTAGTTTTTATTATATTTAACCAATAACCTTATTGCTTTAATAATCTCTTTATTTTCTATAATTTTCCTTTCTTCAGAAGTTATTACGGGAATAGGAGGTAAAACTAACTTTGTCCTATTTAATTCAATATTTGCTACCTGCCCATAAAAGGTAAAAGAATATTTAGCTGCCTGCTCGTAAAATTTTCTAGCCATTTGCTTATCGCCTTTTGCTGCATAAGTATGACCGAGCCAATAAAACCCACGTGCCAAACTAATCGGAGTCTTAACAACTTTAATAAACTTATTAAAATGTACTAATGCTTGATCAGGCTTTTTTAAAAAACTTAAAGAAAGCCAGCCCGCAAGCCACTCCTGCTCCCTTATAGTTTCAGGACAAGTAGCAAAAGGAAGCGTTGCCATTCTATAGCTATTAACAAAATCTTTGTACTCGATGAATTCACGAGCATAATAGGACTGAATACGACACCATTTAGCAAAATGTTTACGGTTATTTTTAGCTTTCTTAAATAAAGTAATAATTTCCTTTGTCGGCTTTTGCATTTTTTTAAAATCTAAATAACGATATAATAAACCGGAAGTATAGTATTTTTCAGGAACACTTTTAAAAAGCTTTTCAGCATTTGGCGATTTACCTATAATCGCAATTTGGACTTTAAAAGAATTACGGTAACCTTGCTCTACATATTTCAGGGATTGCTCAGCAGATCTAATATCATTTTTCCATAAATGTTCTTCTATTCGCTCTAAATGATCACTCGCAGTTAAATATTTATGCCACTTATTGTAATATGCATTTTCTTCTTCAGGAGTGAAATTGGCGTATACCCAAGCCTCTTTAATAATAGGTAGTAATATCTTCTGATCTTTGATTAAACCACTTGCAGCTGCTGCATAAAATTTATAACCTTTACCGGTAAGAGGAGAATGTTTACTAAACCAATCAACAATTACTTTTTTATTTGTATTATTATTTAGATATTCTTCTGCTCTTTCTTCAAGCAGCTTATTTTGAGGCCAATCCGGGTTATTGCATAAAAACCTTATTACATGTTCAAAACTATTATCTGAATATTTATTATCTAAATATTTCTGAGAAAGTACAATTTTTGTTAAAATTTTATTATTTACTTCTAAAGATAAATCTTCGGCTTGTGACCAATTTTTTTGATCGATATAGGTAAAAACTTGCTTAACATTATCTACAGCATCAGAATTAGCATTTACTTTCAAAGCTAATAACAACAATATAGAGGTTAACAATTTTATTGTGATTTTCATAAGTTTTATGATTTGTTGCGTGGATACCTAATAGTCATTACGAGCTACTAAAAGCGTTGTTACATGGCTCGTTAATGTCATTCCCGCGAAAGCAGGAACCCAGTAAAACCTATAAAAAACTTATTTTTTATAGGTTTATCTAATATGTAATTTTTGTATCAATATTAAGGTTATTTTTCTGGATTCCCGCCTACGCGGGAATGACATAGAGACCCACTAAACACCGGTAGAACCAAAGCCACCGCTACCACGCATCGTTTCCATAAGACTACTACTTTCTTCCCATAATATACGTTCGTACTTTGCGATTATCATCTGTGCAATTCGCATGCCTTTTTCTATAATAAAATCTTCTTTACCGAGATTAATAAGAATGACCTTTATTTCACCTCGATAATCTGCATCAATAGTACCGGGTGAATTAGCAACCGTGATACCGTGTTTAACGGCAAGACCCGAACGGGGTCTTATTTGGGCTTCAAACGAATCCGGTAGTGCTATAGCGATGCCTGTTGGAATTAGCTGTATTGCGGCTGCTTTTATTGTTATAGGTTGCTCGTTTGCGGCTATTAAATCCATCCCCGCACTATGCTCTGTAGCATATTCCGGCAAACCGCCGGAAAAATTTTCTAGTTTTTTAATTTTAACGTGTGTTAGTGTCATATTATTTCATATCAAATTTATCGTTAATAATTTTATTTTCTACCGCATCAATTAAAGAATTAGCAAGATTATCGGTTAATATCTTACTTCCCATGCCAAGTTTCTTTTTAAGCCAAGGTTGCTTAGCACACAGATATTGAAACTTAATATTATCACCGAATTTTTCTTTCATGACGCTATACATATCACCTATGCCATCAATTAAGCCGTAATCAAGCGCCGTTTGCCCTGCCCAAAATGCACCGTTAAATAAAATTTCGTCTTGCTGAGTTAACTTCCCTGCTCTTCTTGTTTTTACATATTCTATAAAATGTTCATAAACCTGCTTTTGCAAATCTTTGATAATTTTAAGATCATCTTTATTAATAGGTTTAAACGGATCCAATACTGATTTATTCTTGCCTTCCGTATAAACTCTTCTCTCTATCCCAAGTTTATTAATTGCTTCATGAAAACCGAATCCGCTTGATACTACTCCAATACTACCGATAACCGAACTCGGCAAAGCATATATCCGGTCACCGCTGCAAGCCAGCCAATATCCGCCTGAAGCCGCCATATCTTCAATAAAACTATAAATTTTTATTTTATTTTCTTCAGCGAGATCACGAATACGTGTTGCAATAAGTTCAGATTGTACCGGAGAACCGCCGGGAGAATTAATAATTAAACATAATGCTTTTAATTTCTTTATTTTAAAAGCTTTTTCTATTAGTGCATTTAATGATTCTAACGTAAGTCCCGATTGCATAGTACTTACTTTACCGATAACACCGCTAAGGCGTAAAACGGCAATCACCTCTTTAGAATTACCAAAAACCGAAGCAAATAATTGGTCTAATTTACTTATCTGTCGTTTGGTTATTATCTGATCAAATTCAGCATTCGCCATAGTTGATTTATTTACTTCATTCATTAATTTTACTCATTTTTAATTTAATATATTCGTTTCATTTGAAAAATTGGCTATGTTGTCTTATAAGACCTGTGGTACTCACCTATTAAGTATACGCTCTGCTCCTCGCCTTATAGACTCCTTGCTCTTTTCCAAATTACACTGCGTCTATTTACTTGGAGTTACTATAGAGCATCCTTTTTTATTGGCAGCAAAGGCTTAGCCGGTTTATTCAGAAGTTGCGCGTTATAACTATTTTTAGGTTCAGGATAATTGCCGGAAATGGCAGATAGAATAGTACCTCTAACTTTTTCGTCATACCAATTTGTATTGCCAACAAAGCTAGTTACTATTTTGCCGTTTGGGTCTATTAATATACTAGTCGGCAAACTAACAACCCATAAGGCTTTAAATAATTCATTTCTATAATCATGATAAAGCGGCAAATATCTTATTTGATAGCTTTTAAAATATTCTTTCACAACTTTTATGTCTTGATAATCTTCTGAAATCGGAATTACTGAAAAAGGTAATTTCCTAAAATCTTTTTGCAACATATCAAGGTCAGGCATTTCTTTGACACAAGGAGCACTCCAAGTAGCCCAAAACACTAACAATATAGTCTTTCCTTCAAACTGATCAAGAGAATATTGATTTTTTTCTTCATCAAAAAAAATTATATTATCAGGAACGCTTGAACCTCTTAAAAATGCTAATTTATCCTTAGGCTGCTCATAGAGCCTAGCATGAATTTTAGGAATAAAAATTATTATAGATAATAAAAATACTATAATATATATAAGATATTTATTATAATTTCTTAAGGTCATATAATAATTTATAGTAATGAAGACATTTTATTTATTCGTATTAGCACTTACATTATGTAGTTGTGGTATAAAAAAGCCTTTAGAAACACCGCAGAAAGAGGCACAACGTCATTGCGAGCAGTCGTAGACTGCGTGGCAATCTCGTCAAATATCCTGAGATTGCTTCGTCAAATTACTTCGTCATTTTCCTCGCAATGACGTACTGTATCAATACCTCTTAAGCGTCGTACCTTGCAAAACTAAGTCAACACAATAAGACGGCATATTTTCCTGCAGTTCGATCAATATCGGATTTACTTCACCGCACTCATTATCACACATATTTTGATCAGATAAGTCTAAGCGTGTTTCGAGAGTAGTAAGACTAGGATGCTCTATTCTTATATTTGCACTTCTCAAATAACGAGCAGATGTATAAGGCAACATACTAATAAAGTAATATTCTCCTTTATTATTAGTAGTAGCAATACCGGAACCGGTAAAACTTGAATCGCTTTTACTTGTAAATCTTCTTTTATCAACTCTAGTTTTTAAAGGTTCGTAAGGATATTTACCCCCGCTTCCTGCTTGCCATAAATAAACTGTAGCATCCGCAACCGGCACGCAATTTTGATCTAATACTTTTCCTTTAATTAATATCCTTTCACCGTAAAATTTTGATAATCTTCCTGTTTTACGTAATAAATTATTAGTAGTTTCAAAAACTTTCGGTTCATAATCATTAAATATATTTCTAGTAATTTTACAACGATTAAGCTTATTAGGGTAAGTTTTAAAAGCAGCAAATATGTTTAATGTCCATAAACATAAAAAACAAAATATAAATTTTTTCACTTTTCACCGCTATATTTATAAAATTCTGCATCTAAATTTAAATCAATTATTTTTATTAATCAAATTATTTTTATTCTCATTTGATTATTAAGTAATGGATTGTTATAGTACACTTTGTTATACTAAAAATATTATATATATGCAAAAATTTTTATCTTTAATAATTGTAATTCTAATACTTTACAATATAGTAAAGTTAAAAATATCTCCCGACAACAATAATCTTACAACTGTAGAGCAAACGGCTTCAAATAATTCATCTACCGATGAAAACCAAACTAGTATAAATAATGAACCTCCTATTTCATTAAACGGCAACTTATTTGAACGTACGGTTTCAAAAATAGTAATAAATGCTCTTAAAACCGAAGAAGGGAAAGCATTTTTTGAAAATATTTTACAACCGTTAAATGGACCTATCAATCCTAATGATTACACTATTGAAGTACGTAAGGATTTAGTAAAAACACTGTTCAAAATTAATACGCTCGGTAGCGGTAATATCGGTCCCGCTTCTTGCGGACATGTAGTTACCGTATTTTATCAAATATCAGATATGAACAATACTTTAATATCTGAAGATACTAAGACTTTTACTTTAGGCTCTGCTCCTGTAATGCTTGGCTTAGATAATGTAATAATCGGTATGATGGTAGGAGAAGCACGAGAAGCTATTATTCCGGCAAAATATGCTGTTAATAATAGTAATAATATTATCTTCGATGATGCTTATAATTATAAAGTTAATGTAATTTTAAAATCCATATTACCGCAAAATTTTGTTAAAAGTAATGAAGTTAAAATTTATGACGATGAGATAGCTTATCGTGTTCCTTTATTATGTGGTGAAAAAGTAAGCTTTAATGCTAAAATTACTCGCTTATCAAACGGTAAAATACTATATGATTCAAAAGCAACAGGACAACAAATAGATATGAAAATCGGCGATATTACATATCCTTTAATTTTTTCTTACGCCTTGCAAGGTAAAGTAACGATTGGAACACGCAGTGTTATTGCTGCAGGCAAAACATTTAAAACTTTAGGTTCTAACATAAATAAAATTATTTCTCATGAATCATTACCAACAAATGAATATCTTTTGCTTGAACTAGGAGACTTTAAACAAAATTAAATAAATATGAAACAAAATAAAATTCAAAGACAAAAAAATTATATTTTATTATCTATCCTTGTCATAATGATAATAATTGTATATCTTATAGCATTAATAAAAATTGCAGGATAAATTTTGTAATTATTAAAAATTTAAAACTCAAATTAAACGAGTATATAAGCATCTTACTTTAAACTTTAATTATAGTATGGAAATTATTAAAAAAAACAAAAATATTATTATATTAGCAGGTTTAATATTAGCAGGTTTAATATTTTTAGCAGTAATTATTTATATCTCTACAAGTAAGAGTTCCGATAATAAAACAAACAGTAATATATTAGAAGTAAAGATAGCTATACAAGATCATAAATTTGTTCCGAATATAGTTGAAGTACCAAAATCGACTAAGATAAGGTTAATTGTTCATAATGAAGATGATACTGTAGAAGAGTTTGAAAGTCATGATTTACATCGTGAAAAAATAGTTATGCCAAATGAGTCAATACATATTATACTTGCACCTCTCAAGTCCGGAAAATATGAATTTTTTGGAGATTTTCATCAAGATACGGCTCAGGGTTTTATAATTGTTAATGATTAGATAAAAAATATGTTTAAAATTGCTTTAGTAGTGTTTCGTGAATGTTTAGAAATATCCTTATTACTTGGTGTAATACTCGTCGTAACAAAACAAATAGAAAAATCTCGTCTTTATATTATTGCTGGAGTAATGCTTGGAGTAGTATTTGCTTCAATTTTTGCATTTTTTACACGTAAATTATCTTTATCTTTTGGCGGAATAGGCGACGAGTTATTCGATTCCGGAATTATGATACTAATAACAATTCTGATTAGCTGGACAATAATATGGATGCAAGGTTACGGTATAAAAGTAAAGCAACATATAAACGACTTATCAGTAAAAATTCATGAAGGTAATGCCAGTTATTTCATGTTGTTTTTTTTAGTTGCCACTACTATATTACGAGAAGGTGCAGAAATTATTATTTTAGTATATAGTATATCTTCAGTTGAAACAATATCAAGCAGTATTTACTTGCAAGGAGTGATAATAGGTGCTACAAGTGGCTTCTTACTTGGTTTAGTAATATATTTCGGTTTCATTAAGATTGCTAATCAAAAATATATTTTTAAAATCTCTACCATATTATTAATGCTAATAGCAGGTGGATTTGCAGCAAGTGCTGCAGGTATTTTAACCTCTTCCGGTCTAATTATGTTTTTATCCGATCAACTTTGGGATAGTTCATGGTTAGTAGCAGATAGAAGTATGATAGGTAAAATCTTACATATTGTTACCGGTTATATTGCAAGACCTAACGGGCTACAAGTACTGGCTTATTTTACTACTATATTACTGATAAATATTTTCATACAAATAAAATTAAGATATTCCAAAAATAACTTATAATATCAGTACAAAAAAATGAATCAAATTAATTTTATCAAAGAGAACAATTAAATTAAATATGTTAAAACTTTTATCAGAAATTGGTCCGGTAATAGCATTTTTTGCAGGCTTTTTTTATGGAGGCGGTATACAACACGCTACTCTTTATATGCTTATTACCTCTGTTATTTGTATTACCCTTTGTTATGTTATAGATAAGAAAGTATCCAAACTTTCTATTATTTCTACGACTGTTTTATTAGTTTCAGGAAGCATTACTTTAATTAGCGGCGATTCAATGTATATAAAAATCAAACCTACTATATTATATGTTATTTTTGGAATAATATTTCTCATGAGCGGTATAAGAAAAAATCCTTTTATCAAATATGCTTTAGAGAGTATAGTACGTCTTAAAGAAGAAAGTTGGATAACCTTAAGCTATAGAACAGCGGCTTTTTTCTTTTTTATGGCTGTAGTTAATGAAGTAGTTTGGCGTAATTGCTCAGATGAAACATGGGTAAAATTCAAAGTATTCGGTGTAATACCTATTACTTTTATATTTATTTTACTGCAATTACCTCTTTTATTAAAGAATAAATTACCGGATAGTAAGATATGATATATAATACCTTACTATTTTTACTTTATGTCATTACCGCATCGGTGTTATCTCTGTGAAAGCAGGGATAACACCGATGGCTTTTTTAAAATCGTAGGGTACTATTATTATGATATTACGAGTTCTAATTTTTATAACTCTTTCTTTTAGTCTATCTGCTTGTTTACCTGCTATTTTTACCGCAGCAACCACTACCGGTATTGTTGCTTCAAAAGATCAACCAATATCTGAAACATTAAATGATTCAAGGATTTCTGCCAGCATTAAAGCTGATTTAGTAAAAAATAATTTTAGAGATTTAGGTGCTAAAATAAAGATTGAAGTATCACAAGGAAGAGTATTATTAACAGGAAATATTCAAAAAGAATCTGATGCGTTAAAAGCCGTAGAAATTGCTTGGAATCAAAAAAGCGTAAAAGAAGTGATTAATGAGTTGAAAGTAACTAAAAACAGTAATCATTTTGACTTGGCCCAATATACTAAAGATAGTATGATAACCACGCAAATTAAAGCTAAAAATTTAGTCAGAAAAGATATTAAATTTGCTAATTATACTATTCTAACTATAGATAATATTGTTTATTTATTTGGAGTTGCAAGATCAGAAGAAGAGCTAGAAAAGCTTGCTTCTATTGCATCAAAAATAAAAGGTGTTGAAAAAGTTGTGTGTTACGCTAAAATAATGAATAACTTTAACACCAATAATGATAATAGTGAAGAATCATAAATTCGAATTAGACCTCTTGCAGAATGAAGCTAATAAAGAGAAATTTGAAGGAAACACGGCATGTAGTACTGCAGCATACACTTTAGTACGTGAGGATGCGAGTACCGGATTGACGTATACCGCAGATATTTCAAAAGTTGGAACTCAAATAAGTGGTGAGCCTGCACAGCGTATAAAAATACGTGAACACATGCGAATCCCGAAGTTTGACTTACCAAATCTTAAAGTATCAAAGGTATACAAATTACCTTTAGGAGCAAGTTATGCAAAGGGTTTATTACTTTTGTTAATTTTTTGTTTTGGTCTAAGCGGTTGTAATACCTCAAAAAGATTACCTTATTCCCACAAATATTCTTACAAAGAATTATCAAAAGATGATCCTCATAATCTAACTTATAAAGGACATTATAAAGTCGGTAAAAATTATAAAATAAAAGGAAAGACTTACAAACCTCACAACCCTAAATCTTTTACCGAAACAGGTTATGCCTCATGGTACGGTGGACTTAAAGACGGTTTTCACGGTAAAAAAACAGCTAATGGCGATAGATTTAATAGACATTTATTAACTGCTGCACATAAAACTCTTCCGCTCCCTTGCTTAGTTAAAGTTACCAACAAAGCCAATAATAAAGCAGTAATTTTAATGGTTAATGATAGAGGTCCTTTTAAGAAAAATCGTATAATAGATGTTTCTCAAAGAGCGGCTGAAATTTTAGCATTTAAAAATCAAGGTACAACTAAAGTAAAAATAGAATATTTACCTAATGAAACTGAGAAATTTCTAAAAAATATTAATCTAAAAAAACCACAAAGTAAAACTTTAGCTAAAAACTCTAAAAAATCTTCATCTAATAAAGTTACAAACAACAATAAATGTAGCGTTAATTGTCATATAAAACTTATAAATTTAAAGTATAAATTGGCAGTAACTCCCTTAAAAGATGCGTGAATATTAAATCGTCAATAGTCGTAGGCGTTGTTGGATGGCTCGATTTTTAACGTCATTGCGAGGAGCCACTTAAGTTTCGACGAAGCAATCTCAGGAGTTTTTGTATTACCTCATGAGATTGCCACGACCACTTGTGGTCTCACAATGATGATACATATCAACTACGTATATTCTTTTTCTTTATTATTTTTGATTTAGCTTTTGTAGTAGATTTATTATTAGAGGCAAGCTTGATTGAAGGTTTAGGGACTATAGGCTTAATATTAAAATGCTGATCTAATAGCCCCATCATCTTTTGATCACGAGATGCGGCACTTTTACCGCCTGTAACAATGGCAATCAATGATTTACCGTTCCTAGAAGCAGTAGTTACTAAATTATAACCTGCCGGTGTATGAAAACCTGTTTTCATCCCTTCTGCACCTTGATAATTTTTAGTAACCCTATTATGTCCGTTTACTACATTTCCACGAAATACAAAGCTGGTTTTAGCAAATAACGGATAAAATTTAGGATAATCTCTCTTCAAAGCCATAGCAAGTTTAGCCATATCTCTTGCGGTAGTTTGCTGCAATGGGTTATGCCAACCTGAAGCATTTTTAAAATAGGTATTCTTCATACCGAGCTGTTTAGCTTTAACATTCATTAAATGAGCAAAAGCTTTCTCTGAACCTTTCATGCCCTCAGCAACCGTTACAGCAGCATCATTAGCAGATTTTATAATTAATCCATTAATTGCCTCTCGAACGGTTATAGTTTCCCCTGCTTTTAAACCCAGCTTACACGGTGGCATTTTTGAAGCTTTTGCTGATACAAGTAATTTTTTATCTAAAGGTAACTTACCGGCTTCAATTGCTTCAAACATTAAGTATAGAGTCATTAGCTTAGTTAAAGAAGCAGGGTAAATCCGAATTTGTGAATTATGGGCCTGCAACACTTTACCGCTTTTTGCATCAATTACTAAACTAGTTTGAACAGGAGGTTTAGGGGTATTTTTTACGGTTTTTTTTGCTTCGCTTATAGGCGCAAAGAAAAATGTTACGACAAAAATATAAGGTAATAAAAATTTCCTAAACATTTTAAATAAATAAAATATTATTCAAATTAAACCAAGTGTGATTTTTCGTCATTGCGAGGACAAATTGAAAATTTTGACGAAGCAATCCAGTAAAAAATGCTATGCATTTTCTTATTATTTTCCTAGATTGTCACGCTTCCTACGGTCGCTCGCAATGACAATGAAAATAATACTTACTACACATTAACCTTTTTATTAAGATACATGAATATAAATAAAGCAGGCAAGGCTAAAATTATAGTAAAGAGGAAAAAACCGTCCCAGCCCATCATATTTACGAGTTTTCCAGCATAAATAGTGACAGTATTGTTACATAAACTACTAGCACTACTAAGTAAAGCATATTGTGTTGCGGAATATTTTTTATTACATAAATTACCTATATATCCGACTAAAGCAGTAGCACCCATAGCGGCAGCAAAATTCTCTATAGTAATAGCAATTAATAAAGCTTCAAAAGAAGGAGGCTGATGGTTAAGCCAAATAAATGCAAAATGCGTTAAGCTTTGGGCAATACCGGTAATAATCAAACCTTTAAAATTCCCCACCCTATACATTACAATACCACCGACAAAACCGCCGACTAAGGTTGCAATCAATCCATAAAGTTTAGCTATTATTGCTATTTCGCCTTTTGTATAACCAAGCTCTATATAAAAAGGTGAGGCAACCGCTCCAAGCATAGCATCACCTAATTTAAAAAATATTACCGCAAGTAAAATAGTTACAGCAAATTCTCTTTTGAAAAAATCCTTGAAAGGATCCATTACTGTAGAAATCCATGAAGTAATAGAAATAATATTAATGTTTTCTCTTACTAATTCTTTTTCGTTTACGGTTATTATAAATATCGTTGCAACGACAAATATTATAGCTATAACACAAAAAGTTAGTTGCCAATTATTTCCAGTTATTTCTGCAAGGTACAAAGCACCTGCCCCTGTAATAAGCATACCGATTCGATAACCGAATACAGCGGTTGCACTAGCTATGCTTTGTGTTTCTTGATCAAACTTATCTATACGCAACGCATCAACGGCAATATCAAACGTGCTAGATAAAAAGCCTAATAATATAGTCAAAAAATAGAAAGAAGTTAAAGAAACTTCAGGATTTTCCTTGCTCATAGCAATTAGTACTAAAGCCATTAAAGAGCTACATAATATAAGCCAGCTTTTGCGATGTCCCCACCTACTTAAAAAAGGTATTTTAAAATTATCGACTAGAGGCGACCAAAATACTTTTAACGAATATGATAACCTGGCAACCGCAAAAGTAGTAATAACGGCGATATCTATACCAGATTCTTTTAACCATACCGCAAGAGTAGAAAAAATTATAACCAGCGGCATACCGCTAACTATTCCTAAAATAAATATTTCAAATAATCGATAGTCTTTAAAAATCTTGGTAATGCGCATTGTGATATTTCATTAAATCGTCATTGCGAGGAGGGGCATAGTCCCAACGTGATGACAATCTAGGCAAATAATAAAAAAATGCTATGCATTTTTTACTGGATTGCTTCGTCAGAATTTTCAATTTGTCCTCGCAATGACGAAAATATTAGTGTTGCAATAATAATTAATAAATATAAGTTATTTACTTTATAAATCAACCATTTTCTCTTAACTCCTTATTATACAACCTATAATATTCATCTTTATTCTTAAGCAATTGTGTATGAGTTCCTTGTTCACAAATCTCACCGTTTTTCATGACGATAATATTATCAAGATCGGTAATACTGCTTAAACGATGCGTAATAATTAAAGTGGTTTTGCCTTGGCGTAATTTCTTTAACGATTCTAGAATTTTCTGTTCGGAAGCTTGGTCTAAGCTGCTTGTTGCTTCATCCCAAATTAAAATAGGGGCATCTTTTAAGAAAGCTCTAGCAATAGATAAACGCTGACGCTGACCGCCTGAAAGAGTCGTCCCCTGCCCCCCTATCTGCGTGTCGTAACCATTCGGCAGATGCATAATAAACTCATGAGCATCGGCATATTTTGCTGCTCTAATTATTTCTTCTCTTGTAGCGTTTTCCTGACCGTATGCTATATTTTCTGCAACGCTTGTATCAAATAAATGAGTATCTTGAGTCACTAAGGAAATCTGACCTCTAAGTGAAGTAAGCTTAATATCTTTAATATCATGATTATTAATTAAAATTCTTCCTTCATTTGGATCATAAAAACGCACTAATAAATTACTAAGCGAAGTCTTAGCACTACCTGAACGCCCGACAAACGCAATAATTTTATGAGGTTCTAGCCTTAAATCTATATATTTTATAGCTATTTTACTCTCAAACCTTAAAGCTAGTTTTTCAAAAGTAATTTGTGGATTATATAAATCTACGTCTTTAGCATCTTCATGATCTTTAATAAGAGGCTCGGTATCCAAAATACTAAATACCCTCTTAGCTGCTGCTATTCCTTCTTGCAAATTAATATTTAACGATACCAAACTTTTAAACGGTCTATAAGCCGCTGCAAAAGAAGCCAAAAAAGCAAAAAGAGCCCCTGGCGTACTTTTCCCCTCCAGGACTAGATTACCTCCATACCATATCATCCCTCCAACTGCAAGACCGCTTAAACCCTCCATAATCGGTGAAACCATCGCATCTAGCTTAGATGTTGTTTTGTAGAACTCTAAAATATTATTAATAATCAACGATGCTCTATTACTTTCTATTTGTTCGCCTACAAAAGATTTAATAATCTTAATTGACTGAAATGTTTCATCAAGCCGAGAGGTATAATGCCCAAGCTCTTCTTGTGACTGTGCAAATATTCTTCTCATCTTTCTACCCATCCTTTGCACCGGATAAACAGCTAAAGGGAAAACAAGAAAAACTACGCAAGATAATAGCGGTTCTAAATGAAACATTGTTGCTATTAAACATACTACAGTTAGGAAATGTTTAGCACATCCGACAAGTAAGTTAGAAACAGCTCCACGCATCAAAGCAATATCATTAGTAAAACGAGATATTAAACGTCCTGAAGATTGGTTTTGAATAAAAGAAATATCGGCAAATAACAAATGCTCATACATTTTTATCTGTAAATCGTTTAGTACCCTCTGCCCAACAAATTTTATTAGATAATTCTGATAATACTCTGAAATTCCTTTTATAACAAAAGTTACAGTAAGCACTATAGGCATTATTATAAGCATTTCCTTATCATGCATTAAAAAAACCTTATCAATAATAGGTCTAGCCGCATGTACGATCAATGCCGTACAAAGTGCTGCAACAACCATACAAAATATCGCAAAATATATTTTATTTGCGTAAGATTTAACATGATCTTTTATCAGCCTTTTTATAACATCTGCGGCTGTGTAGTTATCATTTAAATTATTGTTATTCATTCTCGTTAAAAATATTAAATTGATGATGTGATTGATTCGGTACAGGCATTTTCAAATGCTCAAAAGCGGCAATCGTGATTATCCTACCTCTAGGAGTTCTTTGTAGTAAACCTATCTGTATAAGATAAGGCTCTATGGTTTCTTCAAGTGCATCACGTTGTTCAGATAAGGCAGCTGCAATCGTTTCAATTCCGACAGGACCGCCGTTATAATTATCCGCTATGAATTTTAGATAACGATAATCATTGCTATCAAGTCCTATGCAATCAACTTCCAAACGATTTAACCCAAAATCAGAGATTTCCTTATCTACTCTTGATTTACCGTCAACTGCTGCAAAATCTCTTATACGACGAAGCAATCTTAATGCAATTCTTGGCGTTCCTCTACTTCTTTTAGCTATTTCTTTAGAACCCGAATCGGTCAAATCAATATCAAGTAGTTTACTTGCTCTA
Source organism: Candidatus Rickettsia barbarica (assembly GCF_041477405.1). Lineage (NCBI taxonomy): Bacteria > Pseudomonadati > Pseudomonadota > Alphaproteobacteria > Rickettsiales > Rickettsiaceae > Rickettsia > Candidatus Rickettsia barbarica. The sequence goes on along the minus strand of NZ_JBEWYL010000002.1, from coordinate 144,837 downwards.
TTTAGAACTTTCTTCAATTCCTCGGTATTATAAAAATTTAGCCGCATAGGGATACCGAACCTATCACGCAAAGGATTACTAAGCAGCCCGAGGCGTGTGGTAGCACCGATTAAGGTAAATTTCGGCAAGGTTATTTTCACTGACCTTGCGGCAGATCCTTCACCGATAATTATATCAAGCTCAAAATCTTCCATAGCAGGATATAAAACCTCTTCAACCGCAGTATTTAAGCGGTGGATTTCATCAATAAATAATACATCGTTCTTTTCAAGATTGGTAAGAATAGCAGCAAGATCAGCGACCTTAAGTATAGCAGGACCGGAGGTGGATTTAAAATTACCGCCGATTTCGTTAGAGATAATTTTAGCAAGCGTAGTTTTACCAAGCCCGGGCGGACCGTAAAATAAAGTATGATCAAGATGCTCATTTCGAGATTTTGCAGCCTTAATAAATACCGAAAGATTTTCTTTAATCTGCTGTTGACCGACAAATTCTTGCAAATATGACGGCCTTATCGGCAATTCTTGATCATTTTCACTTTTTTCAGGTGATAATATATTAGTCATTATTTTAAATCGAATATAATGACTAATAATAGCCAAAAAATAGTTTTATGCTATAAATTATTTTAGACTTTTATATTAGCCCTCTTCATAGAAACTAGTTACCCCTTCTCTAAGTTTATCTACGGTTTCAAAAAATTTTTCTGTATCAGTGACGCCTAAGTTTTGTAATTCTTCTTTAAGGTAATTTTGATTTAATCCTTTACATAACTTGAAATAATGGCCAAATATCTCATTTGATAATATTATATTAGGATTTTCATAATAATTTTTCAAAACTTCTGCTACATCTTTTAGAGTAAGGTTATTTTCATCAGTTATTTCTGTAATTTGTGCGTCCAATTCTTGTCTATCTTGAGATTTCATTCCTATCTTATAACCTAAAATATTACATCCAATTAAGCTTTTATTCTATTTTATAGCATCCGATAAGACTTTCTTTTATTCCTTGCTTACTTCTGTACTTAATGAAAAATTCAATCCGGCAAGTTTAGTATTTTTAACAAATGAGGATCAGGCAGGAACATTATTATCAAAAAATATCCCACTTATATCTAAATCGCTTATTTTTGTTTCGTTTACTCTTAAGGTATCTAAAAGAACATCTATCTTATTAACATTATTCAAAGCATTTATAAAACTAATGTCAGTAATGCGGCATAGCGGATCTTTAAAAAATTCAGCAAATAACTTTATTGATTTTAAACTCCACGCAAAACTATCAGTACTTAAGTACTTTATAGTAGCGTCTCCTTGTAAAGCATCAAATAACCCATTTTAAAGCATCTTCAGGAATTTTAGAGTATCCAGCAGCTGCAAATACCGGTGATTGTGGTACAAAATTAACCTCGGTAATACTTAAAGTAGCAGGGTCTTTCCATAGGCTCTTTTAATATTTCTTCAGCCTGTATTTTTTCTAAATATTCTATTAACTTGGACACATATTTTACCTATTAATTTTAGTAATTAAAATTAATATAAAATGACTGCTAATTTATCAACTAAAAATTAGAATTTCGATTTTTCAGGGCTGTTTTGATTAATTCATCAATAGAGATTTCGGGATTTCGGGTAATGATGCCTTGAACAGCATTTTGAGCTTCAAATCTAGAAAATCCTAGATTTACTAGAGCTTTTATTACTTCATTACTTGCAATGGGTGTGATATTCTTAATATTTAAGCTCTCTTTAATAATAGCTGAACCGCTTGATATTTTCGCTACTTTACCTTTCAGCTCTAACACTATACGTTCAGCAAGTTTAGCCCCTACTCCGGATATTGCTTTAAATATATTTTTATCTTCATTATTTACAGCAATTTGAATATCTGAAGGCGTAAGGCTTGATAAGATAAATAAAGCCATTCTTGTACCTATACCGTTTACTGATTGTAGTAAATTAAAAAAAATCTTCTCTTCTAGAGTCAAAAAACCGTAAAGATGAATATGTTCCTCTCTAACATGGGTTTCGATAAATAGTTTATAAAACTCCCCTTCAGCAAGTTTACCTAAAGTTTTACCTGAAGCATAGACTAAGTACCCTACCCCGTTTACGTCAATTATAACGTAATCATCGCCTTGGGCATCAACTTTACCACTTAATTGACCGATCATATATTTACTTTTTCTTTTTACTATATATTAAAATTAGTGTCGGTAAAGCGGTAACAATTGCTGCTAAGATGTAATGAATAACAAACGGTCTATCCATCATATGACACTGCCCATCATTAGGAATAGTTTGAGCTAAAACCATATAAGCAACTATTATCGTCACTACTATATATAGACCGGTGAAAAACAAATATTTTATAAAATTTTTCATGTTAATCTCTTTTTGAATCAGTGATATGATGTTATTCCTGCGAAAGCAGAAATCTAGGGGTAAAGCAAGATAAATCGAGCTTTTAAAAAGCTTTAAAGTACTGGATTCCGGCTTTCGCGGAAATGGCATCAGAGGTTTTTTCTTCTCTTAAGTTAACACTCATACACGAAAGCGGGAATGACATTAAAAACTACACAAACTTATAATAAGTTTGATTCTTATACCCTTTACTTATTAAAAGTTTACGCTCTAAACCATATAACAAATCTCTACTAGCCGTTGCCGTAGAAATATTTTTATGTACAGTAATATAATCTTTTCTAGAAAACCATTGATCTATTAAATTAACCTTAGCAAATTCCATTCTAGATAAAGGCGTATTTGCCTCATATGTAATATTATTACTATATAATCTTAATGCTGCAACTATTTTATCAAGCATAAACTCGATAAATAAGGTCGATTCACCAAGCTTATCACACTTACTTAAAACACTATAATATTCACTTTGATTATTCCTTATCAAACTTTCAACGGAAATATACTCAAAAATTTTATTAGCTTGCATTAGTAATAATTGTTGCCATAATCTACCGATTCGTCCGTTACCGTCTGAAAAAGGATGGATAAATTCAAACTCATAATGAAATATACAAGCTTTAACTATTCCAGAAATTTGCTTATCTTGTGCTATAAACTCAAATAAATCCTGCATTAATAAAGATACACGGCGTGCCGTAGGGGCAAAATATATAATCTCTGTGCCTTTAAATATAGCGGCATTACCTTTACGCCACTTTCCGTTATCTTCTACTAATCCTTGCATTAATATCTCATGTGCTTTTAATAATGATTCAATTTTGAAGGGATTAAATATAGTCAGATTAGTATATAGTTTTATAGCATTTTTTACTTCTACAATATCTTTTTCAGGTGCAAGTACACGCTTGTCGTTTATTATATCGGTTATCTGCTCTACGCTTAAACTATTTCCTTCAATTGCTAAAGAAGAATGGATGGTTTTAATTTGATTATTTTTTCTAAGTTTTATAGGTTGAGAGTAAAGCTTGCTACCGGCTAAAATACCAAGCTCATAAGAAATATCTTGTGATAACTCCAAGATTTTATTAGTTATTTGAAAAGACGGTTTACTATTCATTATATGATAGTATCATATGATATTATCATTGTCTACCCAGAATATTTTTGCTATATCATTCGCATAGGGTATTAGCCTTATTGCATGACTCCAAAATCGTCATTGCGAGCAGCCGTAGGCTGCGTGGCAATCTCATGAAATAATAACAAACTCCTAAGATTGCCTCATCAATTGCTATGCAATTTTCTCGTAATGACATACATCTCTTTATTTTACAATACTCTCATTAGACTACCTACCTCAATATCTTCTATAACACCACTTTTACGATCTTTTAATTCAACAATATTATTTGCGGCTTTTTTAGAACCAATTATAATTTGATGAGGTGAGCCTATAAGATCATGCGTTGCAAATTTACTGCCTGGACGTGCTTCGGTATCGTCATATAACACTTCTATATTTGTATCTGATAGCTCTTTATAAGCCATTTCCGCAAGCTCTACGCATTTACTATCATGAATATTTAAATTAATTAGAGAAACTTTGAAAGGAGCAACGCTAGAAGGCCATATGATACCTTTCTCATCGCAATTTGCTTCTATGATAGCAGCAACTAACCTTGAAATGCCTATGCCGTAAGAACTCATTTCTATAGGAGTTAGTTTACCATACTCATCATTAATAAGTGCATTCATATTAACCGAATATTTTGAGCCTATATAAAAAATATGCCCGACTTCTATTCCTTTACTGTTGGTTATTTCTTGCTCAGATATAGGTAATTTATTTACTTCATATTTTTCTTCAGCTGCTGCGTACCAACTTTTAATTTCCTCTACATCGATATCAGGATTATCTTTTAAGGTCTTAAATTTTTTATCGTAATAAATAGTACTTTCACCAGTTTCAGCGATTATATGAAACTCATGGCTTAAATTGCCACCGATCGGACCGTTATCGGCAATAACAGGGATAACAAACACGCCTAAATCCCTGAAAGCATTGATATAAGCCTTATACATTTGATTATAGGTTTTAACGGCATTTTCTTCATTTATATCAAAAGAATAAGCATCTTTCATTAAAAACTCTCGTCCTCTCATAACACCAAAACGAGGTCTAATCTCATCACGAAATTTCCATTGGATATGATAAAGATTTTTCGGCAAATCCTTATATGACTTAATATTATGACGAAAAATATCCGTAATCATATCTTCGTTAGTAGGACCGAATAGTAAAGTATTATCGTGGCGATCTTGAAATTTCAGCATTTCTTTACCGTAATTATCAAAACGTCCCGATTCCATCCATAAATGTGCCGGCTGAATGCAAGGCATTAGAACTTCCAAAGCTCCCGCTTTATTCATATTTAAGCGTACTATATTCTCGATATTTTTCAATACTTTTAAGCCAAGCGGAAGCCAAGTATAAATCCCTGCTGCTTGCTGCCTAATCATTCCGCTTCTAAGCATTAATTTATGCGAAGTTACTTGAGCTTCACTTGGCTCTTCCTTTAACACAGGTAAAAAATATTTTGATAATAACATATTTTATTTACTTTCTTGCTATATTTATAATCATTTATTTGGTTATCCCGAGGCCTCGCCACGGGATCCAGTTTTTTTAAATTTTGTTCTGGATACCGCGATCAAGTCGCGGTATGACAAAATGACTGGATTCCCGCTTCCGCAGAAATGACATTAATAACGTATCACCTTTTAGTAGTAAGGTTTAAAAACTCATGACGATATTTCTGCTGTTCGGCAAATATACCCGTATAATGCATGGTACTCATAACGCTATTATCTTGCATTACGCCACGCATTGACATACAGCTATGTACGGCAGAAATCTTAACGGCAACGCCAAGCGGCTTTAAATTCTCCTGCACGCTTTCTGCTATCTGTACCGTCATTTTCTCTTGGATTTGTAGTCTTCTAGCAAAAATATTTACTATTCGTGCTAGCTTACTTATGCCGACAATACAATTATCAGGAACATAAGCTATATCTACTGTACCGTTAAAAGGTAATATATGATGTTCACAGAAAGAGGTAAATTTTATATTCAGTAAGATAAAATCTCGAAAATTACAAGTTTCATAAAACTTGGTATTTAATATTTCTGCTACATCCTTTCCATAACCGGAAAATATTTCTACGTAGCTATTAATTACTCTATCAGGCGTTTGAAGCAACCCTTCTCTGCTTGGATCTTCACCAATGAATTTTAGTAACGTTCTTACTGCCTCTTTAGCTTCTTCTCTAGTTGGTTTACTCATGCGCTAGTTTTATACTTTTAAAAAATATTACTTTAACACAAATATATACAAACATCAAGCCACCTACTATAGCAATAACCCCTCCTCCACCCATCATTCCCATTAATAGCTTAGCTGACATCGGCATTACACTATTTGGGTCTTTTCGCATAACACTGTAACCACCGGCGAATGCTAGACCTAGTATGTGCAGAATCTGTCCGAATGTTAGGAGGTAAAATGTAAAATTAATAATATTGTCATTGTAAAATTAATAATATTGTCATTGCGAGGAGGCACGAAGTGCCGACGCGATAATCTAGGGAGTTTTTGTATTACCTCATGAGATTGCCACGCTCTTTTTAGTCGCTCACAATGACGTTGATACCTCCCAATACCCAAATAACTACACCCCATACAAGCAATGCTAATCCCTACTATAGACCCGTGATAATGAGCAGGAATTGCTACATTTATCCCTGTGATATTCATTGCTATAAGCCCGCCAAGTAAGAATAAAGTAATAGAGCAAAGTAAGATGGTTTTGATTACTCTGTCATTTATTGTAACCGTGTCATCCCGCGGGATGACAAATACCCACACCAACTCAACCCCCATACCTATTAAACATAAAACAGGAGCAATGCCGCCTAGATATTTCATATGATTTGTATAGAATACTTTGAAGGCTCCATCGATAATATCATAAAATATATGACCGAAAAGTGTAAGAATTCCGAAAATAAAATTTAAATAAAGTAAGAAAAGATAGAATTTTGACATTTCACTTCTCTAGCTATTAACTCTCTAAATAAACTAACCCAAATAAATATTAATATTTGAGTATATATAAATTGCAGTAAATGACCTCCGCTCCAAAAAAGTAATTCATAATAAAATTCTATCTCGATTGGAATAAGTTGAATGATGTTTTGCAAGCCATTATAAGACCATCCAAAACAAACAAAGCTTAAAATAAACATTATAATAGTCGATAATACGGTAAAATTAACTAGACTATTTAAGTTCGTCCAATCGAAGAAATATAAAATATTTATAGCGTACAATAGCAACGTAACACCAAATAAGCTTAACCCCCCAATAAATACGATATTTTCAAGCATCGGTATATAATTATTCATCACCGGATTATGCCCGGCTATTGGGGAGATGGCGATTAGAAGAGTAGCTAGAAAAGCAAGTTTGGGGTAAAGGCGAAACACGTCATTGCAAGCGAACGTAGAGAGCGCAATCTCAGAAATTTTGTATTGTTTCATGAGATTGCCGCGTCGAGGCTTTGCCTCTCCTCGCAATGACGTTTCACCCCCCCAAACACTAGCCGTAACGGACAATAACCAAATCAATACCGATAAATTAACATGAATAATTAAAGCAGATTTGAAAATATGCGGATTTGGGAAAAAGCTTGATAATTGCGGGGTACGTAGTACCACCAAAATAATTGAATATAAACCCGCAAATCCCAAAGATAAAATACCAAGCTTAAGCCAAGAATTAGTTAAGCTATTATTTTGTAATTGATTGGTAGAATTCATAACTACAGGTAAATATTAAATATAATCTACAAATAGCTCACAGTATTTAAATAAGCAATATTTTTTTATTTGCTTTAGAAGCTAACATACGATATTAATCAGTCAATCCAGAGTTAATAGTTAGATATGACTAACCACCTACGCATCGGTATCGGTATTTTAATCTTTGAATAATAGGAATGAAATTTTATTAGGTAAACATATTAGTTCCCATGGTGAGTCTAGTTATGCTCCTGTCGGTGGACATTTAGAATTTGGAGAAACATTTGCAGAATGTGCTATCCGTGAAGTTTTAGAAGAAACAAATCTGATCATTGAAAATCCACAATTGATAGCGGTGACTAACGATATTTTTGAAAAAGAACAAAAAAGTATTACATCTTGATTTGCCTTAAAGCTCATTGTTTAAATGAGCATGAATTACAGAATCTTGAGGCTCATAAAGTAGAAAACTGGTAGTGGTTTACTCTTGATAATTTACCCTCTAACCTTTTTCTACCTCTAAAAAGACTCATTGAGAAAAAATGTTATTTATATAAAAAAAGTATTGATTAACTAAGTTTATCTAATTTTAAATATCCGGACGCGTATTTGTGTAAAACACTAGCAATAAGAGTTTGATAAGACATTCTTTCTTGTGCTGCAATTCTTTTTATATGATTTAAATCGTATAACGGCAATCTAATATTAATTCTTTCCGATTTTTAAAAAAAATTAGCTGCGGCAATTTTAGCTATATTTTTTGGCTCTCTAACTCTTTTTTAGGCAACTCTAAAAGCTCATCTTGTTCAAAATAATCTAGTACTTCTTATTCTTTTTCAGTAAATTTGTATTTTTTCATAATCTAATCCTTAGCGTGACAATATCATCCTAACTTAGCAATATTAATAAATGATCACCTTGATTTATAATTATGATAATACAGATTTTATTGTTGTAGCGGATTGAATGGTGGGTTTGAGAAGACTTGAACTTCTGACCTCACGCTTATCAGGCGTGTGCTCTAACCAGCTGAGCTACAAACCCACAGTGTAGAACTATGGTGAGCTCGCCGGGATTTGAACCCGGGACCCTTTGATTAAAAGTCAAATGCTCTACCGACTGAGCTACGAGCTCTTAAATATATTGCATATATTCAAAAATTATGTTTTACTATATCGCCGAAAAAGGCTAATCTGTCAACAATTATTTTTTAATTTAAACTTAGGAAGTTTATGCGGCATCAGGACGTGGCTATAATTATCCCCTCAAGGCTAAGTTCAACTAGGCTTAAACAAAAACCGCTGCAGCTTATCGGCTCTATAACTTTAATCGAGCGGGTATTCAAACAAGTAAATCAAGCGGGCCTTGAGCATACATATGTTGCGACCGACTCGGAAGAGATAGCAAGCGTTATTACAAAAGTCGGAGGAAAAGTAATATTCACGGATAGTGCTATCCCAACCGGTACTGATCGTACTTATGAAGCTTTTAAATTAATTCCAAATAATCAAAACATTAATTACATAGTTAATGTACAGGGAGATATGCCTTTCATTGAACCTAGCTCTATTTTGAAAATTATAGAATATTTAAAAAACAGCAAATACGATATTGTTACACCGATAGTCAAAGTAGATAGGGAATCAGTGAAAGCTAGTAGTAATGTTACCGTAGCGGTTGACTCGGCGGGGACAGCATTGTATTTTTCGCGTAGTCTTATTCCAAACGGTGCAGAAGAATTCTTATATCATGTAGGCATGTATGGTTTTCGCAAAAACGCTTTAGAAAAATTTGTATCTCTTAAGCCAACTTTTTTAGAAAAAACAGAACATTTAGAACAATTACGTGTCCTTGAAAACGGCATGACTATAGGTACATGTTTAGTTGAGAATGTTCCTATTTCCGTAGATACGGAAGAAGACTTAAAAAAAGCAGTAAAATTTTACGAAAATATTAGTAAACTAGGTTTATAATAATGGTACATTTCATTTTTGTTACCGGCGGCGTTGTTTCATCACTCGGTAAAGGTCTAACAGCAGCATCGCTTGCTATGCTATTGCAAGCGAAAGGTTTTAGAGTAAGTGTACGAAAACTAGACCCTTATCTTAACATTGACCCGGGAACTATGAATCCTCACGAACATGGTGAGGTATATGTAACCGATGACGGAGCAGAAACCGATCTAGATCTTGGACATTATGAACGTTTTACCGGAGTTTCCGCATGCAAATTTGATAGCATCACAACAGGTGCGATATACTCAAAATTACTTAAAGATGAACGTTTAGGAAATTACGCCGGCGTTACTGTTCAAGTCATCCCACATGTTACAAATATAATAAAAGATTTTATACTTTCAAACACCAAGGGTTTTGATTTTATTATTTGTGAAATAGGCGGTACAGTCGGTGATATTGAAGGTCTACCATTTTTTGAAGCTATAAGGCAAATTGGTAACAAATTAAAAAGCGCAAATTGTTTATTTATTCATTTAACATTGTTACCTTATGTTAAAACCGCCCGTGAATTAAAAATAAAACCTACCCAACACTCAGTTACAGCATTACGCGCTATAGGTATTTCACCTAATATACTAGTGTGTCGTGCAGAACGTAACATTTCAAAAGGCGAAATAGATAAAATATCTTTATTGTGTAATATAGAATCTGAGTATGTTGTTCCGGCAATAGATCAAAAAAATATATATTTAGTACCAATTGCATATCATAATTCAGGTCTTGATAATAAAGTATTAAAATTTTTTAATATTAATATCATGCCATCTAAATTAGATAAATGGCATGATATAATTAATAGGCTAAAAGATTCTAATTCAAAAGTAAGAATCGCTATAATAGCTAAATATCATAAATTAAAAGATGCTTATAAATCAGTAATCGAGGCACTTGATCATGCAGGTATTTATTACAAATACAAAATTGATTTAGCATGGATAAATGCTGAAAATCTAACTGAAGAGAATATTAATAAAAAATTATTATATATAGATGGGATTTTAGTACCAGGTGGATTTGGAGAACGGGCAACTAAAGGAAAAATTATAGCAATAAAATATGCCCGTACTAATAACATACCTTTTTTTGGAATATGTTTCGGTATGCAACTTGCGACGATCGAAATAGCTCAGAATTTAATCGGTATTAAAGATGCAGTAACGGAAGAATTTAAAGTGGACGGTACAAAAATTATTGAGAAAATAAATAAAAACTGTGAAGACTCAAAAATAACAATTGAAAATGTAAAAAAGACTATGAGACTTGGCTCTTATCCTTGTAGTTTGGTCGCAAGTACCATTGCAGCTAATGCTTATACAAGCCTTGAAATAAATGAGAGACATCGTCATAGATATAAATTTAATAATGAATTTCAAAATATTTTTGAAAAACACGGAATAGTATTTAGCGGTTTTTCAAAAGATGAAGAGATTGTAGAGATAATTGAACTACCGCTACTGCGTTGGTTCGTAGGAGTACAATTTCATCCGGAATTTAAATCTAAACCTTTTGAAGCTCATCCGTTATTTATTCAGTTTATTAAAGCAGCGATTGAGTATAACAACTGTCATTAACAACAATATATGAGACTATTTTAAAAAATCTTGACATAGTTTTTATTATAGTCTAGGGTGCATAAAAAATAATAGCCGGACAGTTTCTAAAAAGCGTTTGAGGTCATTCCCGCATATGCGGGAATGACCTATAAAGCTCTAAGCCTTGCAAAAACATAACATTTTTAAAAACTATCCAGTACTAAAAAAATAAGCTCATAGTAAATCAATGGATAGCGTGGATTCTAATTTCACAATTTGGAATAAAGCCAGAAACAGTAAATTTAGACATATAGTATGGCCGATTAGATCGTATGAATTAACCAAGTTCATCCCGATGGCTTTACTAATGTTTTTTATTCTACTTAATCAAAACTTAGTTCGTAGTATTAAAGATAGTTTTGTTGTTACCTTAATTAGCACGGAAGTATTGAGTTTTATCAAACTTTGGGGCGAAATGCCGATGGGAATTTTATTTGTTATTTTTTATTCTAAACTCTGTAATATTATGACAACAGAGCAAGTTTTTAGGATAATTACCAGTACTTTTTTATTTTTCTTCGTAATTTTTGGTTTTATTTTATTTCCGTACAGAGAGTTTTTTCATCCCGATCCCGAATTAATTAAGCACTATATCACTGTTCTTCCTCACTTAAAATGGTTTTTAATAATTTGGGGACAGTGGAGTTTGGTATTATTTTATATTATGGGAGAGTTATGGCCGGTTATAGTCTTTACTCTTTTATATTGGCAGCTTGCAAATAAAATTACTAAAGTCGAAGAAGCACCACGATTTTACTCATTTTTTACTTTATTCGGACAAACTAATTTACTCATCTCAGGAACCGTAATTATTTATTTTGCTCAGAGTGAGCATTTCTTATTACCTTTATTTTCTCATCTAAACGATACAAATGAAATTCTTTTAAAATCATTTATTACGGTTATTTTAATATCCGGATTAATTTGTCTAGCTCTTCATAAACTTATTGATAAATCAGTCGTAGAAGCTGACAAAAATATTAAATTTAAAAACCAAAGAATGGATATATTAAAATTAAGCTTGGTCGACAGTGCAAAAGTAATATTAACTTCTAGATATCTCGGTTTTATTTGTCTTCTTGTAATGTCTTATTCTATGAGTATTAGCCTAATAGAAGGATTATGGATGTCCAAAGTAAAGCAACTCTATCCCGCTACAAAGGATTTTATAGCCTATCACGGTAAAGTGTTTTTTTGGACGGGAATACTCACGTTAGTTAGTGCGTTTTTAGGCAGTAGTTTAATTAGAATATGCGGCTGGTTTTGGGGAGCTATTATAACACCGATTATGATGTTTGGAGCAGGTGTTATGTTCTTTTCATTCACGGTTTTTGAAAATCACCTAGGAAATATCGTAAATACTCTCGGTTATAGTGCACCGCTTGTCGTTATAGTTTTTATCGGCGGACTTTGGCATGTACTTTCTAAATCCGTAAAATATTCACTTTTTGATGCTACCAAAGAAATGGTATATATTCCGCTCGATAGTGAAATGAAGACCAAAGGTAAAGCTGCAGTTGATGTTATGGGTACTAAAATCGGTAAATCAACAGGTGCTCTTATTCAATTCATATCCTTTAGTATTTTCCCGAACGCCATACATAACGACATAGCCGGTTTATTGATGTTTAGTTTTATTATCGTATGTCTATTATGGCTATATGGCGTGAAAGTTTTATCAAAATATTATAATAAGATGATACAACGTTGATAAGGATATCCATTCCTGCGCGAAGGCTTGCTTGCGTTGATACCTATAATCTTCATGAGCTACGTAGGCGTTGTTGCATGACTCAGAAAAGGCGTACGATGTCATTCGTAGCTCAATATTGTTGCGTAGACCGGTCAAATCCCCTGTGTCATCCCGTGGCTTGACCACGGGATCCATAAAAACAATAAAAAATACTTTTAACTGGATCCCGTGATCAAGTCGCGCGGGATGACATCAGGAAAACTGATCCACGCAACAAGGCTCAAAAGCGGGAATCTAGCACAATAACTTCAAATATCGATATAGAAGTTATTTATTAAAAAAATAAACCTAAAAAAACAAATTTTTTATAGGTTTTACTAGATTTCCGCCTACGCGGGAATGATATAAAACGATCTATGTATACAATGCTGAACAGAAATGACCAGTGCTTTTCAAAAATTGCTTGATGCTATGAATCAAACTACTGTATTTTGAACATCCTCTCCTATTAATCCTTGATCAAGCAAATTAAAAGCCTCATCCAAGCACTTATATACTGCATTTTCTTGAGCTACTGCCGAATAATTTTCGATTAACCCTAGATTTTGACAATAATAACAAGTTGAGCTTTTAAACCATCACTCTATTGATTTTTAATATTTTTAAAACAGCTTGGCTACTATCCTTTGCTTTTTCATATTTATTTTTTAAGCTCTGTAATCTGTCAACATATATTCTTAACGTCTCTACTTCTTTACTTTGATATATTAAGCTCTCTATTTTTTCAATTTTATTAACCGCTCTGCCTCTTCATACGGTTCTTTACATTGTCTTACTAAATTTGCTTTTGTAAAATTAGTATTAGCATTGTTATGCATTAATAGTGAAAGAATAATTTTGTTTTCTACTAAGTTACGACCACAGTAATGTAATACTTCAGTCATCTGTTTATAAGTCACTCACCGTAGCACCATATTCAAGTAACATTTTGGCTTTTTTAAAATTACCTGTAACCTCTAAAGCAGTATCACCATTCTCATCTTGTATATTAAGATCAATAACTTTTTACAGTAACTCTTTAAGGCCTGCTAAGTCAGTTACATAATGTAGGGTACTTTTGTTTTCTGGGCTATCTACCGTATCAAAACTAACGTCTTTACTGTTTTACTATTAAGATTATTGTTAATACTAATGCGTAAATCATGAAACATTTCTGGAGCGGTTTTACATTCTTTTGCATTACTCCCCTTTCCTATACAAAATTTAAAAATATTTATTAACTTAGAAATTTTAGGCATACTTATTTTTTTAGTTATTTTATTAAAATTCCATGTTTCATGGTATTTTTGACTCGACATTAAATATATTTTAATAAAGTCAATGTGAATGGTTAATTTTTATGAATTAACCAATTAACAATATAATTTAAAAATTCTTTTTTCTTGAATCTATTTGTAATATAGTAATAGGCATATTTAATATTTGTAGAGGGAGTAATGAAACAAAATCCAAAAATCTCATTAATAGGTAGCGGTAACATAGGTGGTACACTTGCTCACTTAATTAGTCTTAGAGAACTCGGCGATATCGTGTTATTTGATGTGACTGAAGGAGTACCGCAAGGAAAAGCATTGGATCTCATGCAAGCCGGTACAATAGCCGGGTCTGATATCAAAATACAAGGCACAAACGACTATAAAGATATTGAAGGATCTGATGCCATAATTATTACTGCCGGTTTACCAAGAAAACCAGGGATGAGTAGAGAAGATTTAATTAGCATTAACACCGGTATTATGAAAACGGTTGCAGCAAATGTTAAAAAATATGCTCCTGATGCCTTTGTAATAGTAATTACCAATCCACTTGATGTTATGGTATATGTCATGCTTAAAGAAAGCGGATTGCCTCACAATAAAGTAATCGGTATGGCAGGAGTACTTGACTCATCAAGATTTAATCTTTTTCTTGCTGAAGAGTTTAAAGTATCGGTTAGCAATGTTAATAGCATGGTTCTCGGCGGTCACGGCGATGCTATGGTACCTCTTGCAAGATATTCTACAATATCAGGCGTGCCGATACCTGACTTGATAAAAATGGGCTTATCAAGTAATGAAAATATTGAAAAAATAATCGATCGTACTAGAAACGGCGGCGGTGAGATTGTTGCATTACTTAAAACAGGTTCTGCTTATTATGCTCCCGCAGCCTCAGCAATAGAAATGCTTGAGTCATATTTAAAAGATAAACGTCAGATTCTAACTTGTGCCGCTCATTTACAAGGTGAGTACGGCGTACATGATTTATATGTCGGAGCGCCTATTATGATCGGTAAAGAAGGTGTTCTAAGAGTAATAGAACTGCCGTTAACCGCAGAGGAAAAAGCACTATTTGATAAATCAGTCGAGGGAGTTAAAAAACTCATTGAGACGATAAAATAAATGATAAAATTATATTATTGAAGCACAAATGCAACAAGATTTAAAATATTGAATTAATACTAATTATTAGTATTGTTAATTGAACATAAATGGTATTACATTTTGGTTTATTTTTATTAATAGAGGGAAATTATGAAACATAAGAATGAATTAGACCGGCTAATAAGAAATCTTTATTTAATAAAAAATACTAATTTAAATAATATTTTAGAAACAGATAAACTAGCTATAACACGTACAACTATTTTATAGAAGCTCTAATAAACAAAATAGACCCTAGAACGCCACGACCGTATGTTTCTCAACAACAAGCTAACTTCAAAGTAACAAATGATAAAAATATACAGGGTGCTAGTAAAGAAATTTATTTAACAAATCTACCTATTAGTATTGGTAAAGTTGAAGGCTTTAAGGAAGACGGAAAAGGTCGAAAAACAAAGGCTCAACTTGATACCCTAATATCCCCTTCAGATTTTTCAGCATGATTAAGACTAAGTAATTCATTACCGATCACTAATGAGCAAGAACTAGAAATAAAGGGCAATATTAATCTATTGCAATTGATGGAAGAAGTTGTTCAGAAAGTAGGGGAAAAGAGCTTCAATATAAAGCAAGATAAAAAAGTACTTACCTCACAAAAAAACGAACAAGCTATAACACACGGTCAACAAAAAGTAGAACTTAGCCTTAAAGCAGAAATAATCAAGTTAAGGGCAGCAGTTCAAGAAACAATCAAAAATCCAACTAATAATGAAGAATTTAATAAGACATCAAAAGAAATTTTAGGTTTGATTAATAATATCAACGCTCATCAACCATCTAGATTACAGGCAACTAGAAATAAAATCCTGAGTAGCGGAGAAAGCCCTAATACTAAAAATACAAAAATAGAGGGATTTTTTCTTGAACCACCTGAATGGGATAAATTTCAAGAATTAAGAGAGAGCTTACCAAAAATAAAAGAACCTAGAGAAAAATTATATGAAATGAAAAATTTTTATGATGTGATTAATTCATTAGATAAAAATATCATTCTAGGAGTAATGCAAGAGAAATAAAAAGTGCAACAAGCGTCCAATCAAAAAACGCAAGAGATTATAAGAAGTAAATTTTTATACCTTGATAATGCCTGGGATTTTTCAGATGGTTTACAAAATTTATTTGAGAAGTTAAAAAATAAAGAAGCAACAGGGGAAAAAGAACTTATAGAAGCTTCTAAAAATATACTCAGCAAAAGTATATCAGTAAATAAAAATTACTTCCGTAATACTAATAATTCAAGCGAATTAGATTTACAATATAAGCTGTTGTTAAGATAATATCTCGCAAAATATAAAGAGGCTCTAGTCTTATATGCCAGAAGTAATAACAATAACAAAATTGATATATTATCCAAATAAATTTATATCAAATTTAATCAAGCAAAATGAATCGGTACTACAAAAAGAAACAGGTAAATATTCTCCTTCTTTAGAAACTATACCTGAAGATTCTATACCTAAGTTATCACCGGCAATAGTACATTCCTCAACAGAACTTTTTGCAAAACTAGAAAATTCATTCAATAAACTAGCACAATTCACTGATAACATATTAATAGATACCGGCAAATCTTATGTACAACAGGCAAATATTAATCCTCAATCTAATACCGTTTCTAGATCTTCTTCTATTGATTCAGGAATAGCATCAAGTCAAGAAGAATTATCTTACCACATTTGGAAAAAGCAGCTCTACTAATTTAATTGAAGCTCTTTTTAGTACAAGCGCAAATTTTATCAAATTCAAATATAGCAAAAGACAAGTTAACGGTAACAAAAGAACTACAAAAATCCATCCAACAAAAAAAAAGTAAGCAATGAAAGACTTACTCAAGAAGAAATAGATAATATTTATAAGACACTAGGTATATTTGAAGAAATTAAGGAATATGAAAAGAGCGACAATTCACGTGTTCCTCGTTTACTAAATAAAAATTACTATAAGCTAACTGATCCTCGTGAGGAGCGTAGAAGCGATAACATCGCTTTAGAGCAGGATGATACTGGAATGCTAACTACTGATACTGATTTAGAGTGGGATGACACCGGAATACTGCCTCCTGCCCAAAATAGTGCCGTTTCAGATAAATTAAAAAAAGCAGTAGATGATTATATATCTGAGCTACAAAATGAAAAGCTATCTAAAGATACATCCCCGAAACAAGTTGAGGCAATAACTCATCCAATGCAGGAAGCAATACCGACTCCTCTTGCTCTTTCCTGAAATATTCATCCTATATTCGATGATACAATAAAGTTCTTAAAGAGGTTTAAAGAAGAGATCGATAAATTTCCACAAGATTATACTAATTATACTAAAACCTCTACCATACCTCTATATTGAAATAATGTTAATAGAAATTTAGGAAGCAGTGAATTTTTAGCAAGTATGGTATCAACTTCTCAACAAGATGAGAGAATTAATGATATATTAGATAAACTTCAAAAAATTTCTACTAATTGTAGTAAGATAATAATGATGATAAATTTAATCAAGAGATTAAAGCATCTTTTGTAGAAATTAATACCACATTAAAAAATATAATGGAATATAAAGGACCCGAAATAGAATATTTAAATTCCAATATAGAAAAAGTTTAAAAGAATTTATCTAATTTAGAATCTTTGACTTATGAATTATCTAAAAATACATCTCCGAAACATATTAAGCAATCAACCTAAGATCAACCTAAAATATCTACAGGAGCAGTTACCGGTATAAAAGATAGAATAGCAAAAATTGAAGCAGACTCTGACAGCAAAATCAAAAAATACTGGATAGAAGAAAAGAAACAGACTGTAGAAAAACAACATGAAAATACTCAATCTGACTATATAACGCCTCAGAAAAATTTTGAGTTTGAAAATCGAGGTAAAGAAATTAAAGAGAATAGTACCAAAAATTTAATAAACAAATTTGAAAACTTAGCAAAAGAAGCGAAGCAAATTGGGATACAAGCACAGCAACGCTCCAAATCTTCAAGCAGTCCTAACATAAAACCTACAGGTTGCAGTAAAGACGGAAGAAATATATAAGGCAATTGATGTTATTCTTGTTTTGGGGTCTTGTTGCATGGCTCGTTTATGTCATTTCCGCGAAGGCGGGACTCCAGTAAAAAAAACAAGTTTTTTATGTGTTTATTTTGGCAAATATATCAATATTGAAGTTATTTTGCTAGATCCCCGCTTTCGCGGGGATGACATTGAGTAGGTTTTTCAAGCCATGCAACAAGACTTTACTATTGTGAGGATGACATCCTACGTAAAACCAACACTGTACTCATTAATATTATAAGCAAAAATATGAAAAAGCTTAAAGTGAGAGATAGTGACTTAAAATTTTGCCATAACAACATACTAAAGAAAGGAGTAGTTGAGGATAGAATAATACCTCCAAAAGAATGTGATAGACTATAAAGCCTCATTTTAACATTAGTCTTAAATAAGGATTGAACAATAATTTGTAGCGGTACTGCATAAAATGCTGCAAGTCCTATTAATATAACGGGACAGAGAATATTAAATATTTGTTTGTATAACATTATTTGCATTCCTAAAGCAACAATAATGCTGACAAATAAAGCCCCTGTAATCTGTCTTAAAGGGTTTATTTTATCGGCAAACAGCCCTGCAAAAACAGCTGATATTCCATAGGTAGTAGTAAGAGCTATATTCATAAATCTTATTTCAGGATGATTTATAAGAGCTATTTTTGTTAAAAAAACTCCTAAGAAAATTACTAAAAAGTGATACACTCCTCCAATAGCACCGTTTATTAGTAATGCTATTATAACGGATAGTTTATTATTCCATATAATTTGCCGCAAGGTACTTTTTGATGACGTTCTTAAAAACTCGCTACTTTCTTTAAAAAAATTTCTCATCAAAATAGCAAATAAACCAAATATTGCTCCAATAAAGAAATTAAAACGCCATAAATATTGGATATCGGAATTACTAGCGTAATAATAAGCTATAGCCGCAAGTAATGCACCTATTTGGCCACAGCATGAAACTATTCCTATATTTAAATTTTTCTGATTATCTCCTGTTTTTTCAGCTACATAAACCTTTATTCCGTCAACCTCTCCGGCAAGGCTTGCTAAAAAAACCATTCGACATAATGTTAGTATTACCGTAGCAAAAATACCTATTATCTCAAAGGAAGGAGTAATAGCAATGAATCCGGTAGCAATGCTACTCATGCACATTGATATCTTGATAGATTTAGTACGCCCGTATTTATCTCCGATAAATCCAAAAATTAAGGACCCTAAAGGTCGTACTATAACAGCTGCACTAAGAATAGCAAAAAAACCAAGTAGTTGTTTATCCTGCTCTATATTAGGTAAGAAATTTTGTGCAAGAATACTAGCCGATAAACCGAATAGAGCATAATCATAATAACGGATAATCGTTGTAAAAAATGCAACTAAACAAGCTGAATTAGACATATAATATTTTCTTTGTGTGGCAACAACACATGATACCAACTATTTAGGCTGTGTGAAAGAAAATTAATTTAATCTATTTTTACTCTGTGCGTCTACAAATTATAAGATTTTTTTGAAATAGGGACAATTACAGCATAATTTCAATATAGAAATATTTTATATTTATTTTACTATTGTAGTTTTAATTATAATATTTTATATTTGGTATATATTTAATTTTTAACCGTTTTAAAAATATGCACTTAGAATATAAAGTTACTATATCTGAAAATGGCAGAATAAATATTCCTGCAACAATTCGTGATCAATTACATCTTTCTTCTCTAATAATATTAGAATTAGCTTTTTTTTTCTTCAAGCCACTTTTTCCTCTCTTCTAGTTCTTTCTGTTTTTGCTTTAACTCTTCATCAAAAGAAAGCGGTTTATTTCGTACAGGCTGCCCTAAATCAGAATGTATTAGATCGTCAAAATTGTCTCTAGAAGCTAACGGTTTTTTACTGGCATCAGGTATTTAAGGATCGTGTTTTCGTAAATCTTTTGTAATGTCTTGTATATTTTTATGAAGTTCTGTAATCGACACCACTTTACCTCTCACAAGTTAATTGATTTTAAAGATATAGTAATTAAACCTCGTTTATAGCTTCAACGCAAGCAAAAGTTGCTATTTTTAGTATTTCATTAGCTGTTGCTGCAGCTTGAAGTATTTGAACGGGTTTTTCAAAACCGTTTGTTATAGGACCTATAAAGCTGTTTGACGAAAATTCTTGTAACAACTCAGTAGAAATAGCAGCTGAATTTAAACCAGGCATAATTAATACATTTGCAGATCCTGATAATCTACAAAATTTATATAATTTACGTAAATCACCATCTAAAGCCACTTTAACCGACATCTCTCCATCATATTCAAAATCTACTTTCATGCCGCTCAGCTCTTCTTTGTCCTTGCTAAAATTATCTAGTATATTTACTGCTTCACGAATACGAGCTGTTTTTGCCTTAGAAGAATTACCGAATGTTGAAAAAGAAAGAAGTGCAACACGAGGCGTGATTCCCATATTTTTAGCAATTTCTGCAGTTTGGGTTGCTATTTGTGCAAGCTCCCAACTGTTTGGATATTCTGTAATACAATTATCGGCAATAATAATATTATTATCTTTAGCAATCATAATTGAATAGCCAAGGATGCTACGATTAGTTTTTGGTGAAATGACTTTCATGATATCTTCTAAACTATCGATATAACTTTGTGTAACACCGGTTAGAAGAGCATCACCGTCACCGCATGCTAACATACAAGCAGCGAAAATATTCTTATCAGTTTTAACAAGCTTTACACAATCACGGTATAAATAACCTTTTCTCTGAAGTCTTTTATATAAATAATCAGTATATTTCTCTAAACTATCGCTTAAGGCCGCATTCATTATTTGAATTCCGTCTAAGCTAATATCTTGACCTATCTTTTTTAACATAGCTTCAATTCGTTCAACACGACCAATTATAATCGGATGACCGTATTTCTTGTCTCGCATCATAAGAGCGGCAGAAATTACTTCTTCTTCTTCACCTTCAGCAAAAACAATCCGTTTAAGCGGTGCATTATGAATTTTTTCAGCTAAGAAATTCATATAGTTAGCAGTAGGATTTAATCTGCTACTTAATTCTTTCTTATATTTACCTATACTAAAATCCTTAACCCTAGCAACGCCGCTTTCTATTGCAGCAACGGCAACCGCCGCTGCTACTACGGTAATTAAACGAGGATCAAACGGTACAGGAATGATATATTCCTTACCAAAAACCATCTTACGCCCTGAATAAGCTTTATACACCTCTTCCGGTACAGGTCTACGGGCTAAATCTGCAATGGCTTTTGCTGCAGCTATTTTCATTTCCGTATTAATAGTCTTAGCTCTTATATCTAATGCTCCTCTAAAAATATAAGGAAATCCCATAACATTATTAATCTGATTATTATAATCAGATCGCCCTGTTGCTATAATCGCATCATCGCGTACAAGTTGTATATCTTCCGGAGTAATTTCCGGATCAGGGTTAGCCATAGCAAAAATAATCGGATTACTTGCCATTCTACTCACCATATCTTTAGTTACTGCGCCTTTTACCGATAACCCTATAAATACATCAGCGTTATTTAAGCTTTCCGCTAAAGTTCTAAACTTGGTATCACTTGCATATAGCTCTTTCCATTTATTCATACCTTCTAGGCGTCCTTTGTAAACAACGCCTTTAGTATCACATACAATAATCTTTGATTTATCAGCTCCAAGAGCAATTAATAAATCAATGCAAGCAATAGCTGCTGCACCTGCTCCGTTAACTACGATTTTTAAATCTTCAAGCTTGCGATTAGTAAGATACGCAGCATTTATTAGCCCTGCGGCGGTAATAATCGCTGTTCCATGCTGATCGTCATGAAAGACCGGTATATCCATTAAAGATTTTAATTTTTCTTCTATAATAAAACATTCCGGAGCTTTAATATCTTCAAGATTAATACCCCCAAAACTATAACTGAGATACTTCACGGCATTAATAAATTCTTCAGGATCTTCCGTATTCACTTCCAAGTCAATTGCATCAATATCAGCAAATTTTTTGAATAGTACCGCTTTACCTTCCATCACCGGTTTTGAAGCGGCAGCTCCTAAATTACCAAGCCCAAGTACGGCAGTACCGTTAGAGATTACGGCAACTAAATTACCGCGAGCAGTATATTTATACACATCCTCTAAATTTTTAGCAATTTCAAGGCAAGGAGCCGCAACCCCTGGGGAATAAGCAAGTGATAAATCTTGCTGAGTAACTAAAGACTTTGTTGCAGAAATAGCGATCTTACCAGGCTTATCTTTTTCATGATATTCAAGGGCCTCAGCATAAT
The DNA here is from genome assembly GCF_041477405.1 of Candidatus Rickettsia barbarica. NCBI lineage: Bacteria > Pseudomonadati > Pseudomonadota > Alphaproteobacteria > Rickettsiales > Rickettsiaceae > Rickettsia > Candidatus Rickettsia barbarica. The sequence continues at coordinate 122,402 of NZ_JBEWYL010000002.1, read as the reverse complement.
TTATTTTATTCATTTCATCCATTTTAGAAATTCCTGTTTTATTTGTTTGTTTTAGTTTTTCGTCATTGCGAGCAGACGCAATAGGCATCGACGAAGCAATCTCAGGCAACATTCCTGAGATTGGCCATGCTCCTTTCAGTCGCTCGCAATGACGTGGTAAATTCACCCCATTATATACATAATAATTGATATAGTAACTACCGAGAAAAAAGTAGTAAATGTTATAATCGACGCCATAGAATCAGGATCACCGTTAAGTTGACGAGATAAAACATAAGCCGTACTCGCACATGGAAGGCAGCTATATAATATTCCTACCGATCTATTTAATCCGTCAATAGACATTAACCATAGTACTACTACACTAACTAGAGGAAATGCCACTAATTTAACAAAGCTTGTAAACATTACATTATGTAAAAGCTCTTGTCTAATAGTAAAATTAAGCCCTGCCCCAACATTTAGCATACCGATAGCTAAAGCGGCATTAGAAAGGGTATCTAACGTTTTCTTAAGCCCTAAATGTAATTCAAGATTTGAGTAATTAAAAACAAATCCTACTAAACTTGCGATAATTAACGGATTACGCACAATTAATTTCATCATTAAAACAAAACTAGTGCTAATAGTATTAGTCACGGATTTATTAGGGATATAATAAGCGAAAATCATTACCGATAAAATATTGGTAAAAATAATCATATAAGAAGAAATAATGGCAACGATTGAAAGTCCGCTAGAACCAAGCAAGGGGCTACTTACCCCAAAAAAAATGTAGCTATTATAACGAATCGATCCTTGAAAAATGGAAGTAAATTGGACTTTATCTATGTTGTATTTTTTTTGGTAAATTATAAGACCGCTTGATACAAGAATAGTGGATATAATAAGAGCCACTACTAATTTAATTATGGGCGCAATGCTTAAATCGGCAGTAGATACGTAACTAAACAACATGGCAGGAAATAGTACAAAATACGATAATTTCTCAATACCACGCCAAAATTCTTCTGAAGTTAACCATTTATTTTTGATAATACTACCAAGCAGCGTAATTAAAAAAATAGGTAACGTACTACAAAAAATTGCATTCATTTGTTAATAGTTTTTATTTTAACATCCTTGCGAGGAGCGAAGCGATGTGGCAATTTCGTCCAACTTCCTGAGATTGCCACACTCACTTCGTTCTCAATGACGCTTAGATACCCATGCGGGAATGATATATAGGCTACAACTGCCCTTCAACCAGCTTTTTCATTTCCTGCACCCCGTAAAGCTTTATAAAAGTCCCAAGTCTTGGACCTTCATTCTGTCCAAGCAATATTTGATATAAATCTTTGAAGTAATCACGCAGATTTTCATATCCTGCTTTCATTCCTATATCATATATTGCTTTCTGAATTGTTTCAGCTTCGGTTTGATCAGCTATATCAGATAACATATCTAATATATCCTGCAAAATAACCTTATGCTTTTCAGAAGGAGATAAATATGATTTATGTGCTTTAATAAAGTCATTATAATATCTTATAGCAAATTCTGCTAAATGGTCAAGATAAGGGTTAGTATTTGGAGTTGCTTTTGGCTCATATTTGCTAATAAATCCCCAAAGCACCGATTTATCCGAAGGATTACACACAGAAGTAAGATTTAAAAGCAACGAATAGGTAATTCCAAAAGTCTCAATTTTCGGTACATTTCCGTGATGGATGTGATAAACGGGATTTGCAAAACGCTTTGCCCTGTCCTCTTCTAAATGATATTTCTGGTTAAAAGTAATATATTCATCAACATTTTTAGGAATTACATCAAAAAACAAACGCTTAGCTCTAGTCGGATTTTGATACATAAATAATGCCATACTTTCAACAGGAGCATATTTAAGCCAATCATCAATGCTAATACTATTACCTTTTGATTTTGATATTTTCTCACCGTTTTCATCTAAGAATAACTCATAACATAACTGCACCGGCGGCTTTCCTCCTAGGATTCGGCAAATTTCCGAATAAAGACGAGCATTTGCCAAATGGTCTTTGCCGTACATCTCATAATCGACTTTAAGCGCAGCCCAACGCATACCAAAATCCGGCTTCCACTGTAATTTGCAATGCCCTCCCGTTACCGGTACTTCTATATAATTACCGGCTTTGTCTTTATACGTTACAGTGCCTGCTTTAGCATCCCATTTCTCTATAGGTACTTGCAGTACCTTACCTGTTTTCGGACATATAGGCATGAAAGGTGAATAGGTAGCCTTGCGCTCTTCTCTAAAAGTCGGTAGCATTAGCTCCATTATCTCGTCATATTTCTCAAGCACCATTATCAGCATCTCATCAAACATACCAGCTTTATAACAGTTAGTACTGCTATAAAATTCATACTCAAAGCCGAATTTATCAAGGAATGAGCGAAGCTTTGCATTCATATAATGCCCATAACTTTCACATTCACCGAATGTATCAGGGATAGAAGTAAGCGGCATATCCATATACTGTGCCACCATTTCAGGATTTGGGATATTGCTAGGTACTTTACGAAGCCCGTCCATATCATCGGAAAAGCAAATTAGTTTAGTCGGAATATCGGATAATTGCTCAAATGCTTTCTGTACCATCACCATACGGGCATTTTCACCAAAAGTACCGATATGAGGTAAACCTGAAGGACCGTAACCCGTTTCAAATAATACATACCCCTTCTCAGGAATTTGACCGTTTAAGCTATCTAATATCTTCTTAGCCTCAACAAAAGGCCACGCGTTTGACTTAATAGCATCTTCCCAAATTTCTGACATTGATTTTTCTTGCGCTTTAATTAATAATCAGTGACAATATACTAAATTTATTTATTTGTAAAATATCAACTTAAACACCGTCATTGCGAGGAGCGAAGCGACGTGGCAATCTCATCAAACTTCCCGAGATTGCCACGCTCCTTGCAGTCGCTCGCAATGACATTAAGAAAAAAAACATGCCATTTAATACTATTATAAATTACATCAGAAAAGATAGCTATAAAGTTCTACATTTAGGACTGATCGCAATTTCTATAATAGCACTTTCTACCGCTTATATTGCTGAATATATATTCCATTATACACCCTGTCCTTTATGCGTTTACGAACGATTTCCCTATTTAACCCTAATCAAAATTTGCTTAACTGCTTTAATCATCCGACAGTTAAGTAAGTATACTTTAATATTCATTCTCCTAACTATCCTTAGCTCTTGTATATTATCAACCTATCATAGCTTCATAGAAAGAGACATATTACAACCAAGTGCTCTTTGTGTATCAATGCTTCATATCCCGAAAGGCTTGTCTATACAACACATCAAACAAATGTTCTACTCACAGCCAATCACGTCCTGCATGAAACCCGCCATCAAAATCTTTGGTATTTCTATGACAGAGTATAATCTACTCTTAAATATCGGTCTTCTAATCTGTTTACTCCCCGTTTGGTTTTATCCAAAATCTAATAAATAGTTAAAAAATTAACTATTGGATTGCAGAAATTCAAAATATTATGTATAATGCTCGCACGACAAAATAATATTTAAACATAAAGGAATATTTATATGATGAATCAACCAACAAATAATGCCAATTACAGACTTCCAGACGGTAGTACGGTTTTACATAATGCAGCAACATATAGGGAATGTAAATAATGTTAGACTTTTACTTTCACAAGGTGCCGATGTTAATGCTTTAGATGCTAAAGGAAAAAAACTATAGATTATGCATCTAAACCAGAAATTAAAGAAATACTAACTGATTCCGCTAATGCACGCTCAGCACTACCTAAATTCAAAGCAGAACAAAAGCTTGCTGAGATGAAGAAAAATATTAAAAATGAGGATGATAAAAATAAAATTATCAACGGATTAATTATGAATCCTGAATTTTATTCTGATATAGATGATGTTACAAGAGAGAAATTAATAGAAAAACTTTTTAATTATAATTTAACGATAATAATCCAGTAATAGCTCCGGTAGCAGCACCGGCACCAGTAACAACCACTACTTCTACAGAAATAGCAGCAGAGAACAATGTACGTGCACCAAACCCTGAAATATATGACACCTTAATTGAAGCTGAAGACAACTGTATACCATTTAGTATAGCAGCCTCAGCTGGAAATGCAAATATTGTTCAAAAATTAATTGAGCAAGGTCATAATGTCAATGCTAAGGATGAACAAGGAAATACGGCATTATTTTATGCAAGCACTAAAGAAATAGCTAAAATTTTATTAGACAAAGGGACAAGTTTTGAAGTTGAGCATAAATATCTATACTCACCTATACATTATGCGGCAACAATAGGAAATAAGAATGCGGCAACAATAGGAAATAAGAAGCTTTTTACTTAAAAAAAATGTGGCTGTTAATACTAAAGATGGAAAGGGACGTATACCTATACATTATGCAACTTATTCTAAACAGCACGAAATAACTCAAATTTTATTACAACCCGGCAGTGCAAGTGATACAGTAGACAATTATGGCGGCACACCTTTTTTCTATTTGCTACTAAAGCATGAATCAGGTCAAAATAAAACGTTACTGGACTTCTTTTTACGTTAATCTTAAGATTAATGCGTGTGGTGAGTCAATTTTTAATCACGCACTAACATCAAGAGATAACTGGTTACTTGAGAAGTTAAGATCTAAAGGTGCTGATATAGGACGACAAGGCGTGCTATTGCATAATCCATTCGATCACAGTATAGCAAAACGCGTATTTTCAGGAGCATTTTTTACAGCCACAGGCATATCATTGAAATTTTGTATCATTACCGTGTGCAGAGAAATATTGTTTTTGCCAGCATATAATTTTAATATTTCTACTTCAGGTATAACTTTCTCACTACTGCTATAAATTACAGTAATATTCTGTAAAAAAGGTAATTTACTAATGGTGTCAGTGATTTTTATCTCATCGTTAACACCAGTAACTAAAGGTAGGTTTTTACTATTAATCATAGCAGCAGCATACACAATCGGTTTATTTGTTATATGAGAAATAACAGTTTGGCTGGCTGTCGTGCCTATTGGAATTATTACATCAATATCCTGATCTGTTATTTGCTTTATAATGGCAAGTAAAATATTAGAATCAGCATGAGCATTTTTAACTATAATTTCTGCATCTATATCTTTTAGCAACTCTTTAATTCCTGATATAATCTCAGTCATTGCGGCATGTTCAAGTGGCACAATGACTGCTACTTTTTTTTGATCCGCATAAACTGCAGCTGTGATGAATAAAACAAAAAGAAAAGAAAACAATTTTTGAAAAATATTAGAGATAAACATTTTAATATCCTGTTATAAGTTATAATTTAATAATCAAAATTTAAATTTGCATATAGCAAACACATAAACGCAAAAAATTATCTACGCCAACGCCAATTTTGTATTAAACTATTAACCTTTAAAGATATCATAAATATTTTTAACTGTAGAAATATAAAGTAAAGATAAAAAACTTAGCTTTCTTTGACTAGAAGCTAAATAGTCACGAAAGATCTACCTTAGAGGCTATCTGTAAATAAGTTTTAATGTTTAGCACTATTTTTAGATTATGTCAATAACCAATAAATAGTACTAAAAGAATTACTTGAGATAGCCTATACTTCGATGTCATGACCGCTTTTACGAAACGTTATTATTGCATAAAGTTGTTGCACGGCTACAAACAACCTACTCGATGTCATCCCTGCATAACATTGTTGCGTAGATCGAAAAATGTATTTGGTGTCTACCGTAGCTTGACCACGGCGTCCATAAAAGTAACTTTAAAATACTAAATTTTTAGTTTAAATTGTATCCCGCGATTAAATCGCGGGGATGACAGGGGTGGAATCGATCCACGCAGAAATGACCTAAACAAGCCATTAATCCTTTTAATGACGATTCAGTACCCATGCAGCAAGGCTTGCAAAATGAAAAAGGAATTCATTTCTTAAACTATGCATTTTCTGTTTGTTCTAATACCGTTTGCCCTAGTAATTGCGATAGAACATCTTGACCTGCTTCAGTCCAACTTACAGGTGGCTCTTCGTTTGGTAAACCTGTACCATAACGATCATTAAATACTCTCACTGCTTGCTGAGTAAATTGATCAAATGTACTTGTGGATTCCACTCCATAGCCATATTCTTTTAAATTTTCCTGTAAAGTATTAACTTTTTCTCCAGTACTCTCAAGACTTAATAATAATTTACTCTTTTGCTCTTGCGTAGTCTCAAAATATCTACCAAAACCAGCTTCAGCTAATTCTTTCCAAGGAAATTTTGATCCAGGCGCTATATGAGCATTGCCTTCTCGGTTTACAGTTACTTCACCAAAACCGACTAAATCATGTTTTAAATCTAAATTTGGATATCTTTTTGTTACATCCTTAAGAAATTCTTTTAATTTTCCTATTTGCTCTGCAGGAAAATCACTTTTTGCATCATTAATAAGCATGACTCCAATACCAAACTTATTAACACCTACTTCTCCTTTCCAACTACTCTTACCTGCATAAAAAGCTTGATCTGTTACATCATTATGATATTCTTTTTGAGTCCCATCCTTATCAATTATGTAATGAACACTTGCACCTCACTCATCCAATACTTCACGAACAGCCTTAATATCCTTGCTTACAGAATAAGTAATTACTACACAGGTAGGTTTTACTCCTTCCGGTCTTAGGGCCATATATTTACCATTTGGACTATTGGTATTACTAATACCGTTATTTTCAATAGCCTTACTTTTACTTATAACCTTCCTCCAATATATTTAATAATTGTTGACGGTTCAGAATTTACTAAACCTTAACGAAAATTAATACTTTGGTAATACTAAGTCAATGAAAATTTAAATATTATTCACAAGGTATCGATACTGATCTGACACGTTCAATGATTATTTTTCTAATATTTGTAGTAAATGCTCTAGTTAACAATAAAAGTGCTCTTTCCATAGTCCTTGATAATTCTTTATAATCAAAAGAGACGTCATGTTCATATTGCCCTTCTGCTTCAGCAATATTATTTAAGCAATCACTGTCTATTTCTTTGAATAGATATTCAATTTTATTATTAGGAGTATTTTCATTGTCAGCTTTTAACTTTTCTTCTTCAGAACTATTAAAGAAATATTTTAAAGGCGTATTTAAAGCTTTTGCAAAAACATATAACCTACTTATAGGTATATTACTTAAACCTTCTTCATATTTTTTAACTTGGAGAACACTAATATCGAAAAAACTTGCCCTAATTCTTTTTGGATAATACCTACAGCAAGATGTCGTTCTTTTAAACGTTCACTTGCGAGTTTGTCTGGATGTTTTATTGAATAATTCATTTTAACAATAAGCTTTAATTAAAAATTAATTATTAATGAAGACTATTCAATTTTAAATGCAGTATATATTACTTTATATTTAATCAAGCAACTTTATTAAAAATTTAATATAATAATGCTAAAACCCTTTGGTGATCAAGAATCAAGGCTAATAAATAATTAATTAAAAGTATAAAAACGATGAGTAATAAAATAGTAAAATTACCGAATTGCGAGAATATAGTGGGAGAGATTAGTTTTTTAGGAATTAAACCTTGAGTACCATTTATTTCATTTAGATTTAGTTTTTTTATTGTTCTGCCAAAAGGATCTACTATAGCTGAAATACCGTTATTCGCTACTCTAATCATAGGTAAACCGTTCTCTACAGCTCTACTTCTACTAATATGAAAATGCTGATATGGACCGCTGGATTTACCATACCATGCATCATTTGTAATATTAATTATTACATCGGCTATTTCATTATTCGTCCGTACAAAATCAGGAAAAATAGATTCATAACAAATTAAAGGTTTAATTTTAAGATTATATTTTTTAAGATAAACAAGCCCTCCGTTTCCTTCTTTATAATCAATTAAACCATGAGTTAATTTTTTAAACGGTAGTATCTTTTTAAAGGGCATATACTCACCGAAAGGTACTAAATGTGATTTATGGTATTCAAATAATTTATGATTATTTTTATCAAGAGCATACATAGCTGAGTAAAGTTCAAACTCATCACCTTGTTTTTTATTATCCGAAATTCCTCCTGTTATCAAAATAGCATTTGTAGAATTTAGCATTTTTAATAATTTTGATTTAACTTGCGGTATATCATCAGGTACTACTAATGCTGCCTCAGACCAAATAATTAAATCGGTAGGTTCCAAATTTTCCGATAAATTAATATGTAGCATTAAATTATGCCAAAATTCTTCTTCATTCCATTTTTCGGTTTGAGGTATTGAAGGTTGCACTAATCGTACTTTTATATCAGTGAAATTTGTATGGTTATTACTTAGCCTTACTGCTCCATAAATGACAATGATGGTTAATACTAGGACTGAACTAGCTAGTAATATTTTTAACTGAGTAAATTGCTTGCTAAATAAAGGATAAGCTGATGTAGAAATATATATAACTATAAAACTAAGCCCATATATCCCTATTATACTTAAAGGCTGTATTAAAATATCTGAAAACGAAAAAGCATAACCAATCAAATTCCAAGGAAGACCGGTAAAAATCCATGAACGTACCCACTCAAATAATACCCAACATAAACAGAATATAAATTGGTAATATTTATTATTTTTAGCAAAAAAACTAAGCGTGCAGCTTGCCGATATAAAGCAAGCTAAAACTATAGGTAGTCCAAATAATGCAAAAGGAATTGCCCACCAAAAATCTGCAATATAAATGCTAACACCGATACTTATCCAATATATTCCACTTAAAAAATGCCCAAAACCGAATAAATAACCAAATTTTGTGGCTTCTTGCCAATTTTCGGATTTTTGAACTATATAACATAAGTAAGATAACGTTAATAATGCCGGTATAAAGAAAGTCGGAGCAAAAACTAAACCGCTTAATATCCCTAGCAGTAAACATATGATTTTAGGTTTATACATTTTTATCGATTATTTGTTTACAAAATAATACATCATGCTATCATTTCAGCAAGTTTTAATATAATGAGTAAATAAATGACTACAGGATTACTACAAGAAAAAAAAGGCTTAATTACAGGTATTGCAAATAATATGTCAATATCGTGGGCGATTGCACAGCTTGCTAAAAAACACGGAGCAGAGCTATGGTTTACTTATCAATCGGGAGTACTAGAAAAACGAGTTAAACCACTCGCTGAGGAAATAGGTTGTAATTTTGTTAACGAACTTGATGTTACGAAGCCAAAATCAATTAGTAATTTATTTGATGATATAAAAGAGAAATGGGGTAGCTTCGATTTCTTACTTCACGGTATGGCTTTTGCCGATAAAAATGAATTAAAAGGACGTTATGTTGATACTAGCTTAGAAAATTTTCATAATTCTTTACATATATCATGTTACTCTCTTTTAGAACTCTCAAGGTCCGCAGAAGCCTTAATGCATAACGGCGGAAGCATTGTGACATTAACTTACTACGGCGCTGAAAAAGTTATACCTAATTATAACGTTATGGGAGTAGCCAAAGCTGCACTTGAGGCTAGTATAAAATATCTAGCAAACGATATGGGAGAAAATAATATTAGGGTAAATGCTATTTCGGCAGGACCTATCAAAACTTTAGCATCTAGTGCAATAGGTGATTTTAGTACTATGCTTAAATCTCACGCTGCAACCGCACCGTTAAAACGTAATACTACCCAAGAAGATGTAGGAGGAGCAGCAGTATATTTATTTAGTGAATTATCTCAAGGTGTTACCGGTGAAATCCATTATGTAGATTGCGGTTATAATATTATGGGAAGTAATAAATTATAAATTATTGTAGGGATTAATGTCATCCCCGCAAAAGACTTGCGTGTAGACCAATAAAATCCACTGTGTCACCCCGTGGCTTGACCACAGGGTCCATAAAAACAATAAAAATACTAATATTATTAGTATTTTAAGCTAGATCCCGTGAATAAATCACGGGATGACAACTGTATTTTTCAAGTCACACAACAACATCATCACAATCCATGATTTCTTTTTTTGAGGTGTTCAGGTTTTGGAGGAACCGGCGGTTTTTTAGATTTTGCCTGAACCTTTTTAGCCTCTAACGGCAATGCCAGATTATTGAATCTATTTAACTCTTGTTTTAACTGTTCTTGTACTTCTATCTTTAAAGGAATATGAGAATTTTTCATTTCCCTATTTATTATTGTACCTATTTTCTCAAGATTTTCTTTAGAAATAGAATATGATTTTATACCTATATAATTAACAATCTTTGACCACCAAGTTTGTCCTTTATCTAATCCTTGATATATTACATCTACTAAATCATTTTTTTTGAATGTTAATATATAATCAGAAGCTCCTTCTAAAGATTTAGATAAATGCCTTTTTATTTCTCCTTGTCTCTTATCTTCAATATTTACTTTTTTGTCTTTCTTGAGTTTTGTTATTGCTTTTTCAATTATTGAAGATATCTTAGTTTCTTTTCCTTCATGTGCTTTATTTTCTAAATTTTCTTTGGTATTAAAATTTATATTAGTGCCTATTTTAACATCTACTAATTGTTTAGCATACTTACCGTTAGGATCTTGTATTTCTCGCTCTATCTCAGCAGATTTTAAACCTAATTTTGTATATATATCTGATTCTCGGAAAAGTGGAGCATATAATATAAAATTAATACTTTGAGCTATTCTACTATCTATCAAATCTTTAGAATCTCTTTTGGAATAAAATTTTTCTTGTAAAATACGATAGTGATCTAATATTTCTTGTGTTATATCTTTTACATCAAGAGCTTGTAATTCTCCTTTATCATTAAATTTTGCTTTCATACCTGAGCGTTTGGCTTCCAATAATAATATTTCTTGAAAAACTTTATTATTAGGAGTACGACAAACGAAATTAGGATCGTTATCCGGCATTAATTCATTTGCATTTTCCATTATTGCTTGATTGAGTTTATGTAATTGCTCTTTATTAAGTTTTTTATCTAACAAACTTATAAAAGCTTCTCTTTGTTTTTGCTTACTTGCAATACTAAAAGCCTGCTGCATCTTTTGCAAAACAACAAAATCAAAATTTTTGTTACCTATTTCTTGGATAACTAAATTTGCTAAATTTTTTGTTTCAGTATTCACTGTTTCTTTTTTATTTTTTGTAGCCATATTGAGTATTAATCTCACTTATAATTATTTAAATATTAATGATAGATTAAACTAATTTCTAGATGTTTTTACTATATTTATAATCAAAACTTTAAAACAGTATCTAGCAAGTCATACTGGTTCTGAGCTATTACCCAAAATTTCTATTGATTCTATTGTTTCATTATGCGATTGACTATGCATTACTAAATCTAAAATATTTGAAGATGCTAAATTGCTAATATAAACACCTTGTATATCATTTAATACATAATCAACCACTAATAATTTAGAATCAGCAGAAGTTCCATATAATGACATTTTTGCCTCAAATAATTTTTTAAATGTATCTAATTCAAGTAATTCTTCACATACAGCATGTTCTTTAATATCTCTACTTACAAATAAACTCATTATGCTTCGTGCTAAACTATTTTTAATATACATGCCTTTTAAGCATTCAATAAAATTTTCAAAAAAATTTAGTTCTTCAAAAGGAATGTTGAAATCAGGTAATAATTCTTGATATAATTTTTTCTGCAATTCCTTTTTTTCAATTAGTTCTTCAAAAGGAATGTTGAAATCAGTGAACAATTCTTGATATAATTTTTTCTGCAATGCCTCCTCCTCAAATTTTTTCAAATAGAAATTATCAATTAATAGCTTGTAAAGCTCAAGTATCCCACTAGGAAAGTTAATTTTCAAAGTGCCTTTTTTATCAATTTCTACAGTAAACCTGTTTTCTTTTGCTTCTAAATATATTAGATCTCGAAATATACTATCCTCTTTTGTTCTACGAAGTAAAAAAGCTGCATCTTTAGAATCAACTAAATCTAAAGCATGTTTCATTATTGTTGCATTAAGCTCATGTAACATATTGTTAGATATCACCTCTGCTACATCTGCTAGAAAAGATTTTTTATCATCTATTTTTAATTTCCTTAAATTTTCTAGAACTTCTAAAGTTATTTCTCCTTGTTGCATTTTTTTAAGTAACTCATAATAGTTGCGAAATTTTACTTCTTGATTTTTGCATCCTAACCCGGCATAAGCATTGCATCCTAATTCTTGCTTTTGAGCGAATCCAGGATATTCTTTTTCAATTTCTCTAGGTTTACTAATATAAGAACTCATAATGTCTTTTAGCTTCATATAATTTATTCCTTACATTTAATAAGGATTATTATATTTAGTTAAGAAATATTAACAAGTACTTTATAGAAGATTAAGATAAATTAATTTTTATTGAGAGGATGATGCAACAATGCTTTTTTGAGATGATTAGTTTGAAGATGAGTATATATTTGGGTAGTAGATATATCAGCGTGACCAAGCAGCTCTTGAATGACTCTTAAGTCTGCTCCGCCCTCAAGCAAATGACTTGCAAAACTGTGACGTAATATATGCGGAGAAATATATTCAGGGTTAAGTCCTGCATAAAGGGCAGCAGATTTTAACAGAATAGCAAAATTTTGCCTAGTCATATAACCCGCTAAAGCTGATGAAGGAAATAAATAAATTAGATTTCTGGGTTTAGCTTTATTCACAAAAACACCTCTAATTGCAAGATATTTAGCAATACTGATAACTGCCTGTTCATTTATTACTATGACTCTTTCCTTATTACCTTTACCAAGTACCGAAAATATTTTTCTTACTTCTCCTTTAGACGTTTTATTAGTCAGAATATCAGCAAGCTTAAGACTAACAAGCTCCGAGACTCTAAGACCGCTAGCATAAAGCAAATGAATCATAGCATTAAGCCTGATACCTTCAGGAGAATTATCTTGAGAGCAACGTTCAAGTAACGATTTAATTTGAGCTATAGATAATATTTCGGGAAGTTTATTTTGATATTTGGGCAAATCTACGTTAAGAACCGGATTAAACGCGGTATGGTTTTCGCTAATTAAAAATTCATAATAACTTTTTATAGTTGAGATTTTTCTGTTGATTGAGCGTGCTTGCAAATCATTACTTGCTAGATACTCAATCCAGTCTCTAATATTCTCAGTAGTAATATTTAATTCGGATAATTTGTGTTTAGCAAGATAATTTTGAAAATCGAATAAGTCACGCTTATAGCTAAGTATAGAATTTTTTGACAATGCTCTCTCGGCTAAAAGCATTTCTAGGAATTGCGCAATAAACCCCATAAGATGTTTTAATTTCTATAATGGAGGCCAGGGTCGGAATCGAACCGACGAATAGAGGATTTGCAGTCCACGGCATTACCACTTTGCTACCCAGCCTAATCAGTGTCATACCACAATCCTATGTCATTCCTGCGAAAGCGGGAATCCATAAACGGATAATTGTATTTTTACTGGATTCCCGCTTTCGCGGGAATGACATAAATACTACCAACATCGATACAAAAAAGCAACTATTTTTATATTAAACTCCTAATCCTTGCAGGATATTTAAACGATTTATCCTTCATACACTTCAAGAACTGCTAACTGAATCTACTATATCGTCATTTTTAATATAGGAAACATTCAGTAATTCCTTTAAAATTATGCTTGATTGTTTAGGTATTAGAACACTAGCTGATTGAAATAAAGGAACTACCGAGGCGAATCTTGTAACTTTATCAAAGCTTGGCTTAATTCCTATCACTCTAATATTACCACCTAAAAATCCTATATCTTGAATCAATTGTTGACCACTTGCTTTATCTTCGATTAATATAAATTTTGGCTGATATTCTCTAGCTAATTTTTCCATCAAATTCTTAAGCTCAGGATAATTAATTTTTTTCCGTACTAATGATACTAGATAATATTTCTGAATCCCCCATATATTACAAACACTATAATCGGAATCTTCGGAACTCTTAATTGCCGTATCCCAGCTTTGCACAAAATAATCAAATCTTGAAGGTAGATTTTCATAAAATCTAATATCTGCCATATTCAGTAACGATGACCTTTGTGCTATCGGTTCTCTTGTAAATATTGAGCATTATCATTATAGCTACCTATTTCCTGCTCTAATTTCATTAAACAATCAAGAGGTTCTTTAATAGCTGTCTAATAACTTTACCACTAAGATATTGATATTCTTTATTCATTAATTTAAAGAAGTAATCTTGAATGCTAATCGCCGGAATTTTTAAATGATGCCATGAATTGCTATTATTAAGTAGATAACCGGATAAATCATCCGTATGCAGACACTGCATAACTAAAACTATCGCTCCCTTATTACGATTATTTAGTCTGCTAACAAAAGTTTGCTCAAACCAATCTATAAACTTTCTTACGTATTTTATAAGAATGAATTTGCGTGGGGCTATGAGGATCATCGATAATTAAGATATCACCGCCCTCACCTGTTGCCAATCCTCCAACCGATGTTGCAAATCTAAATCCATTAGCTGTCGTTAAAAACTTACTTTTTTGATTATGGGGTTTACTAAGGATAGTACTTGGGAAAAGTTTTTTATACCAATCAGAATTTAAAATGAACTGACAATCTAGTGAGTGTTGAATACTAAGTATTTGAGAATAGCTGGCAACCATAATCCTTTTGGTAGGATTAACCCCCAATAAATAAGCAGGCCAAGCAACACTAACACAAATAGATTGTAGTAAGCTCCTTGGCGGTAAATTATTAAACGATTAATATCACCGCTTTGCACGGCTAAATAATCGGTAATTATTCTCATATGCTTACTTGGATAATACTCCGCTCCAGGATTAATAGTATTAAATACCTTAATTATAAAACTATGAAAATCCTGTCGTAAAATAGAATTTAAGAGTTTTTTAGAGTGGAGCATATTGTACCTACATCGTCATTGCAAGGAAAAATTGTAAGTTTTGACTAAGCAATCTCAGGCAAGATTCCTGAGATTGCCACGCTCCTTGAAATCGCTTGCAATGACCTTAAAATCTTATCATAAATTATCATTGCCATTAATCCCCTATAGTATATAATTTTGAAAAATAATATATTTATCTATGAAATTACTAAAAATTATTTTTATCATTACTATATGCATTAATTTTCCCATATTCGCAGAAAATTTAGAGTCGGTTACTACAACCGAAGATATTGAAAATGACGTATTTATCCCTCTTGATGAAAATCATCCTATTTTAAATCCAAACGATAATATTAATGATAGTTCTGAGTTTAAAAATTATACAAATGGCAAAATTATTGCTCTAAATAACATTACTGCTACTTCTGAAGAGATAGATTTTAAAGTCGGGGAAGAAAAATATTTCGGTAATATAAAAATCAAATTGCACAAATGTATAAAAAACCTTGATCCATATAATGAAGATAATTATTTGTTGATGACCATAACGGAATATAAAATAGACGAAGATCCTAATTTACTCTTTCAAGGATGGATGATTTCTTCAAGCATTTCACTTTCAACGTTTGAACACCCAATCTACGAAATTTTTGCTAAAGATTGTTTTTAGATGCAATATTTAATTTCAAGTTTAATATTTTTAATTCCAAGCCTTGGGATGCTGGCGGGCTTATCCGCTGCAGCTACTGTTACAATGTTTTTGCTTATATCATTCCTGCGAGGTATTAATCGTCATTGCGAGCGACTGAAAGGAGTGTGGCAATCCAGTAACAATGTCATACCGTGGCTTGACCACGGTATCCAAAAAATAAAAAAAGACTGGATCCCACTACAAGCTCACGGGCTAACAATGTTATTCACCACTTGGTGCTTTATATCTTGTTTATTCGCAATGCATCTTATTAATAGCTTAGCTACTTTTACTCAAGTTTTTATACTCTTATTTCTTGGCTTTGCAGTTAGTAATTCTGCTCCTTTTCAAAATCGCTTACAACTTAAAAAAGCCTTAATATTCGGAATTCTCACAGCAATATTATTATTCTTCATCGAATATTCTTCTAATGGATTTTTAACAAGAATATTCAAAACTAGTTTTGGCTTATATATGCTAGATCGTGGTTGTGCTTTACTTTCAATTACCACTTGGGTAGCAATTATAATTTTACTTTCTAACGGTAAAAAACGACATACCTTAATGCTATATATATTAGTACTTTATTTACTAAGTATTTCCGATAGTTTAGCAAGTTTTTTAGGCTTTGGTATAGGAGGAGTAATATTTATTTTAACAAGATTTATGAAGCCGATATTTTTCAAATTAATCGCAATAAGTTTAATTACCGGCTCGTTACTATTTCCTGTGATAGCTAAACAAATAGAACCACAAGATTTATCTGAAAAATATTTAGCTACACAACCTTCCGCTGCTCATCGTTTATTTATTTGGCATTTCGTCGCAAACAAAATCATTGAAAAGCCGATTTTAGGCTATGGCTTAGCTTCTTCTAAATATATCAAAGCTGGTGATAGTGAAATGATCGATTACAACGGAGAAAAATGGCATCCTTTGCCGCTTCATCCTCATAACAATATATTACAAATTACTCTTGAACTCGGTATAATAGGCTTAATATTATTTTTACGCTTAGTTTATAAATATCTCAAACAAATTAGTAATCTCGAAAATAAAAATTTCAAGGCAATTTCCTATGCATGTTTTATAAATTACTATATTATCGGCATGATTTCATATAATATTTGGCAAATATGGTGGATATCAAGCGGTATTTGGGTACTAGTTTTAATGAAGCTACTAGTTAAACCTGATATTGTCATTGATAATTGATGCTATTTGAGGTAAATATAGAGTTAAGTGTCATTAAATCTACGTCATTGCAAGCAACCGTAGGCTGCGTGGCAATCTCATCAAATATCCTGAGATTGCTTCGTCGCATTACTGTGCAATTCTTCTCGCAATGACGGAACAATATAATAAAAAACATATGCTACAAAACTCAGAACTTTTACAAGAATATCTACCGATTGCTATATTTTTCGGTATTGCGGTATTGGTTTCCGGTTTAATAATGATTCTACCTAACCTATTATCGACAAAAAAATATAATAAAGATAAGCTAGAACCTTATGAGTGCGGTTTTGAGCCTTTTAGCGATGCAAGATCAAAATTTGACATATGTTTTTACTTAGTTGCTATTTTATTTATTATCTTTGATCTTGAAATTGCATTTCTAGTGCCTTGGGCTATTAGTCTTAATACGATAGGTAAAATAGGCTTTTTCTCAATGATGTTTTTCTTATTCGTACTTATTATCGGGTTCATATATGAATGGAAGAAAGGAGCTTTAGACTGGTAGTAATATGAAAAATAATTTTTATCAAGAAGACGAATTATTAAGTAATGAGCTTTCTAATAGAGGATTCTTACTCACTAAAGTTGATGACGTTATAGGCTGGGCGAGAGCTAATTCCTTATGGCCTATGACTTTTGGGCTTGCTTGTTGTGCTGTTGAGATGATGCAGGCAGCCGCAAGTAGATATGATATGGATCGCTTCGGTATGTTATTTAGACCAAGTCCAAGACAGTCCGACCTTATGATAGTTGCAGGAACGCTTACTAACAAAATGGCACCAGCTCTACGTAAAGTATATGATCAGATGGCTGAACCTAAATGGGTGCTTTCAATGGGTAGCTGTGCCAATGGCGGCGGCTATTACCACTTTTCCTATTCGGTAGTGCGTGGCTGTGATAGAATCGTACCGGTTGACGTATATGTCCCTGGCTGCCCTCCTACCGCCGAAGCATTAATTTACGGGCTGATGCAGTTACAGAAAAAAATTAAAAGCACTACAGGTTTTAAGTATGACGCTAGACAAACTCATTGAAAGACTTGCAGCTAAATCTAGCATTTTAATAACTCCGATCACGGTTAAAGATTACCTAGCTTATAAAATCGAGTCGAATTTTTTATTGCCGTTTTTAAAAGCTTTAAAAGAATCGGAAGAATTACGCTTCACTTTACTTACTGATTTATTTGGGGCTGATTTTCCTCAGAATAACGTAGTCAATTCAGTTGGGCTTGGCCACAAGGAGCAAGGCGCGAAGCCTATAACTAATAGGAGAACGACGAGCGACAATGTAGGCGAGTCCAAATCAATTGACTATAAAAGATTTGAAGTAGTATATAATTTATTAAGCTTAAAATTAAATAAGCGTCTTATAATAAAAGTATATATATCTGAAAAAGAAACTATACCTTCAGCAATGAATATATTTAGTGCCGCTTGTTGGTATGAGCGTGAAGTTTATGATATGTACGGGGTAAATTTCGAGGGTAATGACGATAAAAGACGCATACTAACCGATTACGAATTTGAGGGGCATCCATTACGTAAAGATTTCCCGTTAACAGGCTATACACAAGTTAAATATGATGAGAAGCTAAAGAAAGTAGCTTATGAACCGGTCGATTTAGACATAGAATATCGTGAGTTTGATTTTAGTTCGCATTGGCATAGCCCGAGTTATGTATTGCCAGGTGATGAGAAGGCAACCGATGTCATTCCTGCGAAAGCAGGAATCCAGAAATAAAATGAATGTCATCCTGTGACTTGATCGCGGGATCCAGAAAAAATACAAAAGACTGGACCCCGTGGTCAAGCGAACTAGGTGACAGTAGGAAAAGTACTATGACTAACAACAACAAAACTATAACTCTAAACCTTGGTCCACAGCATCCGGCAACTCACGGAGTTTTAAGGTTAATCCTTGAGATGGACGGGGAAGTAGTAAATAATGCCGACCCTCATATTGGGTTACTTCATCGTGGTACGGAAAAGCTTATTGAGCATAAAACATATTTGCAGGCTATACCATATTTTGATCGTCTTGATTATGTTTCACCGATGTGTCAGGAACATGCATTTGCTTTAGTTGTTGAGTCGTTATTAGAATGCGAAGTCCCACGAAGAGCTCAGTTTATCAGGGTACTATTCTCAGAGCTAACAAGAATTTTGAACCATACTTTGAATATTGGCAGCCAAGCTTTAGATATCGGTGCTACTACTCCTTTATTATGGCTCTTTGAAGAGCGAGAAAAGATCATGGAATTTTACGAGCATGTTTCCGGCTCTCGTATGCATTCAAACTACTTTAGACCGGGCGGGGTTGCAGCAGATTTACCCGAAGGTTTACTTGAGGATATAGATAAGTTTATAGAACAGTTTCCTCCTAAACTTCACGATATTGAAAGTCTACTAAATGAAAATAGATTATGGAAACAACGTTTAGTAGATATCGGCGTTGCGTCTCAAAAAGAGGCAATGGACTGGGGGTTTTCAGGACCAATGCTTAGAGGTTCGGGTATAGCTTGGGATTTACGCAAATCAAACCCTTATGACGTTTACGATGAAATGGACTTTAAAGTACCAATCGGCAAAAACGGTGATTGTTACGACAGATATTTCGTTCGTATGCTTGAAATGTACGAATCAATCAAGATAATTAAGCAATGTATAGAAAAAATGCCGAAAGGTGCAATTAAAACCGATGATCCTAAATTAACACCACCGACAAGAGCCAAAATGAAAGAATCTATGGAAGCAATGATTCATCATTTTAAACTCTATACGGAAGGATATGACGTCCCAGCCGGCGAGACCTATAAAGCCGTAGAAGCCCCTAAAGGCGAATTTGGTGTATATTTATACTCGCAAGGAGGTAATAGACCTTATAGATGTCGTATTAAAGCACCCGGCTTTGCTCATTTGCAAGGACTAGATTTTATGTCTAAAGGTCATTTAATGGCAGATGTTATTACTATTATTGCAACGCTTGATATAGTATTTGGTGAGATAGATAGGTAATATATTTGTCATGCCGCGGGCTTGTACTTGCGTTACTCTGTCATTCCTGCGAAAACAGGAATCCATAAAATAAAACAATACATTTAAAAAACAAAAAATGTATTGGGTATATATATTATGCTCTAATAAGCATGGTACTTTATATATTGGTATTACTAATAATATAATAAGTCGTGCTTATGAACATAAACAAAAAATAATAAAAGGTTTTACCTCAAAATATAATATTATAAAACTTGTTTATACAGAAGAATTTACTGATATTCAAAAAGCACTTACAAGAAAAAAACTTGAAAAAATGGCAACGTAGTTGGAAAATAGAACTGATAGAAAAAACTAATCCTAAATGGAAAGATTTAATTAAATAGTTCTACGGATTCCTGCTTGCGCAGAAATGACATAAAACTATACCATACTAAAAATATATGAATACAAAAATTACAAATTTTACATTTGATAAGAAAAATTTAAATCTAGCAGAAGAGATTATAAAAAAATATCCACCGCATGGAAAAAGAAGTGCAATACTTCCGCTGCTTGATCTAGCACAACGTCAAAACGGCGGCTGGCTACCTGTTCCTGCTATCGAATATGTTGCAAATATGTTAGCAATGCCTTATATACGGGCTTATGAGGTTGCAACATTTTATACTATGTTTAACTTAAAGCGAGTTGGTAAATATCATATCCAAGTATGTACTACTACTCCTTGCTGGCTGCGTGGTAGTGATGATATAATGAAAATTTGCGAAAAGAAATTAGGTGTACAACTCAAAGAAACTACTGAAGAGCAAAAATTTACTTTAAGCGAGATAGAATGTTTGGGAGCATGCGTTAACGCTCCGGTCGTACAGATTAATGACGATTATTATGAAGATCTAACTCAAGAAAAAATGGGGGAAATAATAGACAAGCTTCAAAATGACTAGAATCTTATTATTATTACTTGGATTTTATCAATATTTCATTTCTCCACTACTTGGCAATAATTGCCGGTTTCACCCCACTTGTTCTGAATATGCCAAAGAAGCTATATCAATGCACGGCAGCATAAAAGGCTTGTGGTTTACCTTTAAAAGAATCATCAAATGTCAACCGTTTTGCGACGGTGGATATGATACCGTTCCAATCTCTATAAAAAATTCTAAACCACTTAATAAAAAAATATAAATTATGTTTATTGTAAACCTTAAATATACCTTAGGCTTAGATCTTTCTTCTGTTGAAAAATTTATTACGAAACATAGAAAATATTTAGATACATGTTATGATAAAGGACATTTTATTAGGTCCTATACAACATCCAAGAATTGGCGGTATTATTTTAGCTAATATAGAAACACTAAGTCAACTTAAAGATATATTAAGATAAGATCCTTTTTATATAAATAATATAGCTGAATATGAAATTACTAACTTCACTCCTACAAAATGGAATAAGAATTTAAATATTTTTTTTTAACATGAATAAACTCATCCCTGTACCTCGTGAATTTTTTGCAAGAGATACTAATGTAGTAAGCACTGAGTTAATCGGTAAAGCTCTTTATTTCCAAGGTAAAACAGCTATCATTACTGAAACTGAAAGCTATATAGGGCAGAATGATCCTGCTTGCCATGCAGCAAGAGGGCGGACAAAAAGAACGGATATAATGTTTGGTCCTGCAGGCTTTAGCTACGTCTATTTAATTTACGGAATATATTATTGTTTAAATTTCGTAACCGAAGCTAAAGGCTTCCCTGCTGCAACCTTAATAAGAGGCGTACATGTTATTTCGCCTGACAATCTATACCTCAACGGTCCGGGTAAATTATGCAAATATTTAGGAATTAATATTTCTCATAATAAATGCGATCTTATAAATAACAACGAATTTTTTGTCGGCGATATCGGCTTAAAGCTACCCTACTCTACTACTGCTCGTATAGGTATTACTAAAGGCACGGATAAATTATGGCGTTATGTTGTTACAGATATCACTAATTTAATCTCTCAATATAATGTACAGCCTTAATAAGGTCATATTGATTTACGGCAAAAGGACCTCGAAAAGGTTTGTCTAATATAAATAATAACAAAAGCATTGATGATGCAGTGATACAAACTAAACCAACCGAAATCTTATGTAAATAAAGCTTGGTGTCAAACATATAGACAAAAATTAAATTAATAGCAGTCATTATACATATAACTATCCAATATTGAATATTTAAGGAAAAATAGGACATTGTAATCCTGTTATACCTTACTGTATAAAGCTCTTTTATCTTCTCAATGATTGCCTGCTTAGTCAATAGCTGCATTTGCTCGCTTGCTTTATAAGCTTGTAGTCTCTTATTAATATCTTGGAGGAAACTAAGAGCTTCATGACCGATTTGCTTGCCGTCTTTCATTAATTGCCGTTCACGCCGCATTACACCTTTGGTATAATTTTTAATATCTAGATAAATTGTAGGCCTCATTTCATGAGGAAGCCAACCTACACTATCTGCAAGCCTCATCAACACTATAGATTCTGCTGCCACCCCTTCTTGTGCTTTATTAAAATTACCGAGTAAATAAATTAATACCAAACCAGTTGATACCGCATACATACTACCGACTACACCCGACAAAAACCCGCCAAGACTTCCAAGCTCTTCTTTTTGAAAATTAGTAGGAATAATGTATTTTGTTAAATATAAACATCCCGCACAAAAACTCATCAAAACAATACTTATTATGATGAATAAAACAATATTAGGAGCGGTATAGATAAAGTCAATTATATGATTACATAGGTATTATTAACCATGTCCTGCTGAATATTTATGTAATCTACTAGAAATAAGAGCTTGATAAGGTAACCCCTCATAAGCAGCTTTTTGTTTTATTCTCACTAAATCACTACTAGAAATACGAATATTTATTCGAGTATCTTTTTTTAAATAATTAGCTGCTGCCACTTGTGATATATGTTTCTCTTGTTCAAAATTTTTAATTCTTTGCCATTCATCATTTTCCAAAAACTCCAGCAATGTGTTTTCTTCAGCATCTAGTTTCTTCAGCATCTAGTATTATATTTGATATATTCTCTTTATTTCTCATTACTTTTTCCTATTTTTAGATATTTCTGAATAGCTTTGTGACGTGGAATAATAGTATTTAAAAAAAACTGTTCCATCAACTTCACTAATAAAAGGCACTAAATAGGCGTATTCATTAAATTTCACTATATACATTTTTTGCTCTGAATATTTATTAGGATTTGGATGTTCTATTATATCCAATAAACAATTACTTTCTATAACTGATATTATTTCTTCAAAACTTACCTTGCGCTCACTTATTAACTTATAATTTTTTCAGCAGAAAAGCTATAATTACATTTCTTTGTCATCTTATGATATTAGTACAATGTATGCTTTATGTCCACACTACACTTCCATCTCTTCTAAGACCACTGTAGAATCAGCAAGTTTAGTAATTTTTTCAATTTTTAACCGAGCTTCTTTTAGTTTTTTCTCACAATGATTCTTAAGTAAAATACCTCTTTCAAAGCTATTAACTGCCGTTTCTAGACTCTCTTGTCCGTTATCTATTTTTTTAACAATTTCCTCAAGCTCTTTTAAAGCTTCTTCAAAGCTAATATTTGCTTCTAAAGTTTTAGTATTAGTCATTTATCTTTATTTTTTAATGGTTATCTGTAGTAATTGTGTCTTCAGTTGTTTGGGGTATAAGTAATTTTTTTAGCTCACTACTATCAAAAGTTTTCTTAGGAGCAAAAATACTCCCTTGCATTTTTATATTAAGATGTGCCAAGCTATCTTTATCAGACCTTGTATTTGAGGTATTTAACTTAACAAGCCTTGCCGGCACGTAAAATGATAAAATACTAGATGCATCCATATCAAAATTATATATATTAACTGCAAAAGAGGCCACACCGCTACTATATTGTGTTGCAAATTTTACTTTCTTTAAAAGGGCAATACCTTTTTGTAGTTCAATATCACCGCTTATACCTCTAATATTTTCTTGTCCTGTGGTTATAGCACTATTTATATCTTTATCTAAATTTTGTACCTTATAATCAGCTGTATCAATTTTTTCTATAAAAGCATCAATTGCAAAATTATTAACATCTATATTGTTTATAGCAAATTGTGATTTTGTAGTAAGGTTATATAGCTGGCTTTGAAGAGTGTTACCGTTAGTTCCTAAACTACCGCTTATACTTATTTTTCCGCCACTTGCAGTAAGTATTTTAGGCATAAGAGCTGAAACTTTGTTTAAATCTATTGTATTTAAAGCATATACGAAATTTATAGCATAAGGTTCTAATAAAATATTGCCGTTACCTTGAAACTTACCACCTAATAATTCTGCTTCAATATTATTAAATTGTAATAAATTATTATTATTTGCTACATAAAATTTAACATTTTTCAATATTAAATCATTTTGTAATAATGTCGACAATGTACCGGAAACTTGTAAGGTAGCTTTATCTAAACTATAATCATTTATTAATTTATTTCTTAAATTAAGCATTCCTGCCGGTGATAATAAATCAGTAGTAAGATTACCGTCCTTAATTTCTACGGTCAAAGACGGTAATACACTCGATGTATCTAAGTTCCAGCTAGTTGATAAATAGCTGTTAGCAGTTTTAAAATCTAAATTACTAATTTTTATATTAGCTGGTACGATTTTAGCAAGCAAATTCATTTTGTCAAATACATGATCGTTATACTTAACTCTATCTATCAGAATATCTAAATTAGCTAAATATCCTATTGTTCTAATAGGGATGAATTTACTTGGATAATCTAGAGCTTTCATATCTTTAGTTAAATTTTTTGTAAATTCGATAAGCGGCGAAATTA
This sequence comes from Candidatus Rickettsia barbarica, assembly GCF_041477405.1. Lineage (NCBI taxonomy): Bacteria > Pseudomonadati > Pseudomonadota > Alphaproteobacteria > Rickettsiales > Rickettsiaceae > Rickettsia > Candidatus Rickettsia barbarica. Next base: position 97,639 of record NZ_JBEWYL010000002.1, on the reverse strand, counting down.
TTGGATACGTTCTACTGCTTAAGTCAAGCGAAGATATATTAAGCGTAGCATCTAAACGAGGTGTTTGAGCAATAAATTTACTAGAAACATTTCCTGATAAATTTAAATTATCTGTTTTGAGTAATAAATTTTTAAAAAATAAATCTATTAAAGTGAGTTTTAAATCCGATGACAAGCTAAAAGGAATAGCTTCTTTAATAGTAACGTCGTTAAATCCTAAAATATTCAGTAACGAATTTATATCGTTGTGCTTTAAATATAGCTGTCCATCGAACATACTTCTAACGGCATTCTGTGTTACATTACCTGTAAGCTTAAATTCTCCACCTGATTTAATATTACCTGAAAATTCATTTATCTTTAAAGTACCCTTTAATAAGTTAGAAGAAAAGACTATTTTTTTTAGTTCTTCATTATTACTTAAAATTATTTCGTTAATTGCCACGTCTGCTTTAAGTAATTTATTGGCAAAAATAAATCTACTATTTGAAGAAGAAGTATTAAATGTTACCTCTACATTTGGAGAAATTAACGAACTTAAATCTATTTTAGGAAAATCTAGTTTTACATTAGTAGTAATATTATCATTTTTAGCAATGTTAACAAATCCATGACCAATAATAAAAGATGATGCTATTACTATGTCTTTTAGTTCTATTGCATCTTCATTATTTGAAATATTAAATTTAACGTTTACTGCCTCATGTTGATTAAATTTATTAAAAAGATGGTTTAAATCCGGTAATATATTATACATTACCGATGCTAAATTTTTAATCTGATATTCACCACTACCGCTAGTAAGCTTAGAATCTTTGTAAATTTGCGATAACTTAAAACCATAATCATTATTATCAATATTAAGACTAAAATCTACTATATCGTCACGTTTATTAATTGAACCTGAAATTTTACCTATATAGTTACTTGTAGTTTTAAATATGTAATTAGACGATAAAGCATTTTCTTTTTTTAATATACAATTATTAAAATTTAAAATAGAATAATCTTGTTTATTAATAATACTTAGATTAGTAACATTTAGATTTATATTTTGTAATTTATATTTAAAGAAATTCTTTATTAACTCTTCATGATCATAAATATTTAATACATTAGAATGTGAATAAAATTTAGCATCTAATATATCTATTTTATTAATTTTAGGATTAAATTTTATAAGCGACCATAACGAAAAATGAATTTTAATCTGCTCTAAATCTAACTTTCCTTCTTCTCTTATCGTCTCAATAACTAAATAGGACCAAGGAAATTTATTCATCTTTATTTTTCCGATATTTTCTTTCGCAATTCCTAAATGACTGGTAAAATTATTAGTAACCGAATTATAGTTAACAAACGATAATGCACCAAACATTATAAATAACAATAATGAAAAACAAATTATGACGCCGGCAGCTATTTTTTTTATCATGTCTGTAAAAAAGTTTTTAAATATATTATTATATATAACTATCAAAATTTAAAGACAAATTAATGAATTCTTTAGAACATTTAATTTTAGTCGGTGTAATAAAATCATGTCATGGAATTAAAGGTCATGTAATGTTAAAATCTTTTACCGACCCTGCTACAAAAATACTTGAAAGAAATTTAGTAAATGAGTCAGGAGCAAATATACATATTAAGCTAATTAGCCAAAATGCCAAAGGAGAATTAATTTGTACATTTAATGATATAGCTAATCGAAATGAAGCTGAAAATTTAAAAGGTTATAAAATATTTTGCTTAAGAGCAAGTTTACCGGAACTAGAAGAAGATGAATTTTATATAGCAGATTTAACTCATTTACCGGTATTAAACCAAGATCATAAAGAAATAGGCAAAATTAAAAATATTCTTAACTTTGGTGCCGGTGACATAATTGAAATAGAATTTTCAGATCAAACAACCGAATTATTACCTTTCAATAAAGAATTTTTTCCTATTATAACTAAAGATTATGTGATTTTAAATTATCAAAGAGAAGCTTGAATAATTTACCGTAGTTTTCAATTTCTTTATAGTACCCTACGATTCTTATTCACCTCTGTCTCATCCCGTGGCGTGACCACGGGATCCAGTTAAAAATACTAAATTTATTAGTATTTATTGTTTTTATGGCCCCCGTGGTCAAGCCACGGGGTGACACAGTGGGTTTTACCGGTCCACGCAACAATGTCTACTCGCAATGACGGCAAAACCGATCCACGCAACAACGCCTCGTGGGAATGACATGAATATAATTATTTTAATCCTTAATTGAGTAAATTATATAAAATTGACAATTAATCCTTAAATACTATAATTAATATTATGTATATAAATAGAAGGTTAAGCTCTATGCCTAAAACTTTAAAATACTCACTTATTATATCTATAAGTATAATATTATTATTAATTGTTATTCCTTTCTTTATTCCTTTAAATAATTATAAAGGAATAGTAATAGATAAAGTTAAAGAGGCTACAAATAGAGATTTAACTATTAACGGCGACATAAAATTATCTTTACTACCGCATCCCGCAATATCACTCTCAGAAATTAAATTATCATCAATAAACGGTACAAAAGAACCTCATCTAGTTTCCGTTGAAGGTGCTAAAGCGTCATTGCGACTTTTTCCTCTTTTTAGAGGAGCAATTGAAGTAGCTTCTATAAAACTGCAAAAACCGATTATAAATCTAGAAGTTTTAAGTAATGGACAAAAAAATTGGCAATTTTCTACACATACTAATGCATCCAAAACAAATGAACTTAGCTCTGTAGAATCTACCGATACTAAAACTGAATTAGCACTTCCTATTTTGATTAGTTATTTTAAAATTATAGACGGCAAAGTAATATATATAGAAAAAAACAGTGAGAAAATATTTAACGATATTAACTTAGAGACTAAAATTAAAAGCCTTAAAGGTCCTATAGATTTGACTTTAGCTTTAAAGGCTTTGGAGCAGCAAATTAATATAGACGGCAATATTGAAGAAATCGGTAAAATAATTCCGTTAAGTGCCAATATTAATCTTGCCGGTGAAAAAATTAAAATCGAAGGAAAATTTGATAGCGAAAATAATTCGTTCATAGGTAACGCAAATATTAAAGGTAATACTAAAACTTTAGGTATGCCTGCTGATTTACAAAATGACTACGAGCTAACTACGGCAATTACTGCCGATAGTAAAAATATAGCTATTAAAGATGCTAGACTTAATTATCCAAATATAGAATTACTAGCAAATGCAAATTATGATATAGAGCGTAATAACCTGAAATCAAATATTAGTATCAATCCCGGTAACATTATAACCGAGATTAGCTCTAATTTAGATAAGACAAATATTATGCTACAAGCTGATAGTTTAAAACCTATACTTGATGCTCTAAAACTAAAGACCGAGAAATTACCGCCTATTATTAACCAAAAACTTATACTTACTGCTAATGTAATTAGTAATTCTCAAGCAATAAAATTACAAAATATTAATTTATCGGCTGCAAATAGTAATCTAACGGGAGATATTGAGCTTAAAAATTTAGCACAAGATATAACTATTGCGCACAATCTAAAAATTAATAATTTTGAGTCGTTTATGTCTCTTATGGGAGTAAGTAATTTAAGTCAGATTGGAGTATTGCAGTTAAACGGAGGAGTGCAAAAAATTAAAGATACTTTCCATATTAATAATAAAATATCCGCTTTTAATACTAATATATCTATTAAAGGAGATATTAATTTAGAAACTCAAAAGCCCAATTTTAATCTTAACTTATATAGTCCGTTAGTTAATTTGGATAAAATTCTTACAAGTAATAGTCCTACTCCTGCTCCCAATAAAACTAATAGTCCTGCTACTCAAAACATACCTACAGCTAAAAATAATTCTCCTTGGTCAAATAATCCTATTAATTTAGGGTTTTTAAATGAAATTGAAGGGCAATTATCCACAAATATTGATAAATTAACTAACAACTCATTAATCATAAATAATTTAAAAGCAAAATTAAATATCACCGGCGGCACGCTGAATATTACTTCAGTTAATGCAAGCATTTACGGTGGCGAACTAAGTAGCACCGGTTATGTGAGTTCAGCCAAAGATCAAAATGCTGCAATTAAAATCGATTTAAAAAATGCCTATCTCAAAAGTTTCACTCCGCAATCGGATAAAATAAAAATAACTGATGGGCGACTAAGCTTTAAAGCCGATCTTACTTCTCACGGTAATAGCGTTTATACATATGTTAATAATCTAAATGGACAATTTAACGTAAATAGCGATAACGGGGAAATAAGCGGATTTGATTTAAACCGAATCACAGATGCGGTAAATCATGCTAAAAATACCGAAGGAGTATTGCGACTTATTAACAGCTCCTTTAGTGGCGGATCCACATCTTTCAAAAATTTAATTGCCAGAGGAAATATAACGCAAGGCAAGCTTAATTTAAATGAATGTAGTTTAGATGCTTCACCTGCCACAACAAATGCAAGCGGTCAAATTAACTTACCACAATATATGATGGATGTTAGTGCAAGCGTTACTATTGCGGATTTACCGCCTATAGCCGTTAAATTATACGGATTCATAAATAATCCGCAGCATAAATTAGACGTTCAAGCCTTTCAAACATATTTAGTTAAAAACGTATTTAATAGCGTTATTAAAGACTTAAAAAGCGGAGAGAAGAAACCTGAAAATATTATTAAAGATGCTTTGAGTCTCAGAAAGAAAAAGGATACAAATACAGAGGAACAAAACAGCCCTCCACAGGAAAACCAACAAGCAGATCCTGTGAATAAGCTTCTACAAAAAGGATTGAAAAAACTGTTTTAATGTGACCGTCATGAATGTTGTGTGACTTATTATTCCTCTCTATGTCATCATCCAGCAAAACATATAATATAGTGTAGTAACAATGTTGAAGTTATTTTTTCTAGACTTAGTTAGCAAGCAACTAGATGACAGTGCAAAACTCATAAATACCCACGTTTTGATACAGTTATTCCTGTACCAAACCTAATGAGATACAAATCCTTTGTTTCCTCAGTCTCTAATACCAAATTAGGTATGTTTTTAGGGAAATCTTGAATTACTTTAGTAATTTTTGCTGCTTCTTCATCATAATTTTCCTTTTTCAACAAAATAATAAGGTCTTCATATAATGATTTTTTATTTGGATTTAACCCTATAGCTCTTTTGATAGAAGCGAGTGCTTCCTCCGGATTTATTTTATGTAATTTATTAAAAAACTCTTCGTGAGAGTATGCTTTACTTGGATCTAGTAGTTCAATAGCTTGCTTTAATTATTTAATCTCATTATCTTGTTGTTTTTCCATTAAAATAGAACTTAAACTATGAAAAATTTCAGCTTCTCTATTGTTATATTTTTCAGTTTTATCATAAGTTTCAATAAAATTTGAAAGTTCTTCAGGATCAGTTTCAACGAATCTTCGTAGATTGTCTTTTTCTTCTTGATATTGGATATCTGTTATGAAGATCAAGATATTTTTTCACTACTTGCTTTAGCAATTTCAGAAGTTTTAAACTTCCAATAAGGCAAAATTTCATTTTTATATGGTTGACAAATGCATACTCCTTGCTCCCCTTTACCTACTCTATAGCTTTCCGGGCATTTACGATACTCAATATCATTTTTCCATTTATAACTTTTATTATCAAAATTTAGATAGCTTGGTTTTTCCATAACTTATGATATATTTGTAATTAATAATTTATAACCACAATTTCAATGTAAGTAAATAAATCTGAAGTTTGTAAAGCTAAGTAAGTAGTTTAAATAAACTTTAATTTAAAATCGTATGATTAAGAAAATAGTACAAAATACGAAAACTTTGCACGTACGTCCTAATGGAAGATCAGCTGATTACATAACGCCTAACTTCATGTATGGCTGTGCCGGAGGTTGTAGAAATAGTTATTGTTATGTTATGCATCATAACTATGAGACATTATATATCAATGAAAATATAGATCAAATACTTGACGTATTGGATAAACATATAGCAAATTTACCGACTAAAATTTCCAATCAAACAGATTCTAAATATTGGACATATGATATAGGTTGTTCTACCGATGTAAGTTTGCATTGGAAACACACTAATTGGTTAAAGATATTTAATTTCTTTAAAGAAGATCCACGTGCTAAAGCAACTGTTGCTACTAAATATGTCAATCCTAAGTTACTTAATTTTAATCCTGAAAACAAAATAAGGATTAGATTTAGTTTGATACCGACAAGAATGCGTGAGATATTAGAGCCAAAAACGAGTTCAATTATCGAGAGAATAAACGCGGTGAATATTTTTATTGAAGCAGGTTACGAAGTTCATATAAACTTTGCTCCTATTATTGCTTATGAAGGCTGGCTTACCGAATATGCAAAGTTATTTGAAGATTTAGCTCAATACATAAAAACAACCACTATAAACCGTTTATAAAAGCGGAATGCATATTTTTAACGCATAATGATAAGCAGCATGAAAGAAATATTGCCTCAAATAGATTAGAGAGTGAAGCTTTAATTTGGCAACCAAATTATACAGGAAAATAAAGTAAGCAAATATGGAGGCAAGGCGGTACGTTATAAAGCCGGTATTAAGAGTAGTTTTATCCAACGATGGAGTGTGTTGCATGACAGGTTGCGCCCATGGAATAAAATACGATATATATTCTAACTCTTCCTACTTATCAACATTACGAAACAAAAGCATAAAATTTAAAAATTACAGTTATAAATAAAAAATCACTTGCATGAAAATACACTTATGATATGTTTCTTCACGTTGGGTTTCAATTTTAGCTTCTATAAAAGTAACCCAACACTATTATCTCTCAGCTAATAGTGGATATAGTGTTAGTTGAGTACAAAAGTAAAAATATAAAAAACAAGTAAAATATCGAATAGGCAAAAAATCGTTTAGCTTGTTTGTTATCAGGGGTGTCATAGAATAAAGAACCGGCATAATATAGAAATACTACCCCAAGGATACCAGAAATTATTAAATATATAAAATTATTCATTCCAATAAAAAAAGGCATTAGCGAAACAATAAATAAAAGAATACTGTAAATTAGAATTTGTTTTTTAGTATATAAAGTCCCCTTTACTGCAGGCATCATCGGTACTTTACAGTTTTTATAGTCATCGTTACAGAATAAAGCAAGAGCCCATGAATGCGGCGGCGTCCAAATAAAAATAATCAAAAATAATATAATCGACTCTAGAGATATAGTATTGCTTACCGCTGCATAACCTATCACAGGAGGTAATGCTCCCGATACTCCGCCAATAACGATATTTTGTATAGAACGACGCTTTAACCAAATAGTATAAATACAGATATAATAAAAAATAGTGAATAGCAATAAAAAGGATGCAAGTAGATTAACACATAAAGCCATAAAAAATACTGCAAAAAATCCCGTTATCAAACCAAAAGATAAAGCTTCATCAGATTCTATAACTCCTCTTACTATCGGTCTTTTTTGGGTACGTTTCATTAAGCTATCGATGTCTCTATCGTACCACATATTAATTGCCCCCGCACTACCTGCCCCAAGCGCTATGCAAACAACTGCAATACCAGCAATAAACGGATGCACGGAATAAGGAGCAAGCCACATACCTACAAAACCCGTAAAAATCACAAGCGACATTACACGCGGCTTCATAAGTAAAATATAGTCTTTAACAGTACTTTGTGAATGATTGATTTTACCTAAATTGATTGGTCTTATTAAGGAACTCATATGAAATATTTTTTAATTAAATATAAAAAGTTTTAGGTTAAAAATCAATGATTGACTTTGATGCAAGAAATGTATATATTTTTTTGTAATTCAAATAATAAATAATAAGTTAAGGATATTATCAGTGACAAAAATTGTTCGTTCTAAATATAAAGCTAGTAGAAGACTTGGAGTAAGTCTATGGGGCGATAGCAAGGATGCTTTCAATACACGAAATTATCGTCCCGGGCAACATGGGCAGAATACCATGATTAAAACTTCAGATTATGGTTTACATTTAAAAGCTAAGCAAAGATTGAAATGCCACTACGGTCGTGTCACTGAAAAACAATTTAGAAATATTTTTGCACTTGCTCAAAAAATGAAAGGTAATACCGGTGAAAATTTCATTGGGTTACTTGAAAGTAGACTTGATACGGTAGTTTATAGAATGAATATAGCTCCAACTATTTTTGCTGCAAGACAGTTAGTTTCACACGGACATATTAAACTAAATGGTAAGAAAGCCGATATCGCAAGCATACGACTAAAGGCAGGCGATGTTATAGAAGTTAAAGAATCCGTAAAACAAATACCGCTTATCCAAGAATCCGTTTCAAAACAAGGTCAAACAACACCGGGATATTTATCATTTGATGTACCTTCATTAACCGGTAAATATTTAAGAGTTCCTGCTCTTTCTGATGTCCCATATCCTTTTGAAGCAGAAGTGCATTTAGTAATCGAGTTATATTCTCGTTAATAATTATAAAAAGGCAGGTTTTATTTAGCTGCCTTTTTACTTTCTTCCCTACACCTACATTTTTTCTTTATACTATAATACAACTTATCACCTAATTCGGCAGCTTTTATTAAAGATAGATTAGTTAAAAATTTAACGTCTGAGCTAAGAAAAAACTGTAATTTTTGACGAAGCAAGGAAGTATAAAAATGCTAATTTTTAGTATTTTTTTATTATTTTTATGAAGTGCCACGCTACTTTCAATCGCTCAAAAGGTAATTGCTGCGTGGATCAGTTTTTCAGTTGTTTTTGGATACCGTGGTTTGACCACGGTATAACACCGAGTGCCTTTTTCGATACACACAACAACGCCCACTCACAATAACGATATCTATTTTTAATAAAAATAATAGCTACTTCTACCTTTTCCAAAAAGTTAGCATATGGAACGCATTTAATAATTAGCGGTATAATTGGTTTTATTGTAAATGGGACAACAGGAAGCAGTCTTTTTGTTTCGGCAACTCTTGCTGATGAAATCTTAATAACCGAAGGGTATTTTCAGAAACATTATCTTACTTCTGCCACATTTAAAGGAAATTTAATCTACCCTATTACTACAAATCTCATCACAACTTTTCCTAATTATTCAGTACCAATTTATTTAACTTCTACAGATGCAATAGTAGGCTTAGCATATTATGGGACTGATTTCTTAAATTATCAGGAAAATTTAAAAGAAATTCAGATAAACTTAACTCCTAATATTAGGGTAATTTATCCTAATATACTTTCTAACAATTTTAAAAATGATTCAAAAAATGAAATTAAAGATGTAACCCAAGGGTTTTAGATTTAATTGAAGCATACATAAATAGTAGTTTTATTAACTATACCGGAAATGATGGCAATCATTAATTGCATTAACCTTACTCATACAGGACCCTAATGCTGATATAGGGCCTCTTGTTTCTCAAGGAGCAAAAATCAGTATTTTATGGTGTGGAAAAAATATAATAAGCACACTATTCCAATCATATAAAGTTTCTTTAACACAAAATACTCAAGATTTAATCGAACAAAAAACTTTAGAACTGTTACTAAACGAAGAATATACACGTAAAATCTTAGGATTAAAGGATATAGAAGCTATTACTAATAATTTATTTAATGATCTTAATAATACTTTCACTATTGGAATTTTACAATTAGGGAATTTAACCACTCAAAAAATTATACAGCTTATTGCATTGCAAGATATAATGAATTTAGTTCCAGGAGCCATTATATTTAATGCGTTTGAAAATATTAAGGAAAGATTTTTAAATATATTATATCAACTGAATATTTCTTACAGGCAAGAAGCCAGAGGAAATTAACGAAAATACAGCTTCTATAGTAAGAAATATATCCTCTAATACTTCAAATATCTTGTTAACTGATTCTGCTCAATTTGTACAAAATCAATATGCCAAGCAACTTAAAGCTAAAAAAGAAATATCAAAGAAAATGTTGTTTTTAGATAACACAAAAAATACTATAACTACTATACTAGATATCTCCGATAAATTCATAAAATCACTTTACTATATTTATAAAGTAAAAAATGGAGAGATTACGCCTGAGCAAGCTCTACTACTTAATCCTTGGCTTGAAACCTTAAAATCATTCTTAACAAGTTCCTCATTAAAAATAATCTTTAGTGGAGCAGTTAGATAACAAGTGAGAATTACAAAATTAATAGAGGCAATTTCTTCTGAGAATAAAAAAGGAATAACATGGTCTACTAATGATACAAACGATGAACTTGTAACTTCTGATTATAACCTCATTATAGAAGAAAGAACTATTTTGAGTTTTGAAAAATTAGTATTCAAACTAGGAGCACATGATCTTCTTTCAGCTTCCTCAGGAAAAGGCAACACTACTTTTTTAAAGAGTTTAGTCAATTGTATTGCTGATCCATGCCATAGCGTTGGTGCAATTTCCATACCTACCCATTATCAAAATCCAAAAGTAATATTCATTGATCATAATAGTTACATACCGGTTTAATCTACTTTATTTGAAATAATAACCTCCGACCTTGATCAATCAATCATTAAAAGTAATAAGCAATTATTAGAAGAAAAAATTAACACACTACTTATAAAATAAGATCTAGGTACATTAATTAAGCACTTAAGTGATAAAAATTATGATGTAATAAATGCACCAAGTGGCAGCAGTCAAAAGAAAAAATTGGAATCATTAAAGCTATAATTTCAAACCCTAAAATATTAATTTTAGACGAGGTATTTGCTAATCTTGATAAAATATCTATAGAAAATGCATAACAAGCTTTAAAAGAATTTTTACCGGAAACTTTAATGCTTGTAGTGCATCATGATGGTAAATCTCATGACTATAATAATTTTTATGATCAGTATAAATCTTGCAGATTTGTATGCTGAAATAAACTTATTAGGAGAATAGCTATTCTATTCAACCCTATATACTTGACTACTTTTCATTTATCATGAGTATATACTAAATCTAGATGTTCAATTATGGGAGTCTTTTAAGATTTCTTTATAGATTTCAAGGTTTTTTCTTAGCATCAGATCAAGAGAGAAATTATTAATTACCGTATGTCTTGCCGCTTCTTGGATTTTCTTAGCAAGATCAGTACCTAAAATCGAGAAACAATAATCGATTTTCTGTGCTAACGCTTCGGCATTATTTGGTTCTACGTGGAAACCGGTTATATTATTATTTATTGTCTCTACTGCCCCACCGATATTAGTTGCAATAACAAGCTTCTTCATCGCCTGCCCTTCTATAATAGTACGCCCGAAAGCTTCAGGCTCAATTGAGGCAGAAATGATAATATCGGAAATCCCATATAGGTTTATTATATCCGAATCATTACCAAAAATTTGAATTTTATTTTGAAGTTTTAAATTAGCTATAAGCTCTTTTACTCTATTAGTAAAATTGGGATGTCTAGATACATCACCGACCATTAAACAATAAAAGTCTCTATGTTTTAATGTACTTAATGCTTCTACTAGAACAAGATGTCCTTTCCAACTTGTCATTCTAGAAGGCATTAATATTATCGGCACGTTACTCGGTACATCATATTTATCACAACATTTTTCAAGTTTTTCCGGCGTTAAATTTGCGGGATCGAAATAATCACAATTCACTCCACGCTCAATTACTACTATTTTATCTTCATCAATTTTATAGTTTTCGAGCAAGTGTTGTTTTACAAAATTAGACACGGCAACAACTTTCTTGCCTTTTAGCATTATGCTATTATAATATTTTTTAAAACTATTCGGAATATTATAAACCCCATGAAAGGTAGTCAAAAATTTAGCATTTGTCCATTTTGTTGCTAGATATGAACTCCACGCCGGTGCTCTTGATCTTGTATGAACTATATCAACATTATATTTTTTGATTATTTCTGCTATCAATTTTGCATTATTCAGAATTACAAAAGGATTTTTACTGTTACTATTCATTTCAATATGCAATATATCTTCCTTATCTAACTCTTTAACTAGAGTACCGCCTGCTGACATTATGATAGGAGTATGACCGAGAATTTTAAGATATTTTGCAACTTCTATAGTACCTCTTTCAACCCCTCCCGAAACTAGAGCAGGTACTACTTGCAAAATAGTATATTTATTGTATCGTTTACTTGACTTTAATGAAGACATTAAATCTCAATCTATTAAAATAATTATTTAAAATGCACAAACTTTATAATAAAACACAAGACAAATTTATTGTCTATGATAATTATAGAATAATTAATACAAATATTCCATCTGTAATTTTTTTACACGGCTTGATGTCTAGTATGCAATCAACTAAGGCTATCTATTTAATAGATTATTGTAAAAAAAACAATTATAATTTTATTGTTTTTGATAATTTCGGCCATGGAAACGCATCAGGACAATTTAAGGATCAAACAATTAGTGATTGGTTAGAAGGAGTATCACTAATTTTAGATAAATTAATTAATACGGAGGCGATATTAGTAGGTTCGAGCATAGGAGGATGGCTAGCACTTCTTGCGGCTTTAAGATTTCCTGATAAAATAAAGGGACTTGTGTGTGTAGCCCCTGCTCCAGATTGTACTGAAAATATTTGGCAAAATATATCTCTAAATGATCAAAATAAGATGCAAAAAGAGGGAATACTAGAAGTAAGCGGTAAAAATTGTGAGCATAAATATCCTATAAGCTATAAACTGATAGAAGATGCAAAAAAACATTTATTATTGACACAGAAACAGATTGATATAAATATACCTGTACATCTCATTCATGGAATGTTAGATGAAGACGTGCCTTATAATGTTTCAGTAAAATTATTAGAAAAAATAACGAGCAAACAAATAGTAATGAAGCTAATTAAAGACGGTCACCATAATTTATCTAGAGAAGAAGATTTAAAGGTAATGACAAATTCCTTAGAAGAAGTAATTAGACTCTTAAGTAAGATTAAATAAACAATAACTATGTATAGCAACATAAATAAAGTTCATGATTTTAAAGAAGTTATAGAAGCGGTAAAACAAGCCGATAATACTAGCTTGGTGCTTTTTGATGTAGATGAAGTAATTGTAATGGATAGTGATGAATCTAGGTTAACACATGATTATAGAAAAGAATTAATGAAGAACATTGAAAAAAGACTTACTAGAAAAGAATGTGAATTGTTACTTAGTATTGTTCTTAAAGATAGGAAAGCTAGATTTGTTAACCCAGATATCTTAACGATATTTGCTCTACTTACAGAAAAAAATGTACCGGCAATGGGTCTTACTAAACTTCCTACCGGTAAATTCGGCGTAATTGAAGATATGATCGAATGGAGAATTCGTGAACTCACTGAATTAAAGGTAAATTTTCAAGAATTTTCACCTTTAGAAGATGAGATAATAATAGAAGATTTTAATGCCGGTTACGGTAAACCTACATTACAAGACGGAATAATTTACACTGCGGAATATGATAAAGGAAACATGCTTGAGTATGTATTACGAAAAACAAGTTATTATCCACAATCAATAATATTTATCGATGATATAGAAGAAAATTTATTATCATTACAAGAAATTTGTAAGAAACTAAAAATTAACTATCAAGGATTTGAGTTTACCGGTTCTGCTATCGTTCCTGAACCTGTTCTTGATGCACAATTAGAAAAAATTAGATTTGAAATTCTAGAAAAAGAATATAAATGGTTAACGGATGAGGAACTGAAAAAGCATACTTTGTCATCTAGTAGCTTGTCCACAGTATCCAGCTAAAAATGTCACAACAACATACACTTTAGTTGCTTTTCCTAGATGCCGTGGACAAACTACTAGATGACAAAGTATGCACCTTAGAGTATAATATATGATGTCTGCAAAACTTATTGTTCTTTTTACCTTACTTATCTCGTTTTCTACTATGGCAAGTAAAAAGGAAGAAGAAAAAATTACAGCAGTAAAAGCAACTAAAGTACAAATTGCTGAGCTTTACGACATATTTAATATTGTAGGGCAATGCCAGAATGATAATAGTCGTGATTATTATGCCAATGCCACCGGAGTAGTTGAACAAGTCTCAGCACATCAAGGAGAAATAGTAAAAAAAGGGGATATATTGCTAGTTATAGATAAAAACATAGCAGAAACCACTAAATCTAGAGCAGCAGCGTTATTAAATACAAAACAAGAAGATTATAATAGAAAAGAAACTTTATTCGCTAAAAAATTTGTAAGCAACGAGGAATATAACAGGTCAAAAAGCGAACTTGAAGATGCAAAATTTAATTATTCCAAAGCTCTAAAAACATATAATGATATGATAATTACTGCACCCTACTCTGGTAAAATAGGCGTAATTAAGTCTATGGTCGGCGATGAAGTAAAAATAGGTGACTATCTTTTTAGCATTACCGGAACAGAAAATTCACAAGGTATTTTTATTGAATTGCCGGAGTCTTTAAGCAGAAAAGTTGGCGTCGATACTGAAGTTTTAATTGCAGGAAAAATTAAAAGTACAATCGGGGCAGTATCGCATTACTTATCAGACAATGGTACTTTAACAGCTAAAATTATTTTACCTATGGGTACAAAAATCCTGCATAATAGCTTTGTAGATGTTATGCTTATAATTAACCCTCATAAAAACCTAACCGTTCCTGAAAGTTGTATTCAACGAAATAATCAAGGTACTTTTATTTATAAAATAGAAGGTTATACGATAAAACAATTATATGTAAAAATCGGTACACGTACAGAAGGTCTAATTGAAATTATCTCTGACGATATTAAAGCAGGTGACTTAGTCGTTACCGAAGGTATGACTAAAATTGGTGATGGCTCAAAAGTTAAGATACGTGAGGAATAGTTATTTATATATGCTTTTTAAGCCATCTCTGTATTCTAAAGATTGTTGCACGTATTCCTTCTTGCCTTATAGAAGTAATAGTTAATAAAATCAAAATTTTTGTCACAAAGCAATAGGTTCGTATTTTTTGAATTACATAATTATTTTTGAAAAAAGAAATATTACTTTTTTTATAGTCTTTATTTTTATTTTCTAGTAATCTTAATTGTGTAACAGCTGCTAATAACAAATTAATAGTAAACGGACTAAATTTACTTAAATAAGAATCATTAAGAACATAAGAAGTAATATTTATTAAACCTACTGAATATTTATTTGGGTCCATAAACGTATTAGTACCACCGCTAATTCGTACTTTAGACAATTCTTTGTCTATACCGCCTATTGAGTTTTTACTAGCAATAGATATCCATAAACAACAATCTTCACCGCTTCTTATATTTTCAGGAAATAAATTTTCTTGAAATAATGTCAAAGTTCCCATAACTGTCGGCATTGCTATTGGACAAGTTTGTATGACTTGAGGAAAAACATTGCCACTAAAAAGCCCGGAATGAACAGATTCGATATATTTTCCTTTTTCATTTATTTTTTGATATGAAGTATGAGAAAATATAAAATTATTTTCTTCCATAAACTTTAATTGGATTTCTATTTTATCCTTATAAAATAAATCGTCCGAATCAAGGAAAGCAATATATTTTCCTATAGCATTTTTAATACCTAAGTTACGTGCAGCAGCAGGTCCTTCATTTTTTTTATGAAAATATTTTATTCTTTTATCTTTTTTGCATATTGCAGTTAATTCTGATATATCATCAGTCGACCCATCATCTATTATAAGTATCTCAAAATTTTTGTGTGTTTGAATAAGTACACTTTCTATAGCTTCAATTGCCCAATTTATTCTATTATATACCGGTATAATAATACTAACTTTAGTATCATTTAGTACTTGTTTAGCCATAGTATTTGCTAAATCACAGGCTTTTTTATACGGAGTATTATTGGATAAAAAAGTAGCTGTACGAGTTAAAAATAAATAAGAAGAACCTTCCATTTTGATCATTTCTTCTTCTGTTAACTCGTGAAGAAACGATGACCATAATACATTACATTCTTCGTTATGATTTGATATTTTTTTACTACCTTGCTCTGAATGAAAACGAGATTTAATTAGGATAGATTCGTCAAAATGAATAGGGGCAACACGGAAAATTTTAAACCATAAATCATAATCTTGCGTTGTCGGTAAAGCCTCATTAAATATACCGACTTCATGAAAATATTTAGCAGGCATCAATAACGAACAACCATGTATTAATCCTCGTAATAAAGGTAATAAAGAAATATTAAGTTTATTTATAGGTAGCACACTATCCGGTTTAATATAACGTAGAGAGTTGCCTTTTTCATCGATTAATTCATAACCACCGTAAATGATAGTATCTTTATTATCTAATTTATTTAATATGTCAACTTGATGCTCGATTTTATTAGGATAATATATATCATCATGGCTAAGCCACGAAAAATATTCCCCTTGCATGTTTTTTATACCGTAATTTAAGGCCGAACCGCAACCTCCGTTTTCTTTATGAAAATAGCGTATTTTATCACCATATGATAATGCTACACGTTCTGTCTCTCCATTATCTTTTGAACCATCATTAACAACAATAATTTCAATATTTTTGTAAGTTTGTGCTAAAGCACTATTTATAGCTTCTTTCATATAATTAGCCCCATTATAGACAGGTATAATAATGGAAACTAAAGTATGATAAATATTTAGAGGTTTATCTTTTCTAGTTGTCATAACTTTTAAAAATAATTTATAAAATGCTAGTTTTATTGTTTAAATTTTCTATAGAGCTTTAGCAAAATAGATTTTTCTTCTTCACTAATAATTAGTTTATTTTTAAAGTTTTATTTCTTCTAAAGCATTATTTAGCTCTGTTACAGTATTATTTAATTTAGTGTTTCTCTTCGCTATGTTTAAAATGCATCTCTAGTTTGCAGCAATTGTTTTAATATATCTTGGGATTGCAAACCTAGCTTTTCTAAAAATTCCAGAGTCCAAGCTGAGATTGGATAGTGAAATAATTGTTTTATAGGCTTTAAATCTGAGTTACTATATATACAGATTATAGAATTAGGAGGATTTTTTCAGAATGCGTGTCGTTAGTTACACCATCTACTCCTTCATAGAAAAATTCTTTGTTCGGATATGATTCAAAGTCTTTTTCAGTAATTCAATTAACTAAATGATGTATATGCCCTTCCGGTTCATTAAAAGGTACATTTACTATTAATCGTTTTTTATATTTAAGATTAAGTGCTAGATTTAACCCATCTTCAATATGCTCAAGTGCATGTCGTGATACAATATAATCACATTCTTCTGCCTTTTTAATAAAACTAACTAAATCAGCTTTAATATATTGTATATTAGATGCTCCACAATTTTGTTCAGCATAAATTATAGATTCTTTACTGATATCTATTGCTGTAATTTCTACTCCTAATATATCGGCTAAGCATGAAAGTTCCGTGTCCCATTCCACAACCTATATCTAAAATTTTTATTTTTTGATTTAGCATTAATGGGCTATTAAGTATATCGGCTTCTATAATTTTTTTAAAAATCTTATAGCTACTTTTATTACGCATTACCTTTAAAACATCATAAGTTGCCCCAAGAATTAATCTTTCTCCATCATTATAAATTTCTTCTAACATAAATTATTTAAACTATTATAATTTTAATAAATATTCGGCGATAAATACAGCAGGGTTTTCTACAGGATCAAGCATCTTTTTAAATTGATTTCTGCCACTACTATTTTCATAATAAGGTAAATAATGATTTTGCTTAATAAATTCTATATAGTTAATAATATCTTGCGGCTCATAAGCAAAATACATATATTTTTTTAATTCTTTAGATAGAGCATTGCTATTAAATTCATTATTCCAACCATTACTTAAGTAAATTATAGGCTTATCGGCAACTACTACTTCAGCAAGAGATGAAGTACCGTCACTTATTACAATATCTGACATCATTATATCATCCAGTAACGACCTGAATGCATGTGGAGAAACAGTAACATTCTTTAAAGAGTTAAATCTACTTAATATATTATCCATATCACTTTGGCTTAAGTAATTTTTACCGACTGCATAGGTAAATAGTGTAACATGCGGTCTTATAATAAAATGAATATTAGGATGTTGTAATGCATAATTATAGAAAAAATAGTGATAATTTAAGAAAGTAGAACCTCCTTCATATAAATCTCTATTTTTAAATGATAATTCCCATCTAGGAAGCCATAAAATGGTTTCCGAGTTTGGTTTTGCTTTAATATTATAATTTCTTACTTCATAGTATGGTTGATAACCTGAAACAATAACTCTATCCTTAGGAAATTTATAATTACTAATAAAGATATCCTTTGTACTTTCTGAATCAACAAATACCGTCTCTATGCAACGTGATAACTTATCATCATCAATATTTTTTTGATGAAAGATATGCGGACCATAGACTATATACATAATTTTTGTTTTAGTTCCTCTAAAGCTCTTATACAAATTAGCAGCCGTAAAAGGTTCTGATATATAGCCTTGAAAATTTTCGTAAGGATTTTGCGTAAAGATAAAATCCGGCTGATAATTTTTTAGTTCAGAAATTTCACATTTTGTATTAACATTTGAATAAGAAGCATACTTACCACATGGATATATCACATCTTGTGCATCAAATTTACTAATAAACCCGGTATCTATTCCTCCTTGAATATTGGGATGAGGATGAGGTACTATTACAATTTTGACATCATGACCTATTTTTTTCATCTCATTATACATTGCGTATACGCTTTTGCCACCGAATGTCTCTGTACTAACAAGGAAAACTATTTTTTTATAAGAATTTTCTTTGGAATAGCAAAAAGAAGATATAAGAGTTATTAGTAAAAAAACACTTAAAAATAAAGTGTTAAGTTTTATTAATTTAAAAAATTTCATGTTTTTGATATGATAATAATGAATAGGATTACTTTTTAAACCATACTGTATGGTTAACATAATCCACATAACTTAAGACTATACGTAATATTTTCTTTGATACAAGTCCTGCTTCTGCATAATCCGGCACGATCTCTTGCAAGCGTTTATTATTCTCGTGTTCTTCCGTAATAGCTTTCACCGATTGTAGTACCCGTTCAGCCTTAAAACCCGACATAATAAGCGTTCCGGCATCCATACCTTCAGGACGTTCATGTGCTTCTCGAATATTTAAAGCAGGTAAATTAAGTATAGATGCCTCTTCAGTGATAGTACCGCTATCGGATAAAATACAAAATGCATTCATCTGAAGTTTGACGTAGTCCGTAAACCCGAAGGCTGGCAAAAATCTTATTTTATCGCCAAGTTCTTTAAACTCCTCTAAATCCTCAAGCCTTTTTTTAGTCCTTGGGTGTGTTGAGAAGATTACAGGAAAATTATACTCTTTAATAAGCGTTTGTAAACTACTTAATAATTCTTTCAGATTATTTTTGACATCAACATTTTCCTCACGATGTGAGCTAATTAAGAAATATTGCTTTGTGGTAAGTGACAATTTATCTAAAATATCAGACTTTAATATTTTAGACATAAAGCGATCAAGGACCTCAGGCATATGCGAACCTGATTTAAAAATAAGCTCAGACGGTAAACCTTCAAAAATTAAATAACGTCTTGCATGCTCGGTTAACGTAATGTTAACGTCACTAATATGATCAATGATTTTACGGTTTATTTCTTCAGGTACACGCTGATCAAAACAACGATTTCCCGCTTCCATATGAAAAATCGGAATTTTACGGCGTTTAGCAGCAATTGCCGATAAACATGAATTAGTATCACCGTAAAATAGAACGGCGTCAGGCTTTTCTTTCTCAAGTACTGCATCAACTTTTTCGATAATAAGCCCGATAGATTTTGCCGTATTATCTGCTGCTACTTCTAAGAAATAATCGGGTTTTCTAATTCCCATATCATCAAAAAAAACCTGATGTAATTCATATGCATAATTTTGACCGGTGTGAACTAGGATGTGATGAGTATATTTATCAAACTCAGCAATCACGCAGCATAGTTTAATAAGTTCAGGACGAGTACCAACAATCGTCATTACCTTAAGCATTTTTTAGCTCCTCTTGTACGTAATCAAGAGTCAGTAATAACTCTTTTACTTCTTCTAAATTTAAACGTTTTGTATTATGGGAAGTGTAATCCTCTAAAAGCGCTACTTTCTTTTCACCTTCAACAAAATATTTTGCATAATTAAGATCACGCCCGTCCATAGGAATACGGTAATAACCCCTTAAATCATCAGCTTTTGCCATTTCTTCTGATGATACTAATGATTCGTAATGTTTTTCGCCGTGACGTGTACCGATAAAACGTATTTCATTTTTACTATCGAATATATCTTGTAACGCTTTTGCGAGTACTTCAATTGTGCTTGCCGGAGATTTTTGTACGAAAATATCACCCTGATGACCATGCTCAAACGCATATAAAACTAAATCCACCGAATCTACAAGCGACATTAAAAAACGTGTCATTGACGGTTCTGTAATGGTTAGTTCCTTACCTTGTTTTATTTGATTGATAAAAAGAGGAATGACCGAACCTCTAGAAGCCATAACGTTACCGTATCTAGTAACGCACAGCACAGTCTCACCTGGAGAACGCATACGTGCTTTTGCTATTGCTAACTTTTCCATTAATGCTTTAGATAATCCCATTGCATTAATTGGATATACAGCCTTATCGGTACTCAGTACAATAACTTTTGTAACTTTGTTATTAATAGCAGCACTTAAAACATTTTCAGCACCTAAGACGTTAGTATTTATTGCTTCCATAGGATAAAATTCACAAGTCGGAACCTGCTTTAAAGCAGAGGCATGGAATACATAATCTACACCATGCATTGCCTCATCAATACTTTTATAATTGCGTACGTCCCCGATATAGAATTTAAGTTTCGGATTATTTAAGGCAATACGCATATCCTCTTGCTTTTTTTCATCTCTACTGAAAATACGAATTTCCTTAATATCGTTAATAATACCGGATTTAAGAAAACGAGAAAGCACTGCATTACCAAACGAACCGGTGCCTCCTGTAATCATTAAAGTTTTATCTACAAACATTATATATAAATACCTATTTTGTTATTATTCATTCTGTCATTGTGTCAATCGAGAAACACTCTAAGGTAGTCATCCTGTGGCTTGTCCACAGGGTCCAGTTATAAAAAATACAAACATAAAAAGCTCGATTTATCTCACTTTATACTGGATTCCGTGTACAAGCCTATATTCGCAATGACAATTTACTTAAACTCACACATACGCTTTACAAGCTCACGCCATTCAGGAGGCGTATATCCCGTCACCTCATTAAAACGAGTGCTATCTAGTGAGCGATCTACTACAAGCTCATCTGATGAAATAATATCGATGTCTTTATTATATATTTCTGCTACTAATTTTAACAATTCTAACTTATTAATCGGTTTTGAGGCAACATGATAAAGCCCGTGCAACTCTTTATTAGGTAACACAAAATCCCTTATTATTCTTGCAAGCTCTACTGTCGGGAATCCTGAATAAATAGCTTTCTCAAACCCTTTCACTGAACCTTCTGCACTTAAAAACCAATTGATTAAGCTTCTATTGCCTGCTAGTTCATGACCTATAATGGAAGTACGCAATGTGATAGCATGCGGATAATCTACCTCACCAAGAAATTTTGAACGACCGTAAAGGTCATAACAGTCAGAAAAATCGCTTTCCTTATAATTACCTTTTTTTCCTGAAAACACACAATCAGTACTAATATGGATTAACCTTGAATTAGCTAGTTTACATAAATTAGCTAGCCTATGAGGCAGCAAACTATTTATCGGTAATGCTTTTAACGGGTCATTAGCATCTGCCAATTGTTTTACAAGCCCTATACAATTTATTACTATATTGGGTTTTGTTTGATTAAATACCTCAACTAACGCATCATGGTTCTCAACATCTACATTTGTAATTAATTTATCGGATAACTCCTTAGAAAAGTAAGAACGAGCTGAATTATTTCGGGCTGTCGCAAAAATGTCAAATTTTTTATCACTACTTAAAAACCTGAATATGCTATTACCTAGCATACCGGTAACACCTAAAATTAATATTTTCATAGTATATTTTATTTATTTTTACCGAATCGGTTCTATCATAAATAATATATCTTTACAATAGTGTTTTGAGTGCATAACAATATTGAGTTATAAATAATTAACTTGCCATAGAAAAGGTTCTTATTCTATCTTCTGTAATGTTCCAACCATTTATCTTCTGCAAGCTCTAAATCATATTGGTCTTGCATATTCCCAACGAGGATTAATATTAAAATACTTACCCAAACGAAGGACTGTATCAGCGGCAATTAAACGATGATGCTTAATTCTATTATTGATCCTAGTAACGGGTACATCAATATCACGAGCACGTTTGCTTTGACTAATCCCCATAGGTTCCATAAATTCTACTAGTAAAATTTGTCCCAGTGAAATAGGAGGTAATTTATTCTTGGCTTTGTTGCATGGACCGTTTTATGTCATTCCCGCGTAGGCGGGCATCCAGTAAAACCTATAAAAACAAGTTTTTATAGGTTTATTTCGTCAAATATGCCACTTCTATATCAATATTGAAGTTATTTTGCTGAATCCCCGCTTTCGCGGGGATGACATTGAGTAGGTTTTTCGATTTATACAACAACTCCTCAATTCTTTCCTAATTAAATATTTTTTATAGAATCAAGCACGGTTTCAAGAATCATACTAGCAGCTACTGCATCATCGTTATTATTACGGTCTTTTCTTTTCACTCCAAACGATTTAAGCAAATTATTTGCAGCTTTGGTAGTTAATCTTTCATCTTGTAAATATATAGGCAAGTTTATAGATTGTGCTAGCTCTTCAGCAAATTTCATCACTATATTTGTTTGCTCCGTTACTGCTCCGCTCATATCAATCGGTAGACCTATTATAACACCGCAAACTTTATATTTCTCGATGATATTAAGCAAGGAAGTAATAACAATTTTTTTATTTATCTCGGTTATAGTATTTAAGGGCATAGCAATACTACGTTCTTGATTAGATAATGCGATTCCTAATTTTTTGCTTCCGTAATCAATAGCGATAAGCGGAGCATTTGGTATTAAAAGCCGATAAAATTCTTGAAGATTTTTTATGATCATGATAGTTATAAAAATTACTTTATTAATTATTATTTATACTAAAAACTATTCAGAAACATTTAGATACGAAATTAATTAAATTATCGGCGATTTTAGCCTTTATTTATTGTTTATTATTTAATACCGCAATATTGATTTATAAATTTGATTATTATAAAGCAACAATCTTTAGAGGGATATTAGAGTTATCAAAAGATTTTTGCTATATTTATATATTTTCTTTTATAGCATTTTTCGGTATTAGCGTACATAGATTAGTGTTAAAAATCGGCGTAGGGTTTTTATTTATAACATCCGCTATTGTTAGTTATTACATTTATTTCTTCAAAATCAATCCTACTAAACAAGTAATAGGTAGTTTTTTCTCAACGGATTTAAATGAAGTTTATGAATTAACCAGCATTAAGTTAATAATATGGATAATTTTTTGCCTTTTTACCTGTTTTTATACTCTCAAATCTTTTGCCGCCGAAAATTCTAACTCATTTGTAACAAAACTATTATCTACCGCTTACTTACTTATTTTTGTATATAACATGATTACGCCTTCATTTAAGATACTAAAAAATTATTTTCCCATTCAGTATTTACATAATAGCTACCTTAATTTGGCCGGAAATTTCGGTGAAAAAAATTATGCATGTATAGATATTAGCAAACAATATAACTTTATAGATAAGTCAGATAAAGATATTATCGGTGTTTTAGTTATAGGAGAATCAGCAAGCTTTGATCATTTTGGTATTAACGGTTATGAAAGAGATACGACTCCTTACTTAAAGACTATTCAAAACCTAATTTCTTGCAAAGCTAAATCTTCTTCTAACCTTACCTATCTTTCCGTACCGTCGTTACTTTCACGTTATCCTGCAAGTCAAATTGAAAATAGTAGACAAGAGAACAGCTTTTTATCAATTTTAACAAATCTTGGCTTTAATACTACCTGGATCGGTACTCAAACTTTAATGAGGAGTTTTGCAAATTTTGACCTCAGTAATATATATAATGACGTTAATTTTACTATAGTACCGGGCGGCTCTGCCCTATTTTCTTTAAATGATCATGATGAAAAAATATTGCCTTTTATAACAGAAATACTAATAAACTTAGAGAAACAATTTTTAGTAGTTCACACTTCCGGCAGCCATTGGCACTATAATGCGAGATATCCAAAAGAGTTTGAGTATTTTACCCCTACCTGTCCTATTAAGGTTAAGGGAGATGCAAGTGATTGCGATAAGCTTGCTTTAGTTAACAGTTATGATAACTCTATTTTATATACCGATTTTTTTTATATAATTTAATAGATTTGCTTAAAGATAAAAATGCATTTTTATTATATGTATCTGATCACGGCGAGTCCCTCGGAGAAAATGGTTATTACGGTCACGGCGGTCCAATACTTGCAGAACAAATAACCGTACCTCTTATAGTTTGGGTATCAGATGATTTTCAAGCCAAATATCCTAAATCAGTATCTTCAATTAAAAATTATGCTAATACCTAAATTAGCCATGATTATGTATTTCATTCAATCCTTAACTGTTTAAATATAGAGTCCGACATAATAGATAAAGACTTAAGTATATGTAAATCTAGTTAAAAATTATTGAATTATTAAAAAATTTATATATAAATTAAGAACTCAATAATTATATGATTTATTATTATGTCTGATATACCTAAACTAGACGACTATTATTATAGATTTTTACAAAGTATTTTACTTAAAACACTAGAACAAAATAAAGCTGCTGAAACGTATTTATTGCAGAAAGATTTTAATAGCGCTTTAAATGAGATACAAAATGTAAATGAACAACTTGAAGAATATTCAAGCATTCTTTCTTTACTCAAAGTAATTAAAACTCATTTTAATGATAAAAAAAATTAAGTACCGTTTAACTTAAATCCTTTTTTTATAATTAAAAATAATATAGAGTGGAAATAAAAAAAGGTATTGAATTATGGAATATGCATTATTAATTTTCAGTATTATAGCGATTTTAGTTATAATAAAAATGGTTGAAGTTGTACCGCAACAACAAGCATGGGTAGTAGAAAAACTTGGAAAATTCGATAAAGTACTGCAGCCTGGCTTAAATTTACTCATCCCTGTTATTCAGAGAGTAGCATACAAACATACTTTAAAAGAAGAAGCAATAGACGTTACCGCTCAAACAGCTATTTCAAACGATAACGTAACATTATCTATAGACGGTGTTTTATATGTTAAGATCATTGATCCAATGGCAGCATCTTATGGTGTTAATAATCCTTACTATGCCATAACACAGCTTGCTCAAACTACTATGCGTTCGGAAATCGGTAAACTCCCTTTAGATAGAACTTTTGAAGAGCGTGAAACTTTAAACGTAGCAATTGTAGCAGCTATTAATCAGGCTGCTATAAATTGGGGCATACAATGTATGCGTTATGAAATTAAAGATATTCAACCTCCGCAAACTATACTTAAAGCTATGGAATTGCAGGTAGCGGCAGAGCGTCAAAAAAGAGCTCAAATTCTAGAGTCGGAAGGTAATAGACAAGCAAAAATTAATCATGCAGAAGGTGAAAAAGCACAAATCGTCCTGAATTCAGAAGCTTCTTATACAGATCAAGTTAACAGGGCAAAAGGTGAAGCTGAAGCAATAGGCTTAGTCGCTACCGCTACGGCAAATAGTATTGAGATTGTTGCAACTGCCGTACAAAAAACGGGAGGAAGTGATGCAGTAGCTCTTAAAATAGCCGAGCAATATATTAGTGCGTTCGGTAATTTGGCTAAAGATACCAACACCGTAATTTTACCTGCAAATCTTTCAGAACCGAGTAGTTTTATAACCGAAGCATTAACTATATTTAACCAATTAAAAGCTTCTTCTTCGGGAACGAAAATAGATAAGTAGCAATTTATAACAATTTATTATTGTAATAATAATTAGTTTTATATATCATATCAGATTATTAATTAATAAAAGGTTATGAATATGTCAGTATTTGTCGGCAAAACTGCTCCCGATTTTACAGCTAAAGCTATTATGCCTAATAATAATATAGACGATAAGTTTAAACTTAGCAATTATGCTGCAGGGGATAATATAGTATTATTTTTTTATCCCCTAGATTTTACTTTTGTTTGTCCATCAGAAATTATAGCATTTCACAATAAGCTTGGTGAATTTACCGAAAGACGTACTAAAGTAGTAGCTGTTAGTGTTGATTCTCATTTTAGCCATTTAGCTTGGAAAAATACTCCGCATAATAAAGGCGGGCTTGGACAAGTACAATTCCCAATGGTTTCCGATATAAAAAAGGATATTTCGTCAAAATATAATGTACTTAATGAAGACGGTGTTGCTTTGCGTGGAACTTTTTTAATCGATAAGGATTTCATAGTACGTCACATGCTAGTTAACGACTTACCTATCGGTCGTGATATTAATTATACATTAAAAGTAATCGATGCTTTAACTCATCATCAAAAACACGGCGAAGTTTGTCCTGCCGGCTGGCATAAAGGTGAGGAAGCAATTACCCCATCACATGAAGGTATAGCACATTATTTAAGCTCACATGCAGAGAAGCTGTAATATATTACTACTGTGTTATTAAAGTGGAACACTGTCCTACCGTGGCTTGTCTAGTGTTATTGCATGGTTCGATGTCATATCCCGCGAAAACGGGAATCCAGCAAAAAATAACCTTAACATTGATAAACAATTACATATTTAACAAAATAAACATATAAAAACACAAATTTTTATATGCTTGACTGGATTCCCGCCTAGGCAGGAATGACATACAGCACTAACGCAATATCAAATAACCCTAAATAATGTTGAAAGAATTATTTTCTGCTCCTAAAATATCTTATAATATTGAAACAATTAATATTTTACGTCTTATTAGGAGTGAAATATCGGTCCTAAAATTTTCTTTAGTTTAATTAAATTATTTGGTGATGTAGCAACTGCCACAGATAACGTTCCGGATTTTTCATTGCAAGGCGGAAAGTCAAAACCAATTAAATTTTTCAGTAAAAGCGATGCTGAAAAAGAGTTAGAGCTTCTCGAAAAAGACAATGCTAAGATCATCACATATAAATCTCCGGAATATCAAAATTATTACTTGAAATTTATGATCCACTGCTAATATTAAGCTATAATAATATAGAGTTATTAAATCATACTATATAAATGTGTTACAATAGTAGGTACAAAAACGCTGCTGCAAACGGAAGAAGCTTTGCGCATAAAATTGCAAATGATTTAGTAAAAGAAGGTTATATAACCGTTTCAGGGTTAGCACGAGGAATAGATAGCAGCGTACATCAAGCTGCAATTTCTCAAACTATCGGAGTTATTGCAGGCGGTATTGATCATATATATCCACCGGAAAATAAAAAACTATTTGAAAATTTAGCAAAAAAAGGTTTAATATTATGAGTTACCTATCGGCTTTACCCCGCTTGGAAAACATTTTCCACAGCGTAACAGGATAATATCGGGACTAGCCTTGGGAGTAGTGGTAGTAGAAGCAAGCTTAAAATCCGGTTCATTAATAACTGCAAAATTTGTACTTGAACAAAATAGGGAAATATTTGCCGTTCCCGGCTTTCCTTTAGATCCAAAATGTCAAGGTACAAATAAATTGATTAGAGAGGAAGCATATTTAGTGGAATCAGTAGACGATATTGTAGCTAATTTACCGCAATATGAAGAATTTATGAAAAAAGATGATGGATTATTTAAGGATTTTGTTGAGCTAGGAACAGTAAATACGAGATATGTTAAAGAACCGTTACAAAAGGAGCGTACTGCTTGCTATATTGGCATTATTATCGGCAGTACCCATAATAGACTTGGAATATTTACAAAAAGAAATAGAATTACCGCTTCCTATCATATATACGGTAATATTAGAATTAGAATTCGCCGGGACAGTAATGCGTCACGCCGGTAATAAAATATCATTAGTTTATAATAAGTAGATGAAATTAGTAATAGTAGAATCGCCGGCAAAGGCAAAAACGATAAATAAATATTTAGGTGATGAGTTTAAGGTCATTGCATCATTCGGTCATATTAGAGATTTACCTTCTAAAAAAGGCTCGGTGTTACCTGATGAAAATTTTGCAATGAAATATGATATTTCCGATAAAGCCGGTAAATATGTAGATGCCATAGTTAAAGATGCTAAAAAAGCTGATGCAGTATATCTTGCAACCGATCCTGATCGTGAGGGTGAATCTATCTCATGGCATGTTGCAGAGATAATAAAAGAAAAGAATCAAGTTAAATCCGATGATTTTTTCAAAAGGATAGCCTTTAACGAAATCACTAAAAAAGCAATTATTCATGCCGTTGAAAACCCTAGGAAACTTGACACTAACTTAGTAAATGCCCAACAAGCAAGAAGAGCTTTAGACTATTTAGTCGGCTTTACCCTTTCACCTCTTTTATGGCGTAAGTTACCGGGATGTAAATCGGCAGGACGTGTGCAGTCCGTGGCTCTGCGATTAATATGTGAGCGAGAAGATGAAATAGAGCGTTTTAAGTCAGAAGAATATTGGGATATTAGCCTTAAAATGCAAAATAGTAATAACGAACTATTTACTGCTAAATTGACTCACGTAAACGATCAGAAGTTAGAAAAATTCTCAATTATTAACGAAAAAAACGCCAAAGATTTAACCAAAAAATTAAAATCTCAAAAATTTCATGTTGATAAGATAGAAAAAAAACAACAAAAACGTCAACCACAACCTCCTTTTATTACTTCATCACTACAACAAGAAGCAGCAAGAAAATTAGGTTTTAGTGCTAAAAAGACTATGCAAATAGCACAAAAACTTTATGAGGGTGTTGATATAGGTAAGGAAACTATAGGGCTTATTACTTATATGAGAACCGACGGCGTTACATTATCAAATGATTCAATAGCAGATATACGTAAGTTAATCGATAAAAGTTACGGCGATAAATATTTACCACCTAGCCCTAGAATTTATAAATCCAAAGTAAAAAATGCTCAAGAAGCTCATGAAGCAATAAGACCCACAAATATTACTTATACTCCTGATAGCTTAAAAGAAAAGCTAGACAAGGATTATTATAAGCTTTATGAGTTGATTTGGAAAAGAACTATAGCCTGCCAAATGGAAAATGTTATAATGGATTTGGTAGTTGCAAATTTAGCTTCGGAAAATAAAGAATATTTGGCAAAAGCAAACGGATCGACTATAGCCTTTGACGGATTTTATAAGGTTTATCGTGAAAGTATGGACGATGAAGCTGAAGAAGAAAATAAAATGCTGCCGCCTTTAAAAGAACAAGAGCCGCTGAAAACTAAAGAAGTTATTCCAAATCAACATTTTACCGAACCGCCTCCAAGATATTCAGAAGCAAGTTTAGTGAAAAAACTTGAAGAGCTTGGGATCGGTCGTCCTTCGACCTATGCTAGTATTTTATCGGTTTTACAAGACCGAAAATATGTTGCTCTTGAGAAAAAACGATTTATACCTGAAGAGCTTGGACGTTTGGTAACGGTATTTTTAGTCGGTTTCTTCAAAAAATACGTTGAATATGATTTTACTGCAGGACTTGAAAACGAATTAGACGCAATAGCAACCGGCAAACTTGAATGGAAAGCTGCTTTAAATAATTTTTGGAGCGGTTTTAACCATAATATTGAATCAGTAAACGAGCAGCAAATAACCGAGATTATTAGCTATGTACAAAAAGCCCTTGATTATCACCTGTTCGGTGAGAATAAAGAATCTAAAATTTGTCCTTCATGTAACACGGGCGAGCTTAGCTTAAAGCTTGGTAAGTTCGGAGCGTTTTTAGCATGTAGTAATTACCCTGAATGTACTTTTAGAAAATCTATTGTTAGCGGTAACGATAACAACGAGAATGAAGGCGAGCCTGCCGCTATGCCTAATGAGCATAAAGTTTTAGGTACGGATAAAGACGGAGTAGAAATATATCTGAAAAAAGGACCTTACGGACCTTATATTCAACTTGGCAAACAAGAAGGCAAAGTAAAGCCGAAACGTAGCCCCGTACCTGCTAGTTTGAACCAAAATGATATTACACTTGATATAGCATTAAAGCTTCTAAGCTTACCGCTAAAAATAGGTATTCATAAAGATAGCGATGAGGAAATTATGATAGGATACGGTAAATTCGGTCCTTACATAAAATATATGGATCAATTTATTTCGGTGCAAAAAAAATATGATTTTCTAAATTTAAGCTTAGATGATGCGATGAAGCTAATTGAAGAGAATAAAGCGAAATTAGAGAAGAAACAGGTGTAAATGGTTTAGTGTCATCCCGTGACTTGATCACGGGGTCTCAGGACACAGGCTGTGATACAAGATCCCGTGGTCAAGCCACGGGATGACACTAAATAAAATTACTTATTTATGACAAAAGTTATAACACGATTTGCTCCGTCACCGACCGGTATGTTACATGTCGGGAATATCAGGGCAGCATTGCTTAACTGGCTATATGCAAAGAAGCATAACGGACAGTTTATTTTAAGATTTGACGATACGGATTTAGAGCGTAGTAAACAGGAATATAAAGACGCTATCGAGGAAGATCTAAAATTTTTAAATATTAATTGGGATCAGACATTTAATCAATTAAGTCGTTTAAGTAGATATGATGCAATCAAAAATCTATTACTAGACAAAAAAAGATTATATGCCTGCTATGAGACTCCTGAAGAGCTAGAATTAAAGCGTAAATTTCAATTATCTAAAGGTTTACCACCGATTTATGATCGAGCTAGCTTACATCTCACTGAAGAGCAAGCAAAGAAATATATAGAACAAGGAAGAAAACCGCATTATAGATTTTTGGTAAATCATGAACCGATTAGCTGGCATGATATGATCAAAGGCGAAGTTAAATATGACGGCAAGGCTTTAAGCGACCCAATAGTGATAAGAGCAGACGGTAGTATGACCTATATGTTATGCTCAGTTATTGATGATATTGATTATGATATTACTCATATTATTAGGGGTGAAGATCACGTTAGCAATACCGCCATTCAAATGCAAATGTTTGAGGCTTTAAATACTACTCCTCCGACTTTTGGGCATTTAAGTTTAATAATCAATAAAGATGAGAAAATTTCTAAAAGAGTTGGAGGATTTGAGATCGCAACTCTTAGAAAAGAAATCGGAATCGAAGCTATGGCAATCGCTAGCTTTTTTAGTTTACTTGGTTCATCAACACAAATCTTGCCTTATAAATCAATGGAGAAGCTAGCAAATCAATTTGAGATAAGTAGTTTCTCTAAAAGTCCAACTATCTATCAGCCGGAAGATTTAGAAAGATTAAATCATAAATTACTTATAAGTTTAGATTTTGATACAGTAAAAGAACGCCTTAAAGAAATAGATGCCGAGTATATTGATGAAAATTTTTGGTTATCGGTAAGCCCTAACTTGCAAAAATTACGTGATGTAAAAGATTGGTGGGAAATTTGCCATCAAACTCCGAATGTAGAAAATCTAAATTTAGATAAGGAATATTTAAAGCAAGCAGCAGAATTATTACCGAAAGGTGAAATCACTAAAGATAGCTGGAGCATTTGGACTAAAGAAATAACAAATAGAACAGGCAGAAAAGGTAAGGAGTTATTTTTACCTCTTCGCCTTGCTTTAACCGCCAGAGAATCAGGACCGGAAATCGCAAGCGTTTTACCTTTGATTGATAGAGAAGAGATAATAAAGCGTTTAACTAGTGCGTAACTCTCTATGTCATTCCCGCGAAAGCGGGGATCCAATAAAAATAATCTTATTGGTACAAAAATTGAATATTTGGTAAAATAAACATATAAAAACAAGTTTTTATATGTTTTACTAGATTCCTGCTTTCGCGGGAATGACATAGAAACCATGCAACTCCGCGCAATGACAATTGAGTATGACAATATTTTAATTATAATACTCTATCATGTGAGTATTAATAGCACCAGCAAGCTTTGCGGTTCACGGTAAATATTATCGGCAATAAGAGAAACTATACCTGCTGTTCCTGCTACTAAACCTTCCCACAGTTTCATAAGCTACATATCCTGCAGTTAGTCCTGCTTTTACTGTATTTTTTAATCGGACGGCGAAATTAAAATTGCTCCTAATGTAAAAGCACCGATAAAAACCGGAGGATCGTAATAAGCAAAAGTTGCAAGGCTTTCTACAGTTGCTTGAGCAAATGTAGATACAACAGAATAATTAGAGTTGTTCACATCAGAAACACAACCCTGAACGGAACATACAGTTTTTGCACCGTTTTCTATCACATTAATAGCATGTTCCGTTGCTAAGGTAGCCACCACATACATTGTGAAATCTGTCGCAGCTTTGGTAGCATTTTGAAAATGAATTGTAGCACTGTCAAAGTAACTAGATGTTTTTTTTAAGTTTTTACAATCATTATTATTGTAATTGACGTTTCCGCTATTTATTTGTGGCCCCGTATAGTTTTTTGTCATGCTTTTTCCCCTTAAAATTAAATCGTGACGCAATTATAACTTAAATGTTGTTGTGTCAATGGATATTATTAATAACTACTTAAAAAATTAATAATACTTTAAGACAAAAAGAAGTTTTAGCTGTTAAAAAACTTTTTGATTTTTAGCTTATCTTCTTTAGACAAAGTAGGCTTGAACCCGTATATATCTTTTTTATTAGCACTTTCAGGTCTAAATTGAAACTCGCCTTTAATTGTGTTGCTTGTAACTTCTGATCAGGAGAGCCCCATTTAGGAAAATCATATTTTATAACTATGTCCCTGTTTCTAAGTCCAGATTTATAAGCGTTACTATTTTCGTCAATATCTTTTACAATATCTTTTATTGTATAATTATTTATTAAAGCATCTCTATCAAAACCACGATCATATGCCCACATTGTTATTTTCTCGATCGGCAGCACTTGAGCAACATTAGCTAAATCTATAGTTTTACCTTGTTCTATATATTCGTTTATCTCTTTATCTATACCCTTTGGAACATAATTTTTAACTATTGTTTTAAAATAATCGCTTGAAAATTCTTGTTCTTTTGAGGTTTTAAATAAATCAAG
The DNA here is from genome assembly GCF_041477405.1 of Candidatus Rickettsia barbarica. NCBI lineage: Bacteria > Pseudomonadati > Pseudomonadota > Alphaproteobacteria > Rickettsiales > Rickettsiaceae > Rickettsia > Candidatus Rickettsia barbarica. The sequence continues at coordinate 64,308 of NZ_JBEWYL010000002.1, read as the reverse complement.
CATAACATTATCCAGCGATTTACTCTTATTATTCTCTTTAATGAAATTGTCCAAATAAAGTGCCAAAACAAATCCACGATAATATGGCAATCTTTGTACTGCATAATCTTGCCAATAATCTGTTTCGATTAAATTATTAGGTTCATTTATAACAGGTGATAAATAATAATTCTCAAAGAATTTATTAAATTCTTCTACAAATTCCTCAAGCGTTATAACACTAGAACGTAAGGCTAAAACCCCGCTATAATAATCGGTAAATCCCTCACTCCACCAATAATTTAATCGTTCTAAGTTATTACGTATTTTATTCCCTGTCCAATTATGTAGATGTTCATGAGCAAGTAACGTTATATAATCCTGTTCAAACCTTGAGGAATAAATGCAGTAAAACTATGAGTTAAGCCCGTTCTGCCTATATGTCTAGGTTGATTCCCCTCGATTAAGCTTAGTAGATAATAAGGAAAATCATTATCATGGAAAAATGTTCTTTGTCCCTTGATAATTTTATTTATATAAGCAGCTATTTCTTAATCTTTAAAATCAAATTGACCATGTAACGAAAGATATACAGGATTTTTTTGATCGACAATTTTGTAAACACGTAAATCACCCGCTGCATAAACTGCACTATATAATTCAATCGGCATAGCTTTCAATTTCACGCTTTTACCAAGACCATAATCTGATATTGTTGCCTAACTATCAGGAATATTATTCCATTCAATGTTAAACGCTACTATATCATTTCCATTTAGATCACCGGGAGTAGCAAAAAGCCCATAAACCCGGTGAATGAATTAAATTTTGTCTCATTATTGCTTTGTGGATATCACAAGGATTACCGGTTTTTTGATATATTGCGTAGCTTAAACGAATAATATTGATTTTTCGCGTATTTAAAATAGCTTTATTCGAGTCTTGATTTCTAAACTGTAATTTTCCAATAGGATATTCTAGCTTAACATTTTTGATTTGCTTGTAATATGTAGGCACTTGCCCATGCATAGGGTAAATCTAAAACAACCTCACCACTCATATTGCCAATTACCGTCTCAACTTTGATAGCTGAAACAGACGTATTAGACAAAGGTGTTATTTTGTAATGTATCTGCCTATAAGTATTTACGGATACTAGATTTGAAATTAGAATTCTGATTTACAGAATTTGTATTATTTTTTATGGATTGCCCCACACCGCCTATATGGCTGCTCGCAATGACGATATCTATGTATGCATGTATTCTATTTAATTATTACTTCCTGACCATTAGCCCACAAGCTTCTATGTCTTCAAGCCATTTAGCATTTTCTATTAAATATGATTCTTAAAATTCGGCAAGTGTAGGACCAGGTTTGCCTGTTAAATTTTTAAGCCCGTCAAATAAAATGTCTAAAAAACCTATTTTATTCTTTTTACAATAATCTCCTACATCTTCAATATGCTTCGCACGATCATCAACAAATACAATAACTAGCATTTAGCTCTTCAGAAAATTTTGATAAAGTACCACTTTTTGAGTGATTACCGGTTATAAATATACCTTTATAAAAAATAGCATCATCCTTTTGTCCTGAATTATAAATTGCTAATTTTTCATTATCTGAAAATTCGATACCCAGCTCTTTTAGTTCTTTATATCGCCAATCTTGCATAGAAGGAATATTGCCGAATGCTCCCGTATTCATTTGTGTAAGACCATAAACCAAAAACTTTTCCTTGAGCTTGTTTATAACTTTTACCCGCTCTTCATCAATTAATATTACTTTTCGCTGCAAACGTCAATTACTGATAATTTCCTCATAATTGTCATAACTACTTTTATTTTCCTTAATTCTATCAATTATTTGATTATAAGGCGGCTGCTTAAAAGTTTCTGATTTAGGAGTTATAAGCGTATCGTCAACATCAATGAATATAGATGCACGAGTAGGAGCATTTTTTATTATTAAATCATAAACTTTTTCGGCACTATCGGCAGTTTCAAAATCTTTCATATATACTCCGAAGTAAAATGAAGAGTAGTGATACGAAGTTTAACTTGGACAAGAGTAACCGGTCTGTCAGCCGAGGAGCGGAGCGTATATTAAACGTTCAGCATCCGCGGTCTTACAAAGACATTGTTGCTAATTTTTCAAGTGGGGCGAGTATCAAATTTAATATTAAGTTCTTCAGTTAAAATAGCCATTAATTTAAGCCCTGCTCTATTTGTCCATTCGCCTTGTTCATAAAAAAAATGATAAGGACCGCTAACCGGCGACGACAACCAAATTTCTTTGGCGGCACTTTGTTTATTTATTACATATACCCCTTTATCAGTATCAAGGTTTAATATATCGCCTTGTAAATCTACATCTATACTTGCTTCTTTATCCTGCTCTTCTATCTTTTCTGCTATATATGCAATTGTTGTCTCGGCTATTTTACTAAATTCACTATTATTCATGATAACATCCCTTAAGTAGATAAAAATATACGCAAATCAACTTCAAAAAGAGTAAGGAGTCTATAAAGCAAGGAGCGGAGCGTATACTTAATACATAAGCACCACAGCTCTTATAAGACGACGCAGCCAATTTTGAAGTTCATCGAGTAGATGGTTTTTCAGGATCAATTGCCGACTCAGGTACTTTAATCAAACTTTTTCGATAAGTTTCAACAAATCTATTATGATCATTAAGATTGTTAGAAAAATTATGCCCGCCTTTACCGTCAACTACAAAAAATAATGCATCCGTTTTAGCAGATTTTACCACTGCTTCTAAAGATTTTAACGACGGACAAGAAATCGGACCGGGTGGTAAACCTTTTATATAATAAGTATTATAGGGTAGTTCTTGCAATAAATCTTTTTTTGTTAAAGCTCTTGCTAATTTAAATTTTCCTTCAGTCAAAGCATATATAGTAGTCGAATCGGCTTGTAGCTTCATATTTTTCTTTAAACGATTAATGAATACTGCTGCTATAATAGGCTTTTCTGCATTTGAGCCGGCTTCTTTTTCAATTATCGAAGCTAGCGTTAATACCTCAAGTCTAGTTTTTAATGGAGAATCCGGTGCAAGATTTTGCATTACTTTATCTAAATTAGCAGACATTAAATTTCTCATGTGATCAATTATCTGCTCTTTTTGATCACCGTAAGAAAAAAAATACGTGGAAGGCATTAAAAAACCTTCAGGTATTATCCCTTTTATTTCTCCAAGTAATCGACTTTCTTCATTAATTTGCTTTATAACCTCACTAACTACCGTACCTTCCGGGACAATTATCTTGTGTATTATAGATTTACCGCTTGCTAATATTCTTAAAGTTTGCAGAGGCGATATATTACGAGTAAACACATATTCACCACTTTTAAGAGGTCTTTTTATAGAATAAATTTTAGCAATTACCTTAAAAATTCTTGGATATTTGATTACTTCATTAGAATAAAGTTTTGTAACTATTTGATTTACGGATAATTTAGGTTCAATAATTATCGTTTTATTTTGAGTAAGATCACCCGGCACAAAAATATAAAATATACTAAAATTTAGCAAAGTAATAAATATAGTTAGCGATACTATAACTAAAAAAAGTTTAGTTTTTAATAGGTTGTTTAACATAATAACTATTATTTTTATAAGGCTTAGAAATCAATAGTTTTAATATTTGGTAATTAAAATGAGATAACTAATGAGCAACACATTAATAACGCAAACCAATTTACTATAACAATAGTATACTCCTGTAAAATGCAAAGTTAGAATTTTTATTACAAACAAAAAATATACATCTTTATTCTTTATTCATAGTGCATATTACTATACCGGCGTTAATACTGATCTTATAATGGGCATTATATATTTATGATACAAGATCACAATACCGATCTAAAACACGAAGAACAGACTGAAAGGTTAAAAGCTTTACAAAATAAGTTAGGAAACTTATCCGGTTTCTTGACAACAATGCGTTCTGATAACAATGAGGAATACAAAAAAATTTCCAATGATTTAAAAATTTTAATGAAACAAATTAATACTATAAGCAAAAACATGGAAATATATTTTGTTATTATATTAATATTAATGTTTATTATAATTCAGAAAATGTTGTGGACCACCGGTTTCAAGTACTAATTTTTCTCTTTTAACAACTTTATTTTAGGTTCTAAGAACTCCTGTTTAATAATTGCTGCAGCTATATAAGAAGGTACAGCGTCATCTCGATCACTTGATACAAGCGAATTTTCCAAGCTAAGCCTGTGTTCACGTACTTTTGTACACCTAGCTAGCTTGCCTTTAAATTCATCGTGTCTAAAACTTTCTGAATTTAGCTGTAATCGGTTTGATTTAAATCCTAATTGCTGCAAAATTTTTTGGCTTTCTATTACCTGCTCATAAGCTTTCTTAGAATTAAATAATAACTCTTGAAGCTTATTACTAATAAGATTAGCTCGGCAATTAAATTGGATAAATTCCGGAATTATTTCTTTATCGGCTATAATATTTATCAACGTAACATATTTTATTTTTATCAATAGCCTGATAATAAAAAAGCTTATAAGATTAACTTTATAAGCCACAATCATAGGAGTACCGGAAGCTGCTATCTCTAAAGTATTAGTACCGGATTTTGCTAAAGCTACATCCGCAACAGCATAAGTTTTAAGTCTCTCACTTGAAAATAAATAATTAAACTTAACATCTTCTAGAAACGGTTTTATTATTGCCTCATGAGCAGGATTTACAAGAGTAAATATAACTTTAAGATTATTACAACTCTTGAATATTTCTTCAATAGAAGAAACAAAAACCGATAAATGCCTTAGAATCTCACCCTTCCTACTACCAAGAGTAACACACAAAACTCTCTCATTCTCATCTATTTTAAACTCTTCACGTAAAGCTATTTTATCACTATAAAACTCTTGCTCCATAATCGGATGACCTATATATCTACAATCAAGACCGACTTTAGTAAAATATGGAGGTTCAAACGGTAGTAAAGCAAATAAACAATCATAAATTTTAGCGTATTTTACTGCCCTACCCTCTTTATATGCCCAAACTGATGGTGCAACGATATGAATCATTTTCAGCTTTGGTAAAAGTTTCTTTACTCGCTTTGCCACACGATAAGTAAACCCTGGTGAATCTATGGTAATTAATAAATCAGCTTTACTATTTATTATATCCTCCACAGTTTTATCAATTAATTTTTTAAGCTTAAAAATATGAGGCAAAATTTCTACAAAACCCATTAAATTTATGGAAGTAATAGGAAATAAGCTTTTAAAGCTACCGGCTTCCTCCATATATTTGCCGCCAACACCAACAAACTGTACAGCGTCATTCACAAAACTTGATACAGGTGAATTGAGTTGTACTCCTGTATTGTTTTTTAAATGCTGCATTATACGACCACCTACAAAGTCTCCTGACAGCTCACCAGCTATAAAGTAAATTTTTGTCATTAAAGATAGTTATTTTTTAAGGTTCTCAATTTCTGTTTGTAATCACTCTATTTCTTTTATAGATACTTCAGTAATCTCATGTATTTTTTCTATCGAGTTTTTTTTCATTAACATCTTTGTTGCTATTTTTATACTTTTTGTAACTTCACCTTCTTGTTTACCTTTTTTCCTCCCCTTCTCTATTCCTTTTGCCATACCTTGTTCTCTACCTTTTTCTTCAGCAGAAACTATATAAGCACGCTCTTTATAGCTTTTATTCATATAGGCATGATAAATTATTTGCTCTTTAGGAGTTATCTTCAGTATATCAAGACATTTTGCTACTTTCTTCATATATGGTGATTTAAAATCTTTCTTAACTTCAGAATGTTTTACTACATATAGCCATTTATCCAATTCATCTCTTATAACATCATTAAATAATGGTACTGATATTACAACATATTCTGGCAATACATTATATAAATCAAATATTTTACCTCTCATATCTCCCAAAGAAAATTGCATAGGGTGTTTTTTATCAACTTCTCTAAAAATAGTCTTACCGTGATATAAAGGTGCTTTCATATTATCAAAAGGAAAATACAATAAATTGATATGAAATATTTTTTTATAGTAGAATAATCCTCGCTCTTAGAAATACTATCAACTATTAATCTACTAGAATTAAAACAAGCTTTATGCATAAAAAGATTTGTATAGGATTTATCTATTTCTACTATATATTTATGTCCTTCTTCATCTTCCACAATGACATCTGCTACGCTAGATTTTAAGCTATCATTTTCTTTATTACTGGCACTTTCTAGTAAGGGGCTTTTATTTTAACAGCACTATAACCAGCATCTTTAAGAATAGCCGAAATAAATCCCTCAACTATTTCATAATCCCCTTTATCTTTTAATAAATATTTTATAGCGTAATCAAAACTTATTATAGTACTCATATCTTTTATCCTTAAATCATCTTAAATATATTGCAAAAAATGAAGACAGTAATTATAGCCCTCATATCTCTTTTCTTGAATTAAACGTACTTTCTCTCAACTCTTGCAGCTATATATTCAGATTCTTCCTCAGAGTTATCTACACTCAAGTCATAATTATAAACATTAATACTAGATACTTCTATATGCAAATCAAATCTATCCATAATAGGTCCCGATACTTTCATTTGATAGTCGCTAGCACATTTTGGAGCTTTCATACATTCTTTATAAGAATCGCCTCAATAACCGCATTTACAAGGATTCATAGCTGCTATTAACTGGAAATTTGCCAGATATTTTATATGAGCATTTGATCGTGAAATTAGTATTTCACCGTTTTCAATAGGCTGTCTTCATGCATCAATAACCTGCTGTGGAAATTCAGGTAGTTCATCTCAAAATAATACTTCGTTATGAGCTAGCGTAATTTCCCCAGGCTTTACTTTTTTTCCGATACCGCCACCGACCATAGCGGCCAATGAGCATGAATAATGTGGAGTTCTACACGGCCTTGCTTTGGTAAGTTTACCATCTAAAAATTTTCCTGCAACACTTGTAATCGTACTACATTCTAAAATTTCTTTTGTAGACATTTTAGGTAGTATACTGGGAAGACAGGCAGCAAGTCTTGATTTACCGGTTCCGGGAGGACCAAACATTAAAAGGTTATGCCGCCTGATGCTGTAATTTCTAAAGCTTGTTTAGCAATTTTTTGACCTTTTATATCTTTAAAATCGGGATAATTTATCGGCTCATCTTGTAGCTTAGCTTCCGGAGGAGTTAAAACTTGTGAACCTTTAAAATGATTTACTAGTTCAATTAAATTACCTGCAACAAGTATATTATTACCCGACCAAGCAACTTCCGAGCTGTTTTTACTTGAACAAATAAGACCTTTACCTCTAACAGAAGCCCCAATCGCTGCAGGTAAAGCTCCACTTACCGGTAAGCTTGAATCGTCTAATGATAGCTCTCCTATTATCCAACATTCCGCAATTTCAAGTTCAGATAAAATATTCATTGCGGTAAGTATCGCACAAGCAATCGCAAGATTGAAGTTGCTTCCTTCTTTTACTAAATCTGCCAGAACTAAATTTATTAAAATCTTTTTAGTATGTAGTGCAAGCCCTATAGAAGATAACACTGCTTTAACACGTTAGACTTGCTATATGCCTTATCATGAAATTTTTCTTAAAATACTATTTTGCTAGGTTGTAGATGTTATTGCATGGATACTACTAAATCGTCATTGTGAGCCGACATAGGCTGCGTGGCAATCTCATGAAATAATAACAAACTCCTGAGATTGCTTCGTCAATTACTGACGTAATTGCCTCGTAATGATGAAAAATAACAATCTTACCTTAACCATTGATTGAAAAACGTACTATAGAACAAACTTAGCTAAGTCGAGATTAGTTATTATTTTTGATAATTGATTTTCTACGAATTTATCATCAATAGTTATTTTTTTGCCTTTCATTTCGCTAGCTTCAAAGCTTATATCCTCAAGCAAATTCTCAAGTATAGTATGCAGCCTTCTAGCCCCTATATCTTCGACTTCTAAATTAACGGTGATCGCATAATCCGCTATCTTTGCAATAGCAGAAGCAGCAAATTCAAGACGTACGTCTTCAGTACCTATTAACGCCGAATATTGTTTTATTAAACTAGTTTCAGGTTCAAGCAATATTTTAATCATATCATCTTTGGTAAGCGAATTTAATTCTACTCTAATCGGTAACCTTCCTTGTAACTCCGGTAATAAATCAGAAGGTTTAGCAATATGAAAAGCACCGGAAGCAATAAATAATATATGATCGGTTTTAACCGGTCCATATTTAGTATTAACCGTCGTGCCCTCTATCAAAGGTAGCAAATCTCTTTGCACTCCCTCTCTACTTATTTCGGCATTTTTTGCTCCGGAACTACCAGTTGAAGCTATTTTATCAATTTCGTCAATAAAAACTATACCGTCATTTTCAGCTAAATTTATAGCTTGCTGAATAATTTTTTCTTGGTCTATTAATTTTTCTGATTCTTCAGGTATAATAATAGCCATAGCATCTTTAACTAGCATTTTTTTTGTTTTAGTCTTACTACTGCCAAGGGCTCGTCCAATCATATCGCCAAGATTAAGAACGCCCATAGATGCTCCCGGCATACCCGGTATTTCAAAACTTCCACCGCCGACAGGTGTAGTATCAGCTACGCTAATTTCAATTTCCTTATCATCAAGTTCGCCGTTTAAAATTTTTTCTTTGAACTTTTCTCTAGTCTCACTACTAGAAGTTTTACCTACTAAACTATCTAATATTCTCTCGATCGCTTTTTCACGGGCATGAATATCTACTTTCGTTTTTGCTAAAGTTTTTTCAGTATTAACGGCTATTTCGACTAAATCACGAATTATTGATTCTACATCACGCCCTACATATCCGACTTCGGTAAATTTAGTTGCTTCAATTTTATAGAAAGGAGAATTAGTCAGCTTTGCAAGGCGTCTTGCTATTTCCGTTTTCCCGACACCGGTTGAACCAATCATTAAAATATTTTTCGGTACTATTTCATTACGTAAATTACCTTCTACTCTTTTACGACGACAACGATTTCTAAGTGCAATAGCAACAGCTTTTTTGGCCTTTTCTTGACCTACGATAAATCTATTAAGTTCATTCACTATTTGAGAAGGGGTAAGCCCCATAGGGTCTTTTTTATAAGTAGTTTTAGTAGCTTTCATACAACTTTTTCCATTATAATATTATGATTAGAAAATACACACAAATCTGCAGCTATATTCATAGATTTTAAAGCAATTTCTTCAGCAGTTAAATTATTCTCGTAAGACATTAGAGCGCGAGCGGCAGATAGCGCAAATAAACCGCCTGAACCTATTGCTGCAACATTATTTTCAGGCTCTACAACATCACCGTTACCGGTTAAAATTAATATATGACTACGATCAGCAACAATCATCATTGCTTCCAAACGTCTCAAATATTTATCGCTACGCCAATCTTTTGCAAGCTCAACTGCACTTCTAAGTAAATTATGCTTATGTTGCTCTATCTTTACTGCAAGCTTTTCAAATAACGCAAGACCGTCAGCCGTAGAACCCGCAAAACCGGCAATAATTTTATTATTTGCTATAGTCCGAAGTTTTCGTGCTGTAGATTTTAGTACGGTATTACCATGCGAGACTTGTCCATCTGCTGCTATAATTATTTCTTCGTTCTTTTTTAAACAAAGTATTGTTGTACCGTGTAAGGATAAATTATCTGACATAATATAAAATTTATTGATATTAAGTTGTTAATTAAGTACTATTAGAATTACTATTAAGTAGACGAATAGACGAAGTTTAATTTGGAAAAGAGCAAGGAGTCTGTAAGCCGAGGAGCGGAGCGTATATTAATACGTGAGCATTCGAGGACTTACCAAAACAACGTAGTCAATTTTCCAAATTAAACGAGTATACTTGACTAATCCAATTTAATTAATTATTGTCCCTTGAATTTTCAAGTTTTAAACTTAAATAATGAATATATACGCAATATACATTAACTCCACACAAAAAAATAATAATTTTATTGTTATTGCAGAAGGCTTTTCATGGATAGCAGCTCTTTTAAGTATATTTTGGGCATTATACCATAAAATGTGGTTAATTGTTGCTATTGCCGTAATAGCGAATATAATCGTTACGGCGCTTAATATTGAAGAGTTAAAGTTTATATTTAAGATAGTCTTAATATTAGGCTTCGGCTTTTTTGCTTCAGATATTAGAGAAACTTATTTAAAAAGAAATAATTACCGACTAGAAGATATAATAATTGCCAACTCTAGAATTGAAGCTGAATTAAAATTTCTAAAACGTAGTATGCTTGTTTAACAGCAACGTGGTTTCATAAATATTAAATCGTCATTGCGAGCAGTCGTAGACTGCACGGCAATCCAGGAAAAAATTAAAGAAATGCTAATTTTAGCATTTCTTACTGGATTGCTTCGTCAAAACTTACATTTTTTACTCGCAATGACGGAAAATTAAGCCATACAATAAAGCTTTTAACAGGAATAAAATGATGTATAACAAAGAAAATGTTTTTGCAAAAATCATAGGTAAAAATCTTCCGGCAGAAATAATTTATGAAGACGAACAAATTTTAGCATTCAAAGATATAGCACCCGTAGCACCTGTACATATTATCGTTATACCTAAAAACGAATATATAGATTATGCCGATTTTATCTCTAAAGCTTCTATAGACGAAATAAAACATTTTTTTGCTAAACTTTCTGATATAGCAAATGAAGCAGGTTTAGATAAAGACGGTTATCGTTTAATAACTAATAAAGGCGAGAAATCGGGACAAACTATTTTTCATTTCCATTTCCATATTATCGGAGGTAAAAAACTCATCGGATTAATAAATCATGACTAAAAAATACAATATTGCAGTAATCGGAGCTACAGGAAATGTAGGGCGTGAAACTCTCAATATTCTAGCTGAGCGTAATTTCCCCATTAATAAAGTTTATGCTATAGCTTCAGATAGCTCTCTAGGGCGGGAAGTAAGCTTTGGAGAAAAAATACTACAAATTAATAGTTTAAAAAGTTTACATTTTGACGATATCGATATTGCTTTTTTTTGTGCAGGTTCAGAAGTGTCAAAAGAATTTATACCAAAAGCTACTGCTAGTAATTGTGTAGTTATCGACAAATCCTCACTTTTTAGAGTTGATAATCAAGTGCCGTTAATTGTACCTGAGGTTAATTTATCAACACTTAAAGAGTTTAATACTAAAAATATCATAGCTAACCCTAACTGTATCGTCATTCCGCTTGCAGTAGCATTAAAACCGCTAGATAATGAAATAAAGATTAAAAGAGTAGTGATATCTACTTATCAATCAGTATCAGGAGCAGGTAAAGCAGGAATGGACGAACTCTACAACCAAACAAAATCTAAATATGTTTTTGGAGAGAATGATCCTAAGAAATTTCTAAAACAGATTGCATTTAATCTTTTTCCTCATATAGGTAATTTAAATAAAGATGGCTATACAAGTGAAGAAGCAAAAATTGCTTCTGAACTAAACAAACTTATAGGTAATCACTTTAAAGCTAGCGTTACTTCTGTTAGAGTACCAGTATTTATCGGTCATTCTATATCGGTTAACATAGAATTTAACGACAAAATTGATGCCAAAGAAGTCGAAGAAATATTACAAGATGCCGATGGAATTGTTACAATTTCTAATAATAATTACCTTGCGTATATCTCACCCGTTGAAGTGGTAGGCGAAGATGCCGTATATGTCTCCCGAATTAGAAATGACGTAAGTAGAGATAATACGATAAATCTATGGATCACATGTGATAACTTACGTAAAGGAGCAGCTTTAAACAGTGTTCAAATTGCTGAAGAATTAATTAATAATTATTTATAATATAAACTAATATGGATAATAAAAATAATAATCTAAATAAAAAAAACCCACTAGTAATAGCATTAGGCGAATGTAGAACAGCTTTTTGGATAGTCTTTTGGTTTGCTTTTGTAATCAACTTACTAATGTTAATTACTCCTCTTTACTCACTACAAGTTCTTGATAGAGTCCTTGGAAGCGGTAATCTACAAACATTATTATTTTTATCAATAATAATCGCATATATTTATTTTGTTTACGGATTATTACAAATTGCTCGTTCTTTTACACTTATAAAGGTAGGAGAATGGCTTGATAGAACAGTAGCTCCCGTAATTTTTGCTTCTTCAATTTCTGCAGCTGCAACACGAGCAAATATGGGTTCTAGCCAATTATTACGTGATTTTCAAACTGTCAAAACATTCCTAACAAGTACCGGAATTAATACTTTATTCGATGCCCCTTGGAGCCTTATCTATATTGCGGTTATTTTTTCAATTCATCCATATATCGGTCTTATTACCGTTTTTGGTGCAATTATAATAGTTTCAACCGCTTTCTTTAACGCTGCAGCTACTAATAAAACACTTGGTGAAGCTACCGAATTTTCAATAAAAGGTATGACACAAGCCGATATTGCAAACAGAAATGCAGAAGCAATTGAAGCAATGGGAATGATGAAGAATGTTACAAAAAATTGGCATACATTTAACATATTAGCACTTGATAAGCAATCGGTTGCTAGCTATCGTAACGGTGTTATTTCTAACTTTTCAAGGTTTATCCGTAATATAATGCAAATGGCTGTTACCGGAGTCGGTGCTTACATTGTTGTAAAATCTCACAGTGCAGATATGACTCCCGGTAATATGATTATGAGTTCTATCATAGTCGGTAGAGCTCTTGCTCCTTTCGATAATGCTATTGATTTATGGAAAAGTATGAGCAGTGCTATTAAATCATACAAAAACATTAATAATTTATTTAACACTTATTCTTCTAGAGACGAAACGATGCCAATTCCGAACGTTGATGGTCATCTTACTGTTGAAAATATTTATTATGCTCACCCTATACCGCAATATTTACCACAACCTCCCGTACCGAAATATATCTTAAAAGGCGTTAGTTTTGCAGTACAACCGGGCGAAGTTTTAGCAATTATCGGTCCTTCGGCTACAGGAAAATCAACTTTAGCTAAAATCATAGTCGGGGTATGGAAAGAATCATCAGGTTCCGTACGTTTAGATGGTGCTGAAATTTATCGTTGGAATAGAGAAGATTTCGGTAGACATGTCGGCTATCTTCCTCAAGGAATAGAACTTTTTAGCGGTAGTATTAAACAAAATATAGCTAGAATGGAAGAAGATGCCAATCCGCAAAAAGTTATTGCAGCAGCTAAAATAGCCGGAGCTCATGAAATGATATTAAGATTCCCTGACGGTTATGATTCTGATATCGGTCCTGCAGGCTCTAATCTATCAGGTGGTCAAAGACAGCGTATCGGGCTTGCTAGAGCTTTTTACGGTAATCCAAAACTCGTCATTTTAGATGAGCCTAATGCTAATTTAGATGAGGCAGGTGAAGTGGCCCTTGCAAGTGCCTTAAAACAAGCAAAACTTAAAGGAATAGCAGTTCTTGTAATTTCACATAGACCATCCGTATTATCCGTTGTTGATAAAATTCTAATATTACAGGATGGAGCCGTTGCAGTTTACGGAACGGCAGAAGAGATTCAAAAACACTTTAAAACTTCAAAAAACGGTACAATTCATATTAATAACTAAAGTGTCATATCGTGACTTGATTGGCATTGTTGCATGGCTTCCAAATCATCATTGTGAGGGCACTTTAGTGAGCGTGGCAATCTCATGACTTCTATCGAGATTGCTTCGTCAATTACTACATCATGTCCTCGCAATGACGCAAAATACAAACAATACTGACTAAATATAATAATGATTAAATATTATGCAGGACTTAAAACACAATAAACCTCAAATTACTCCGGAACAATTAAAACAATTATTGTCCTTAAGAGAAGATGCATTAAATCTTAAAGATCAACGTTCTAAACGTAAAGCTTTAATAAATACTACATTAAAGAAAACCTCTCATGCTATAGAATTCTTATTAGTAAAACTTGATAGGTTTGTTAATTTTATTACCAAGAAAACCGATAAAGATCGTAATAACGTAACCCAAGCTGCAAGATCACCTATACTTTTCGGTATTTATGTTATGATCTTTTTAGTATTAATAGGTGGATTATGGTCGGCTCTTGCTCCACTTGATAGTGGTGCTGTAGCTGTCGGTATCGTAATGCCAAGCACAAATAAAAAAACGATTCAACATCATGAAGGCGGAATAATCAATGCTATTTATGTGAAGCAAGGTGATAAAGTCAAAGAAGGCGATAAATTAATAGAGCTTGAAGAAACTAGAATAAAAAGCGAACATAAAAATATTCTTGGTCAGTACCGTAATTTTTTAGCAACTGAAAATCGTTTAATTGCCGAACGTGATAATTTAGAACAAATCGAATTCTCTGATTTTCTAATGCAGGATATCAATTTACCGGAAGTAGCTAAAATAATGCATACGCAGGAAAATTTATTTAGATCTAGAAAAGAAGTATATAACTCAGAGAAAGATGCATTACATCAAAATATTGCTCAACTTGAGAAAAAAATTGAAGGTTTAGAAGCAAAAAAAGTTGCCGCCTCCAAAACTGCTGAAGTTTATCAAGACCGTTTAAAAGCTTTAAGCAGGTTAAAAGAAAAAGGCTTTGTACAAAAAGCAGCCTTATTAGACCAAGAGGCAAAAGTTGCAGCTTCAAAAAGCGATGTTGCAACAATTGAAGCCGAAATAGCAGGAATACGCCATGCTATTACCGAAACTCAAATTAAAATTACAAATCAACAAAATAAATACACTGAACGGATTTTAACAGAGCTTCGTGAAGCTCAAGTACAAACCGCATCTCTTAAAGAAAAATATAATGCCCTAACGGATTCGCTTAATCGTATGATAATCAGATCACCTGTTGACGGTATAGTTAATAGTTTAAAATATCATACAATAGGCGGTGTTATAAGTCACGGACAACCTATTATGGAAATTTCGCCAACTAATGACCCATTAATAATAGAAGCAAAGGTATCTCAAAAAAATATTGACTCAGTACATGAAGGATTAGTTGCAAAAATACGTTTCAGTGCATTTAAATCAAGAACAACTCCAACATTTACCGGTAAAGTAGTAAGCATATCTCCCGATATCGTACAAGATGAAAGACAGTATCCAGGACAACAGCAAGATAATTATTATGTTGCAAGAGTTGAAATCGATATGAATGAATTTAACAAAGTTGCTAAAGTTAAAAATCTTGAATTACACCCCGGTATGCAAGCTGAGGTACAAATCGTAACAGGTACTAGAACACTATTTAGATATTTACTTGATCCCGTTACTGATAGTGCATTTAAAGCTTTCAGAGAAAAATAGATAATTTGAAAAGTTTAAGTTAGATAACTTTACGAAACCTAAATATTTGCAATATTTATTAAAAATTCGTAATCCTTTATTGACTTTGAATCAAAAGCAGTATAACTTATTTTGTAATCTAATTAATATACAAAGGTTATGTTAGGCTACGAAAAAGAACAAAGAAGTTTAAATACAGAACAAAAACAAGCAGTCGGATTACTTTCTATAGGTACATTTCTAGAGTATTTTGACCTTATGCTTTATGTGCATATGGCGATACTTTTAAATAATTTATTTTTTCCGGAATATGATCCTTTCACTTTTTCGTTGCTTACTGCCTTTTCTTTCTGTTCTACCTATTTGCTAAGACCTATAGGAGCATTAATATTTGGGTATATAGGCGATCATTTTGGACGTAAGATTGTAGTTGTTTTAACTACCCTATTAATGGCTATTACTTGTGTGATTATAGGCAGCATGCCAACATATGCACAGATAGGTATAACAGCCTCTTGGGTTCTTACTATATGTCGTATAATTCAAGGTATGTCAGCAACTGCAGAAGCACGCGGTGCAGAGCTGTACTTAACCGAAAATTCATCTCCTCCTATACAATATCCATTAGTAACAATTATAACCGTATTTTCTGCCGTAGGCACTACGGTAGCACTAGGTATTGCATCAATTTTTACTAATCAAAATATTTATCACCATGAGTCAAGTTGGCGTATAGCCTTTTTCGTTGGTGCAACTATCGCTTTTGTAGGTACTATTGCAAGGACTAGTTTAAAAGAAGCAGAGGCATTTTCAAATAAAAAAAACCAATTAAAACTAAGACTTCAAGAAAATAATATTATGCTTGAAGAAGTTGACAAAGATATTCTAGATCAAAAAGTTCCAAACACCACTTCTATTTGGTATTTCTTTATCCAGTGTGCTAGACCACCGTGTTTTTATTTCGTATATATATATTGCGGTGATATATTAAAAAGAGAATGTGGATTTACTCCAAATCAAATTATAAATCAAAATTTTTGGGTATCTATAATAGATTTACTCGGTATTATCGGTCTTGCATTTATTAGCTATAAAATCCATCCTTTAAAAATCCTAAAGGTAAAATTATATCTATTTTTTACCTCTCTCATTTTTTTTCCTATAATGTTAAATTATAACCCTACTCATTTATATATTTTTATTTTTCAATGTTTAGCTGCATTATTCGTATTTGATCACGTACCAGCAGCTCCTATATTTTATAAATATTTTCCGGTTTTTAAGAGATTTACATATACTAGTATGCTAAGTGCAATAGCAAAATTATTTACTTATATTATAACGTCATTTGGTTTAGTTTATATTACCAATTATCTAGGATATTGGGGATTATTTTTAATTTTCATTCCAATAGGTATAACTTTTTTTATGGGAGTAACTTATTTTGAGAAAATGGAAACGAATCGAAATTTATAATTTTATTAAAAGTAGAATTTATATTAAATTTTAAATTATTTTTATAACATTCAGCATATATAAGCTCTGAAACTGAAGGTATTTCAAGTATTTCACTTAACACTAAAAAGCTTTTTAATGTCTCTTTAATTATTTTATGAGCTTTTTCAGGCGATTTTGCTTCCAAAGTTTGTAAATTATGTATTCTATCAAAAAGTTTTATAAGAGCAGTATCGTATCTTTTTTGTTTAATTAATAAAATAAGACTTTTCTCGCTACTTATTTTGCCCCAAGGTTTAATTCTAGTTAGACCTACTACATGCCTTGCTACTTCTTCATCAAAAATATTGCTAATTATTGCTTCAGTAAGTTCAGTATCTTCAATAGTGTCATGAAGTAATGCAGCTTGTAGCATTCTAAAAGTAAAGAGTTTAGGCACTTCTTTTGCTACAAATTCCGCTACCATAATCGTTACTGCGATTGGATGAGAATAATAAGGGTCACCTGATTGACGCATTTGCTCACCATGATATTTACGAGCATAATAAATACCTTTTTGAACTTCTCTAATATTGATAGGTTGTTTGACTTGGGTATTTAAACATAAAAGCCTTTCGATTAATTGATCTGAATATTTACAGCTTTCAAAATTTTTTTCCCAATATTCTATATCTTTCATACAATCGTCCTATATATATATTATAATATATATATTATAATATATATATTATTTTATTGTTTTTTTTGATGATTATCTTTTATATTTTCTTTTTAAAATCCAATTATTATTTATTAAAAATCTCTATATTTAATAAATTTTCTATTTTTAATGCTAAAAAATAACTATATATTAAAAATAGTTTTTTACAAAGGTTTATATGTCATTCTTAACTCTATCACCTACGTTTTTCTCATTACAACAATATTTCTTTTTCGTCTGTATGGCTTAGGAAGTATTCTTTCGAGGGTTTTTTAAAAAGAACATTACAAAATCTTTTACCAGAACAGCAGATTTTAGCTGTTATTATAGCATCTTTAATATTTGGGATTACATATTTTCAAGGCAGAATATATAGCTTTAAGCACTATATGCGGTTTTTTCTATGGTTATACATATTATAAAACAGGCAAAATATTTATGCTCTGTGATAGTTCATTTCGGTCTAAATTTATGCCATGTATTATTATTTACTTATCCTGCTCTTAAAACTTTGTGCAATAAATGTAATTTTAATAGACAAAGTTATAGCGTTTTTTTATTTACAAATAGTGAACATAATAACTAAGTGTTATGAACAAAGACATCCCTACAGATTTATTACCTTCAGAATATGAGTTAGCAAGCTCTAGTAATGCTGCTTTGACCCTATTTTTAATGGAAGCAACCTTATTATTCTTGTTTGGTTATTGCTGCTACTGTTGTTTCAATAATGAGCCAAAAGATATGGGGCTTGAATTAATCAGTGATCACCACGAACATGATGAATAATATTTTTTAATTATTGCATGGTTCTTAATGTCATTCCTGCGAAAGGCTTGCCTACGTGGCTCGAAAATAGTCATTGCGAGGAAATTATGAAATAATTGATGAAGCAATCTCAGGAGTTTGTTATTATTTCATGAGATTGCCATGCAGTCTACGACTGCTCGTAATGACGGGGTGGTATCCACGCAGGCAATGCCCACAACCTACAATTTACTTGGATCAAAGCTAAAATTAATCTCTTTCCAATGGTTAAAGCGTGCAGAGTCAAGGTTTTCGATAGGGCTTGCTTGCCATACCGCTCTAATTGCATTATCTGCCAAAGCTTCACAAACACTAGCCGGAATATTAGGACAGATTTTTTTGTTAACCTTTGCCTGCTCAATATTACCTGCTTTATCTAGCGTAATACTAATAATGACTTTTACCTTATTATTACCTCTAACTCCTGCCGGTACATTACTCCAATGTCTTTCAATCTGTCTTTTTATCAAAGATGTTTCACTATCGGAAAGAGGCAGCCCATCCGTATAAACCCCTTTAGCTTCTTGTGCATTATCAGCTTTTTTTGACCTTTGATGCTTATTGGATTTGACATTATCCCCTTCTGAAGATTGCTCTAAATGCTTCAGCAAAGAATCAAGCTCATCGGTTTTAGGCTCTTTTTTCTTCACATCTTTAGGTTTCTCAGCCGGTTTCGTTTCCTCTTTCTTTTCTTCGAGCTTCTTCTTTTCTTCTGCTTGTTTTTTTTCTTCTTCTTTAGGTTTTTCTTCCTTTACTTCTTCTTTCTTCTCAGGTAACGCTTCTTTTGCTTCTTCAGACTTTGGTTCTTCTATAGGTTTTTTCTCTTCTATTTTAGGCTTTGCTTCCATTGTTTTAGCCTCAGGCTCTTTTGCTTTTTCTTCTTTAGACAAATCTTGCAGTTCTTCTTTTGGCTTACTCTGCTCAGATTTTTTAGCGTCTTCGTTTTCTATAGGGGCTTCTTTTTGCTTTGTCTGAGTGATAATATTTGATTTATCGATAACAGGTAACATTTCAAAAGTTATAGTTTGCTCTTCCGGTAATTTTTCAAAAAGTGACGGCATACCGAATAGAAAAAAATATAAAAGAAGTAAGTGCAGAACAATAGAGAAGCTAAGGAAAACCGTAAAATTATCCTTATTTTGATTACTTTTCATTATTTTTAATATTTGAAATAAGAGCTACACGAGAAAAGCCGGCAGCATGAATTTCGGCAACTATCTCTACTACCTGCCCATAAGAAACATTTCTATCGCCTCTTACAAAAATTCTAGCATCCTTTTTTTCTTTAGTGATATTTGCAAGCTTGTCGGTTAAATGCATTCTTTCTATTGGAATTTCAAGTAAGAAAATTTTGCCTTTATTATTGATTGTAATAACCAAAGGCTCATCCTGACCTGACATCGGGCTTGAATTTGTCTCAGGCAAATCCACGTTTACTCCTGACACAAGCATTGGAGAAGTAATCATAAAAATAATTAATAGCACAAGCATCACGTCAACAAGCGGCGTAACGTTAATTTCGCTAACTACCGCTCTTTTACTTTTTCTATTACTTCCGGCAAGCTTTATAGCCATTACATTTTCTCCTGATCAATTGCCTTAGAAAGTATAGAGTTTAACTCACTAATAAAATCTTCAATCTTATTATTGATAAGAGTAATACGGGAAATCAGATAATTATAAAAAATTACTGCCGGAATAGCTGCAAATAAGCCTATCGCAGTTGCAAGTAACGCCTCAGCAATTCCGGGAGCTACTACGGCAAGAGAAGTATTTTTTGAAGTAGCAATCGATTGGAAGCTATGCATAATCCCCCAAACGGTACCGAATAAACCTACGAAAGGAGCACTTGATCCAACAGTTGCCAAGAAGCTTAAATTTTTCTCGAGCTTTTCGACTTCCCTATTTTGAGCTAAGTACATTGCACCCGTTATACGCTCTTTATGGTTGTTTTTTAAGCCTTCAGAAAGCCCTTTAGTGCTTAAGCTTTTACACTCATCCATAGCTGAGACAAAAATTAAAGCTAACGGATTATTAACCGACCTCTTTATGCTTTCATATAATTGTTCTAATACTCCACCGGACCAAAACACATTTTCAAATGCCCGCATGCTTTTCTGCACTTGCACTAGCTTAAATATTTTATCCAAAATAATAGCCCATGACCAAATAGAGGCAATAAGCAACATCAGCATAACTGACTTACCGATAATGTCAGAGGAACTTATTAAAGAAAAAATCGATAAATGATCTTGCGTAATGACTTCTAAACCATCACTAATATTAGTATCTGCACTCATTGAATAGATATTATTTAAATTATTCTAAAATTAAATAATATATTCATATTTTATTTTTGTCATTAGGTTATGTGAAAAATTTTAGTCATCAATTTAGTATGGCTTTTGAAAAACACTTCAGTGTCATACCGTGGCTTGACCACAGTATCCAGCAAATAACTAAAAATACTAATAATATTAGTATTTTTAACTGGATTCTGTGAATAAATCACGAGGTGACACATATTTTTAAACCATTAATTTAATCTCTCTTGACTCTTGTCAATTTTTCGTATAAAATACCGCTCTTAAATTTAATCTAAAGTTGCACATAAATTAATTCAATATTTAAAAAACTTGAATCTATAGCTTTTGTTCCATAGCTTAATAAATACAAAATACAAACAATTATTTACCTCAGATGCATTAGAAACTGAGCTGTTTGATGATATAATCATTCAAACTCACGAAAATAAAAAACATTTTAATAAAGAGTTATTTATATGATCTAATAACGTTATTGAGAGAGCAAAGAGAAGAGATAAAGCAATCAAAAGTTGCTGTTATTTTTTCTTCGGACTATAGAGCAAATTTATATTCTATATTTACTTGGTTAACTAACTTTCAGTTAGAACAATATGCTAGATTTATATTAAATCCTCCAAAGAATTATAAGGACTATGAAGATTATTTTTTACAAGAAAAACAACAAGACAGATATTCAAAAATCAAAGCTTTTAATAATGTTCAAGATAAGAAATGCTTGGCAAGAAAATATTTCAATTTATCAAAGCACAAACAATCAAATAATTACCCATTGTTTCAAAAAAATACTTTAAAATTGCAAAAATATTTAGAATATCCTTATGAATATAATACTGCAATTGATAAATCTGAATTTCTAGGTTCTGTAGATAGCTATTATAATGTGATAATATATAAAAATTATATATTAATAAAACAATCATTTATTAATAAAATTAATATGCTGAAATCAGAAAATATACAAAAATCCGATAAAGCTCCTAAAGTTATAAGTAAAGACACTTTTTTTAGACCTTATGGCCTTCCATCTTATTCTATTTACTATATGGATGACGGCACAACTATATATCGTGAATCTGAATCACCTTATTATTATGATAAAGTTAAAATGATAGGTCATGATACCGGATATTTGCATAAATATTTTACTGGATTTGGGTTTGAATAGACATTCCTTAGAAAGAATTGCTTTGTGAGTTAATTGAGCCTCTCGATGTCATTCCTAGCTAGAAGCAGGAATCCAGTAATAAAAAGTTCATACACTGTAAGTTTTTAATAATAATTCTATGTAAAATTTTAAACCTTTCCTATCACATTGTAGCAGTTCTTAAGCCCAACTAATACTAAATTATATTCATGAACAATGCAGAACCTTCAATTACTTTTAAGCTTGATATTATCACGGTTTATAACACCCTCAATATATTATCAGAAAGTAACATAAGAAATTTTAGAAAAAACTTTTCCGATCTTGATGTAGTAGAAATGGATAAAAACTTTTCATCTATACCAACTGTTGGTGCCGCTATAGAAGTAATGCATTATATATTTGGACATTTAAATAGTGAAAAATCTACAGTAAGTAGCAAGAAAGTTACAGAAATTAAGCATTCACTAATACATAAATTAATGCCTAATTATCCATATGAAAGTTACACAAATCATGAATTGTTAAAAAATTATGAAATAATACCAGGCTTTTTTGAATATCAATTAGATGGTGAACTCATAAAATGGATGCCGGATAAAATCATTTCTATACCACCTGATACGCTAACCAAAATTCAAATAATGAGTCTTGCCTTTCAATGTAGTATATTAAATAGACACAATGAAGCTGCTAAAGAGATATTTAAATGTATAATTGCAGCAATAAATCTATATTTTAATTACTTTGCAAAAGAAGTTGAACAATATAGCAAATGTGCAGAATATCTACTCCCCGTACTAAAGCTTATTGAACCGGAATCTAAGCTTAAAATTACCCAAGCACTAGTACCGTATATAAAATCTAACTTAGATTTGTCAGGTCAATTCTCTGATTTATTAATGGAAAATAAAAATTTTGAAGGGGTCAAAGCTTTACTTGAAGAATCTATTTTTTCGTTAAATACTCACACTGAAAATCAGGTTTTAGCCCAGTGGTATTATAGAACAGGGCGTGTTTATGAAGAAACCGGGAACTATGATATGTCCACTAAATGTTATAAACATGCTTTTGTGCTTCTACCTACACATCCAACAACAGCCTATCATTTATGGTCTAATTATAGAATATAAGGCAAATGTGATAAAACTAATGACTTAATACAATATGTACCGGTAGAATATATACAATACATTCTAGAAATGTTAACTAATCCATATGAAATTTCTTATAAGACGTTAGATATAATAAAACAAATACCTTAGTTCCTTTCTATTCATCAATATATGATGGCTATGAATACATGGCTTTTTATAACAGCATTTCCAATAAAAAAATTAACAAAAACCAGCAATCAATATTAACCGCAAAACTAAAAGCAATTAGTGATACCCCAAACAACATACTTCTAGCATTTTCACTTGCCCTATGTAGTAAGCAATTTAAAACGGCTTCTGATCTTTTAAATAAGATACCTGAGCATCAAATAAATTTGTATAAAAAGGCTATTATAAAACTTCGGAGTTACGTGGACCCAAATTATACGTTACCTCAAAATAATACTCTAATATCCAATGAAAAAACAAAGGTTCTTAACACCGTTAATACCGGTTTAATAGCAGATAACGAGACTAAATTAACTTCTGAAAAATCTAAAAAGATTTTCCAAAATGTTGAAAATGCTCTGCAAAATGATTCTTGCAATGAAAACACTTTAGAAATTGGAGTAGTTACCGCCTTGTAGTTACCGCCTTATTAAATAATAACCTAAAAAAGTACAAGAATATGCAAGTAAATGAAGTCAAAAAAACAAGAAGGGATTATTGCAAGCTATTCCCCCGATAATAAGCCAATAGAAAACTTAGAACAATTAACCCTTCAATATTATACAAAAAAATCCATCAATATTATCAACTAAAAAAGAAACATGAATTTTATCTAGCCACTCACAAGATTACCAACTGCAATAATAATTCTTGGAATATTCCTAAAGAAGGTCAAATTAAAATTGATAATCAGGAAGTAACAAAAGGTACAGATAAATTTCTTGGCAAATATAGAGGATTTGATTGTTACGGTACAATGTCTAAAAAAATCTATAACACCTTTGATAAAAGTAAAGTTACCTCTTTTGTTTCTGCTTTAAAAAAAGGAATAATATATCACAAACACGGAGTAACCGGAGTTAAACTTATTAAAGAAAATGCTTTTAAAGCTAAGTGGGACTGTGATGACTGATTATTTACGAATATATTATATTTTAATGAACAAGGGTTATTATTAAATGTTGATGAGTATGGTAACCATGCTGAAATAAAAAAGTTTATTAGCGGTCATCATTTGGAGTTTTATAATGTGGAGTGATTAACTTTAAGATTCTGCTTTGTTGTATGACTCGATTTTTATTGTCATTGCGAGGAAATTGCATAGCAATTGACGAAACAATCTCAGGATATTTGACGAGATTGCTACGCAGCCTATGGCTGCTCGCAATGACGATATCTATATTTCATGAGCAATACCTAAAACTTAAGATAATTTTGTAGTAGCACTTAAATAATCGTTGCCGTATTTCTCAATATAATCATCATAAAGATTGTTGATTTTAATTTACCTTTAAAATCAACAATCTTTTTCCTATGGGAAAGAGCAATAATTCCGATCGTACGTTACTAATATTATACCGTACCATCAAAATCAATTAGCGATTTTTTAAGAGCTTCTCTTGACTCTATATCAAGATGGTGTGTCGGTTCATCGAGTAGTAAAATATCGGGATTATTAAATAGACTTTGTACGAGTAATACACGAAAGTTTATAACCTTCTGACAACGCAGAAAGCGGCTCATAATGGTATTTTTTGACTATTCCAAGACCTACAAGCAAGCTAGCTACAAAAATTTCAGCAGTATAACCGTCATTAAAGAAACTGATCTTGTTTTAAACAACCTATTTTGGAGTTTTTTGGTATGTTAATCTCACCGAAAACTGGCTCTTCTTCCTCCTTAGTTAAGACTTTGAAAAAAGTTGTTTGACCTGCTCCGTTGGCACTTACTACACCATATCATTTATTGTTTTTAATATGCAAATTTACATCGGTAAATAGTATTGTACCATAACTCATGGCTAAATCTTTTATAATAATCATATTTTTAGATGTCGTGGTTAAATGGTGTTATTGTATAGACACCTAATCGCCATTGTGAACAACTGCAGATCTTGTTGCATGGCTCGTTTTATATGTCATTCCAGCGAAGGCGTTGTTGCATAGATACCGCCCTGTCATTGCGAGCAGTCGTAGACTGCGTGACAGTCCAAAACAATAATAAAAAAATTCTGTAAATCAAAATTTTTACTGGATTGTTTCGTCAAAACTTACAGTTTTTCCTTGCAATGACGACCTTCAGTATCCACACAACAAGA
This sequence comes from Candidatus Rickettsia barbarica, assembly GCF_041477405.1. NCBI lineage: Bacteria > Pseudomonadati > Pseudomonadota > Alphaproteobacteria > Rickettsiales > Rickettsiaceae > Rickettsia > Candidatus Rickettsia barbarica. Next base: position 39,089 of record NZ_JBEWYL010000002.1, on the reverse strand, counting down.
CCTATGCAGGTATAACATAAGAGCCATGCGGGCAATGCCGAGCTTGTGGCAAGAGTCATAAATGCTTATTACTTAAAGTTAGTTTTGATGGATACCATGGAAGGTTCACGGTATAACAATAAAAAATCTTATTTCTTCAATAGCTCAAGAGCTTTTGCAAAATCTACTATATATTCTTCTGCTTTTTTTAAGTCTTTAATTTTTAAGTTATTATTCGCCTGCTCTTCGTCACCTATAAAAATAATAAATTGAGCATTTTCATTAAAAATGCGTTGCATTCTTTTAGCTATTTTACCTAGAGATTCTATGATAATAGCAATATTTTCTGTTCGCAATTTATCTACAATTTCTAAAGCATAGCAAATATTATTTTTGCCTATAGGTAATACAAATACCGGCTTAACTTCAGATATATTATATTCCCGCATTAAAGCAATTCGCTCAATACCGGCAGCAAAACCGATAGCCAACACATCATCGTTATTACCCATGATTTTAGCAAGCCCGTCATAACGTCCACCAGCTAGAATAGTAGATTGGCTCCCTAACTTTTTTGTAGTGAATTCAAAAGCAGTATGGCAATAATAATCAAGCCCTCTAACCAAGCGTGGATTTATGCTATATTTCACACCTAAAATATCTAGATACTGTATTAACTCCTCAAAATATTCTTTGGATTCATCAGTGTAATATTCAGATAAAACCGGTGCATTTGCTATTATTTTCTGATCAGTCTCACTTTTAGAATCAAGTATCCGTATTGGATTTTTGGATAACCTTATTTTGCTTTCTTCTGATAATTGCTCTTTAAAATCATTTAGATATTCTACTAATTTTTGCTGATAAACGCTTCTTGATTCATTACATCCAAGAGAGTTAAGCTCTAAGGTAGTATCCTGCTCTATTTCGAGTGCTTTTAATATATCAACAGCTAACTTCAAAGTATCAGCATCAGTAATTGCTCCTTTAGCACCGATATACTCATAATTTAGTTGGTGAAATTGTCTTTGACGCCCTGCTTGCGGTCTATCATAACGAAAAACAGGACCGGTAGCGAAAAACTTTAATGGTAATTTATATTGTAATCTGTTTGAGATGAGGCTTCTTATAATACATGCTGTAAATTCAGGGCGTAATGCTACGAAATCATTGCTTTTATCTAAAAAACTATAGATTTCTTTGCTGATTACGTCAGAGCTTTCACCCATCGAACGGTTAAAGACTTTAGTATACTCCACAATAGGAGTACTCATTTGTTTATAGCCGTACAATACTCCAACATCTCTTGCTTTGTTAATTATATAGTCGTGCACTTTATAATCATCCGGCAAGAGATCTTTCATTCCTCGGAGTGGTTGCAGTTTTTCAGTCATTTGGTTAAGTTTGTTTTGTTGCGTGGATACTACTAACTCGTCATTGCGAAGAGAGGCAAAGCCTTGACTTGGCAATCTCAGGAATTTTGTACTACTTCATGAGATTGCCATGCTCTCTACGTTCGCTCGCAATGACGGATATCCCCCTCTTAATTCTGCTCTTTTTGCATAAAAAACGATCTTATAATATATAAAACAAATATTGTAATAAACCAATATATTAATACACGACCTGCGGTTAATAGATTAAATTCACCGTCATATATTTGAATAAATAGTAAATATGCACAAGCAATTAAAATAAACGGTACGATAATAAATACTAAAGGACATCTAAAAGGTCTTTGAGCATCAGGTAGCGTGACCCTAAATAATACCACTATTATTGTAACGGTTATATAATCAATAAGAGCTCCCATTGAAGTTAATTGCGTTAATAATTCCGTAGAACAAAATCCTCCAAGGATAGCGGCTAAAGAAGCAAATATTATAATCGTAATATACGGACTATCATATTTTGGGTGCAGCTTTGCAAAACTTTTCGGTAGTAAACCGTCACGTGCAATAGCATAAAAAATACGAGAAGTACCGTAAATATTCATCATCAACACCGTCATCATACCGCAAACTGCTCCGGTTGCAACAATAGCAGAGCCGATCTTGCTATTATTGATAGTTAAAGCATAAGCAAGTGGTTGATCGTTATTTAACTGATCAAAAGGTGCAATACCGGTAACAAGCCCTGCCATTGTTACATAAACTATAGTAGTTAGAACAAGTGAGCCAATAATACCGATCATTATATCGCGTTTTGGGTTTTTACACTCCTCAGCTGCGGTTGCAATCGTTCCAAAACCCGTAAAAGCTAAGAATAAAATAGACGCACCTACTAAAACATTACTAAAACCGAAAGGCATAAAATTACTCCAGTTAGTAGCATCAAAATGAGGGGCAGCAGCGAGTATAAATACAAATATTGCAGTCATTTTTATGAAAACTAAAATTGCATTTAGTCTCTTACTATCTTTAGTACCTAAATATAACATAAATCCAATAAATCCCGAGATTAAAAATGCCGGTAAATTTATTATACCGCCGTTTGTCGGTACAGTAGTTAATTCTTTCGGTAAATTGATTCCACCTGCTGCTAGTATTCCTTGTACGTAGCCCGACCAGCCTGCAGCTACTATTCCTGCAGCAACACCAAGTTCTAATATTATAACACTACTGATCATCCAAGCAAATACTTCGCCAAATGCTACATAGGAATAAGTGTAAATACTTCCTGATGTCGGAAGCATTGCAGCAAGTTCAGTATAAACAAGCGCTACAAAGATACAGGTAATACCTGCAATCGCATAAGATAACATTACCGCAGGTCCTGAATATTTAGCAGCAATTATACCGGTAACGACGAATACGCCTGTGCCAATCATCGCACCAAGACCCAGTAATATTAAATCGAATGCTCCAAGTGTCTTGCTAAGACCGCTTGAACTGCCTATCTCTTTTACTGATTCAAAACTTTTCTTCCTTAAAAAACTCATTAGTTTCTCCTGTTTTAGTGAGCTTATTTTTTTGTGAATTGTGTCTCATTACGAGCGACTAAAAGGAGCGTGGCAATCTCAGGAGGTCTAACTAGATTGCCACGTCGCTTCGCTCCTCGCAATGACACAATTACCTTATCTCTCTAGTAATCCATCCGCCGCCAAGTACTCTTTCACCGGCATAAATAACGCATGCTTGCCCAGGAGCAACGGCTTTTTCTTCGCATAAAAATTTTACTTTCATTTTATCATCACCGAGTTTACTTATTTCGGCTAGACGCGGCGGTCTTGTCGAGCGAATTTTAACTGCTACTTCTAACTTTTCGTTATCTTTAATCTCATCTGCAAGCCAATTCACATCTCTAATGATAAATTCCTGCACATTTAATGCGGACTCCGGTCCTACATATACTATATTGTCCTTAGGATCAATCTTTACTACATATAAAGGCTCATTATAAGCTATACCAAGACCACGACGTTGCCCTATGGTGTAGTTAATTATACCGCTATGCTCTCCTAGCTCAAACCCGTTTACATGAATAATTTTACCGCTTTCACTGCTATTTGGACGTATTTTATTTATTACGCTCTTATAATTTCCGTCAGGTATGAAACAAATATCTTGGCTGTCGGGCTTATCCGCTACCTCAAGCCCAAATTTACTAGCAAGCCTTCGTGTTTCATCCTTAGTAAGCCCTCCTAGAGGGAAACGTAAATATTCTAATTGCTCTTTAGTTGTCGTAAATAAAAAATAACTTTGATCTTTTGCTGGATCAAGCCCTGTATGTAATTCCGCTCCGTTATCACCGTTTATTTTGCGTACGTAATGACCGGTAGCAAGCTTATCTGCTCCAAGCTCTCTAGCCGTTTTAATTAGATCCCTGAACTTTACCGATTTATTACATTGCACACATGGAAGCGGTGTTTCACCTTGTAAATAGCTATCGACGAAATTATCTATTACCGACTCTTTAAATTTGCTCTCATAATCAAGTACGTAATGGGGAATACCTAGCTTATTTGCTACCATTTTAGCATCGTAAATATCCTGACCGGCACAACAGGCATTTTTCTTCCCTACTGCCATACCGTGATCATATAACTGCAAGGTAATACCTATAACATTATGTCCTTGTTCATGCAGCATTGCGGCAACCGCCGAACTATCAACCCCGCCTGACATTGCGACAACAACTATAGTAGACTGCTTATCCCCTAAATTAATCATACCAACCTTAAACAAACAGCAAATTATACTAAATTTATAATTAAATTACAACACTATCTTTTAATATATTAAAATGCTATAATTAGCGTTGTCTAATAATTATCGATTTCGTCATTGCAAGTAGCCCTAGGCTGCGTGGCAATCTCATGAAATAATAACAAACTCCTGAGATTGCTTCGTCAATTACTTACGTAATTTCCTCGCAATGACGACACCTCTCGTACTTTAAAAAAGCTATAAGATAACGTAAGTACTTTAATGTCTTGCATTTCAGGATCAAGCTCAAAATCCTTATCTATATAAAATGTAACCGGCATTAAGACTCTTTCGCCGGCTTTTAATAATTGTTCTTCAAAACAAAAACAATGAATTTTTACGAAATATTTTCCTGCTTTATTTGGAGTAACATTATATACGGAAGTACCTATTATATCGTTATCGCTTAGATTCTCCGTTTCATAGAATACTAGAGTATTCTGCCCCGGAACAATTTGCACTCTTTGCTGCCTTGGAATAAACCGCCAAGGTAAATCTTTATCAACATTAGCATCAAACTCGATAATTATAGGTTTAGTGCCTTTTACCTTAGAATATACACTCACCGTTTCTTTTGCAGTAGTGCCGCCATATCCTGTAACTTTACAAAATAAATTATAGATAGGTACGGAAGCAAAACTGAGTAACACCATACTAATTATTAATCCCAGCAAGGAAAAAGCTAAATTTTCATTGGATTTTTTAGACATTATTTGATTTTATTTAAAAATACTCTAGAAAAAGTTTATTTTAGATTATATATGTGTTAGTATAAAAAAAATAGTTTTTAAGGTTAGTATGACTAATAATATTAATGCATTAGCAATTTCTAGCGAATCAGGATTTTATAGCTACTTACAGAAAATCAATAAAATTCCTTCACTTACGCAAGAAGAAGAATTGTTATTAGCAAAATCCTATTTAGAAGGGAATGATTTACAAGCTGCACATAAATTAGTAACAAGCCATCTTAAACTTGTTGCAAAAATTGCAAGCGGCTATAGGACTTACGGTCTTCCTATGACCGAATTGGTTTCAGAAGGTAATATAGGTTTAATGCAGGCAGTAAAAAAATTCAATCCCGAACTTGGTTTTCGCCTATCAACATATGCGATGTGGTGGATTAAAGCAGCCATACAAGAATATATATTAAAATCTTGGTCATTAGTAAAGATGGGAACAACGGCCGCACAAAAAAAATTATTTTTTAGTCTTAATAAAGTTAAGCATAAAATTACTAATTTATACTCAAGGGCTATTACTACCGATGATTTTGTGCAAATAGCAGATGAGCTAGGCGTTTCGGTTAATGAAGTTTCTGAAATGAATACTAGAATTTCAGGACCTGATTTATCGTTAAATAACTCTATAAATAGTGACGATGCAGAATCCGGAGAATTAATAGAACTATTACCGGAAACACGCCCTACTCCTGAAACTATGGCTATTAATAAGCAAAATTCTACCAGTAAAAGACAGTTACTATCAAATGCTATGAAGATTTTAAACGACAGGGAACTGCGTATTTTAACAGAGCGTAAATTAACGGATACTCCTAAAACTCTAGATATTCTAAGCAATGAGTATAATATTTCTAAGGAACGTATTAGACAAATAGAAAATACGGCTTTTGAAAAAATAAAGAAGTTTATTTTAAACCATAGTAGAGAAGCAGCTTAAGCCTTATTGGACTGTCATCCCGTGGCTTGACCACAGGATCCAAAAACAACTAATAGTATTTTTACTGGATACCGCGATTAAGTCACGGTATGACAACGGAAAAACGATCCACCCAACAATGCTTTCGTAGAAATGACATTAGTTCAGTACACCTGACCATTCTGGATCAGAAGCATCTGCCGGTGTCATAATTTCTCTTTCATTATGACCTGTTAGATCAATTGCAAAAATTTTGTTTTTTCCCGGAGCTTTAGCGCTCGACGGCCAACCTTTAGCAAACATAATAACTCGTCCGTTAGGCGACCAACAAGGACTTTCAACTAAATATCCGCTTGTTATTATCCTTTCACTATTCTCATCATCTTGAGGACATGCTTTCATAATTCCGATATTAAAAGTTTTTCCTCCGTCTCCTTTAGTAATCTTAGTAAATGCTATATAGTCTCCTCTAGGCGACCAGCTAGGAGCTGCGTAAGAACCACTGCCAAAACTAATACGCTGAACTTCACTTCCGTCTGAATTCATGATATATAATTGAGGCACACCGTTTCTATCGGAATTATATACAATTTTTTTACCGTCCGGTGAATAGCTAGGAGAGGTATTAATACCGAATCCGTCAGTTAATTTATGAAGCCGTTTAGTAGCAAGGTCGATTTCATAAATATGCGTCGAGCCGTTTTTAGCTATCGACATTACAGCTTTTCTACCGTCTGGTGAGAATCTAGGAGCAAAAGATATACCGGGAAAATCACCTACTACACTTTCTTTGCCTGTTTTTAAATCTTTTTCATAAACAAGTACTCTTCTTTTAGTAGCATATGAAACATAAAAAATCTTATCCGCCGAACGAGCAAATCTTGGGGTTAAGACTAGTGACTTTCCATTGGTAAGGTATTTATTATTAGCCCCGTCATAATCCATCAAAGCAATTCTTTTTATTTTCGGTAAAGAGCTGCTTTCTGATACATACACTATTTTAGTGTCAAAATAACCGGCATCACCGGTAATTTTTTCATAAATTTTATCGGCAATTTTATGTGCTGCTCTTCTCCATAGATTTTTCGGTACTTCAAGCATTGCACCGGCGAGCTGTTTTTCAAGCAACGTATCCCATAATATAAAGCTAACTTTAAATTTACCGCTTTCTAGTTTTTTAACTTCACCGTTTACTAAAAGACTAGCATTAATTTGACGCCATGCAGCAAAAAGCGGTTTATATTCTATTCCTGTCTTCTCTTCTATAAAAGATGCAGCAGAAATAGGACGGAATAACCCCGAAAGCTTTAAATCATTAGAGATAACTTTAACCATATCGTGACCTAATACATCAGCAGCAGCATTATCGGCATCAAATTTATTGACCGCTATAGGTGTTGGGTCAGCTCGCCCATGCTCAATGTTTATTATTTCAAGTGCATAGCTGGTAACGCTAAATAATAGTGATACTATAAAATATATAATATTTCTCACTTAAAATACTCCTTTTTATCAAATTCCGTTATGGTTGTTGTGTGTCATTCCTGCGAAAGCAGGAATGACACATATTACCCAAAAATCTTCATCAGTTCTTCCCATTCTCTCTTAGTCATATCACTAGTTTCATGGGTAACTTTTTCACCGTTTATCATTCTTTTAATTACATCCAAACCTTTACGTGAAATGTTTGCTCCCTGCAAACGATATTCTTCAAACGCTTCGTAAACAAAAGGAACCCAAGCTTTGACTATCTCAAGCATCTTTTCAGCATAAACTCTAATTTCATATTGAGCGTGAGAGTCGGCTCGCAATCTTAAAAAATGAAGTAAATTATGTAAATTAATCTTCCAATACCATTCCGTATAATAATTTAAAGTTAAATTCATACGAGCAAGCTCGCGTGCTATCCCTGTGGCATTCTCATCTATAATATTACCCTCTTCATCGGCATTCATCAGTTCCTTATAATGCCCGTAGCACTGTCTAGCATCTTCCTCTAAAATTGCAAGGACCTTTTCAGCCACTTCTTGCGGTAAGCTATTCCCTTCCCTACATTGTTTATTTACAGCAGATTGGGAAGCAATATTCGCCGGTTCAGGTAGATAAAATTCATTACCTAAAATAGAATACCTTGCCGAATATTCGTTAACGCTAGCTGTTCTATGCCTAATCCATTGCCTTGCAATAAATATCGGTAGTTTAATATGAAACTTGATATCACACATCTCAAAAGGAGTGGTATGATAATGACGAAGCAAGTAGTTTATCAGCCCTTTATCTTGGTTTAATTGCTTCGTACCCTTACCGTAAGAAACACGAGCTGCTTGTACTATAGCACTATCATCCCCCATATAGTCGATCACTCTAATAAAGCCGTAATCTAACACTTTTATAGGCTCATATAAGATTTCTTCAAGTGCCGGGACTGTTACTCTTTTTGTGGTGTTATGCATTCTATTTATCCTTTATGTTTTTCTTTAAATTAACCTTTCCGATGTCATTACTGCGTTGTTGCATGGCTCGTTTTATGTCATTCCCACGAAAGCGGGAATGACATAAAGTTATAGAAAATAACTATATAAATTCTTACCGTTTCTTTTTAGCCATAATTTTGCCGGTTGGTATTCGGGATATATATCCTCAACTAGCTCCCAAAAATTTTTACTATGGTTCATTTCTTTTAAATGTGCCATTTCATGAGCTACTAAATATTTCAGTACTTCAAAGGGGGCAAAAACTACCCGCCAATTAAAAACAAGATTCCCTTTGCTACAACAACTCCCCCAACGGCTAACATTTTCCATTATTCTAATATTGGAATAAGTCAAATTATGTTTTTTAGATATATTCTCTACTATTATTTTTATTTCTGCTAATAATTTCTTTTTAAGGAATACTTCTATACTAAGTTTTTTTAGTACCTGACTACAACAATACACTTCTAACGTAGAATCATTTAATTTTATCTGATTTTTAGACGAATCAATATGTATTATTTCATAAGATTTACCCAAAATAGAAATCTTATCTTCATCTTTTGGTATCGCAGTTACATTACGACGTAATTTTTGCCTAACCCAATATTCTTGACTTAACAAAAAATTATGACCTTTTTCGGCTTTTACCTTAAGAGGTAATACAAGCTCTGCACCTTTAGACGTAATGCGGATGGCTATATTTTTAGCTTTGCTACTCCTTATTACTATAACATTTTGAGGTTCACCATATTTGGTAAGAGTAATAACATCTTCCATTTAAAATTCTATATACTTATTAGGATCAACTGCTATTTTATTTTTACGCATAGCAAAATATAATTTATGTTCTACATGTCCGATAACACTATTTCTAGCAATGTTATCACCTTTTTTCAGTAATAAATCATCTAAACTCGCATATGCTACTTCTAGATCGTCTTTATCTAATTTAACTATTACTAAATTACCGAAGTGCTTATTATAACCTGAATATATTACCGTTCCTGCAGCTATCGATTTAACTTCACTATATTCTTTAGCTACAATATCTATCCCTTTACTTTTACCGGCTTTAAACTCGGTAATAATTACCCCATTTAACGGTCTTACAAAGTTTAATTGTTCTATCGATTCTTCATCTTCGTCTTCATTCCGAGACATAGGAATCTCAATATCATCATTATCATTATCATTATCATCTTCTATAATTTTTGCCTTTGGCTCTTCGAGTCTACCGCTAACTTTTTCTGACATGGGATTGTCTTCCATAGTTCTTTGAACTATTATACCCTCATCGTAATCTAGTGCGGTAGAATTATTATTTGCAGTAACATCTCCTACTTTATACTCAATTGGAGCCGGTGGCTGATCAACACAAGCAACTAAACAAAAACATATAACGATACTAAGTACAACAGGATATTTCATATATTTAACAAAACTATTATTTACATTAGAAAACAAATCTTACATAGTATATAATTTTTATCATTATTTTCCATCAAAAAATTAACTATGAAAACTTATAATATTGTCATAGCTAGTGATCATTCAGGTTATGAGCTTAAGTCTGAAATTATCAATTATTTAGAGCAGAAATCTCTAAAGATTTATGACTGCGGAACAAATAATACACAAACCGTTGATTATCCTGATTATGCTAAGAAAGTAGTAGATATTATTATTGAAAAATCAGCACCTATCGGTATTTTAATTAGTGATACGGGGATTGGTATGTCTATAGCTGCGAATCGTAGCTCGGAAATAAGAGCCGCTTTGTGCAACAATATATTAACTGCCGAAAATGCTAAAGCTCATAATGACGCTAATATCTTGATACTCGGAGCAAAAACCATAGACCAAAAAATAGTATGTGATATTATAGATAAGTTTTTAACTACCCAATTTGAAGGCGGCAGACATAGCACCCGCCTATCAAAGATAAAATAGTTGTATAAACTGTTAAACATTGTTATTATCCGTCATTGCGAGGAGAGGCAAAGCCTCGACGTGGCAATCTCAGGCATATTTTGCACTATTTCATAAGATTACTACGCTCCTTGCAGTCGCTCGCAATGACGATTCGGTATCCATGCAATAAAGCCAAACTATAATATAAATTATGAATCTTCAAGAGTTGAAACAAAAATATAATTACGATGTTGCAACGAAAATGATGCAGCAATATCTAGACATTAAATTTGCTCATTTAGATTGTTTACTACTATTTAGAATGGGTGATTTTTATGAAATGTTCTATGAAGATGCAATTCTAGCAAGCAATGTACTTGGCATTGCTTTAACAAAGCGGGGCAAAAACGGCGAAGAAGAAATTGCGATGTGCGGGGTACCTTATCATGCCCTTGAGAATTATTTAACTAAATTAATTGAAGCAAATTATAAGGTTGCTATTTGTGATCAACTAGAAACACCTGAAGAAGCAAAGAATAGAGGCGGTTATAAAGCGGTCGTTACTAGGGATGTTACACGTATTATAACTCCGGGAACTATAATTGAAGAAAATTTAATTGCTTCAGCCGAACCTAATTATTTAGCAAGTCTCGTAATACCGAAAAATAAAGAAACAGCTAGCCTTTGTTATGTTGATCTTTCTACTTCCGAAATTGTTGTAGTTAATGTACCGGAAACGGAAATTCTTAATGAACTGGCTCGTTTAAAACCTCGTGAAATTCTGCTTAGCGAAAATCTGAGATCTTCTAATCTTGTGGATAGTATTTTCAAACAATTAAATTTTCGTATTACCTATCAAGTTGATAGTTTTTTTGCGATTAATAAATGCGAAAAAATCATTTTAGATTTTTATAAAATGAAAGATATTAAAGGCATCGGCGAGATATCTAGTAGTCAAATTTGTGCCATAGGTAGCGTTTTAGAATATTTATCGTTAACGCAAAAACAAAATATTCCTCATTTGCCAATCCCTAGAATTATCAAATTTCATAGCTATATGACTATTGATTTCTCTACTAGACGCAACCTTGAAATTGTCACAAACTCACAAGGCGGCTCGCAAGGGAGTTTATTAAGCACCCTTAATCATACGGTTACTAAACAAGGTGGACGTTTACTATATAATTTTCTTTCAAGTCCTTTAACCAACATTGCTAAAATAAATCATCGTTTAAATATTACCGAGTTCTTTTATTCCAACTTAGAAATAGTAAAAAAAATTAGAGAACTTCTAAAAAAAACTAGTGATATAGAACGCTGCTTAACACGTATTACGATGAACAGAAGTTCAGGTCGTGATTTACTTAGCATTAAATATACTTTAGAAACGGCAACGATTATTAAAGGAGTATTCTTTGACGCTTACGGTTTTAATTTACCTGATTTTATCAAAAAAATTATTAAACCTCTATCAGGTGATGCAGAATTATATAATTTAATAGACGAAACAATACGAGAAGATGCACCGAATAATTTAAATGACGGAGGTATAATAAAACATGAATATCATCCGCAAGTAGCCCAATTACATGATTTAATTAATAACGGAAAATTATATATTGAAAAGCTAAAAGATCAATATCGCAAAGAAACGGGAATAGACAGTTTAAAAATATCTCATAATAATGTTATAGGGCTTTTTATCGATATCACCGCTAAAAATGTTAATAAAATCCTTGATCCCAAATTTATTCATCGTCAAACAACGGTTAATCATGTTCGTTACACTACTGCTGAACTACAAAAGCTTGAAAGTGAGTTAGTCAATGCTAAAACCTTAGTAATAAGCTTAGAAAAAGAATTATATGCGGATATTTGTAGCCAAGTAATCGAAAAAGCTTCCTATTTACGAATACTTGCAAGCTCCTTAAGCGGGCTTGACGTATTTTGTAATTTTGCTTACATCGCTGATGAATATGATTATGTTAAGCCTGAGTTTACCGATGATTTAAGCTTTGATATCGTTAAAGGACGGCATCCTGTAGTAGAGAAAGCACTACAGCGAGAAAGCAAAAGCTTTGTATATAATGATTGTCATTTATCAGAGCTTGAGCGTATTTGGTTAATTACCGGTCCTAATATGGCAGGTAAAAGTACTTTTTTACGTCAAAACGCCATTATTGCAATCATTGCTCAAATAGGTTCGTTTGTGCCGGCAAAAAGTGCTAAAATAGGGGTAGTCGACAAAATATTTAGCCGAATAGGTGCTGCCGATGACTTAATTAAGGGACAATCGACCTTTATGGCAGAGATGCTTGAAACCTCGGCAATTCTTGCTCAATCTACAAAAAACTCACTAATCATACTTGATGAGGTAGGTAGAGGCACATCCACTTATGACGGGGTATCTATAGCATGGTCGGTGCTTGAATATATTCATGATAAGCTGAAATGTCGCTGTTTATTTGCAACGCACTATCATGAGCTAACCGTTATGAGTAATTTCCTGCCGGCTTTGCAAAATTATACTATTGCTATTGAGGAGTCAGGTAAAGATATTCTATTTTTACATAATATTATATCAGGTGCTGCCGATAGGTCCTACGGTCTTCATGTTGCGGCTCTTGCCGGTCTTCCTGCGAGTGTTATAAACAGAGCTGAGCAGATTCTGCTTAAATTTGAAAAAACTTCTACAGGTAAAGGAAAAAATATTTTATCAACGGAATCAAAGAATTTGAGTTTGTTTTATCTTGAACCTAATAAAACTACTATAAGCAGCAAATTAGATAAAAAATTCAGCACTATCGATCCTGATAAACTATCCCCTAAAGAAGCACTTGAGTTAATTTATGAGTTAAAGAAGTTGGTTTGATGCGAGTTTGGCAGTGCCTGCGTGGATCAGTTTTTTCATCATTGCGAGGAAAAACTGCAAGTTTTGACAAAGCAATCTTAGGAGTTTGTTATTATTTCATGAGATTGCCACGCAACCTACTGCTGCTTGCAATGACGATCTAGTATCTATGCAACCTTGCCTCCCTTTCCAACCAATATTTACTACAGGCGAAAAAATTAGGATTAGCAAAACTTTCTTTACCGTAAGTAATTTCTTGTCCATGCGTATCTAAAATATTACCACCGCCGGCTTTAATTAAAGCATGACCTGCCGCTATGTCCCATTCCATAGTTTGACCGAATTTTGGATATATATCAGCTGCTCCTTCAGCAATTAAGCATAGTTTCATTGAACTGCCTATTGCATTTATTTGACCGAATGAATACTTACTTAAAAATTCTTTAGTAGCTTTATTTAAATTATAAAAACCTATTACCGCATTAAGCTCTTCATGTTTCGGTTCATGATTAACAAATATTTCTTTAGAATTCTGTTCGATTTTTAACCGACCGTTTACATCAGTATAATATAGCTTTGCTGTTTCAGGGTGATATATCAAGCCGATGGTTGGAAAACCGTTTTCAATAAGCCCTATATTGACCGTATATGTACTTTTACCGTTTATATAGCTCCATGTCCCATCAATAGGATCGATTAACCAAAAAGTATCACTGCTGAATATAGGTAGCGGCTGCTCTTCACATACTATAGCTATTTGAGAGGTTAAGGTTTGTAGAGTTTGATAAATTATTTTACTAATTTCTTTATCGGCATTAGTGACTACTGACCCATCTGATTTAATATCAGTCAACATTCCTGCCTTTTTTATATCTAGTGCAATCTTGCCGGTATTAATAATTAAATCTTTTAAAGCATTAATTAAATTGTCATTCATAATTATTTATTTAACATCTTTGCAGCTGTATCATCTTCTAACCACTGACCGGTATTTAAAAACGTAGATTGCTGCAACTCAGCGATTTGATGATCAGGTGACCCCGGTAACATTTGCCACCCCAAATATTCAATTCCATAATATCCTATATCAACCGTACTTAAATAAGAGTCCATATTTTCTAAATCTTTTTTATTATTTGCAAAAATTACTATTTTTTTAGGTTGTTTCTGTATAATTTTTAAGAACTCTATAAGAGCTTTTACTCTATTTATATTACCGGTAAATATTATACCTAAATAAAAAATAGGGGCTTCAGCATCGCTTGGATTAAATCTAAATACATCTTTATCATTAACTTTATTAGTAAAATTAATATTGAGTCCGTAAAGTAAGGTATATAACCATCCTTCATAATTTTCAATTAAATTACATGGGGCCGTTATTTCCTGAAGACCTAAAACCGTTGCACCTTGCTGTTTCATCTTATTAATTAAATCTACCCATTTCGATTCAACAAGCATCATCTGACGCTGCACTATCAATTTTGCAATAGTTTTATTAACTGATGCGTTATCCGCTGCAAGACTATATAAATATTTAGTAAAATTTATATAAGAATTATCCTGATATCGAAATAATTTGGATTTCGGTGTTATGATAGTATTATCTATATTTATAAGTACCAGCGTATCTGCATCTATCTTCGGTAATAAGTTTTTCATTGTTACTGAATCTACGGAGTAAGTAGGAATAATTTGACCGTAGCCCGCATACGAAATAACTAAGCAAAGTAAACTCAATAAAACTTTATTTATTCGTGTCATAAGGATTTTTACCTTTTGCATTATTATTCTTTAAAGGTGGATTATTTCTTTTTAGCTTATTTATTTGAGATATTAAATCATTAATCAGTTTAGTATAATATGCAACATCTTTATTTTTCGGAGTATTTTTATTATTATAATGATAACCAATAAATAATATATTAGAACTATAACTATTAAGTTGCAATTCCATTGAGCTTAGCAATTCTATGCTACTACTAATCATTATAAAGCATTTCGGTATAAAATTCATTTGAATAAGGAAATTGAGCATCATTTCCGCTTCCGATATATTATTACTCGTCAATATACCCTTATAAAATACCGGATAAGTATTAGCAAAACTGTTTAAATTATTAAAAATAATATAATTATTGTTTGGAAAACTATTTGAAAAATCAATATCGAAATTTTTCTTTAAATAATCGGCAAACCATATCTCAAATTTAGGAATATTATTAAAATTACCGGTAAACCCATCATTTACTGCTATTATGGGGATTTTACTATTACTCATTTCATTTACAAAATTTGGAAAATCAGATTCTTGTAATTCTTTCTTATAACTATCATTAGTTAAAATCAATTGCTTTATATAAATAGTTTTTGAATTTTTATTAATATTACGTAAAAGAGGAGCTAGTGTAGTAAGATAAATGTCTTTATCAAGCTGTGCAACGATAGGCACTAAAGACTTAAACAAAAATTCATCTAGAACCGTTACTACTAATAAATCCTGAGGTACATAATTTTTATTATAATTTTCTTTAAAATCTTGTTTTATTTTATTTAAACTATCCACTTCTATAATTTCTGCACGAGCTATAGAAGCAATAAATAATATTAGAATACATATATATTTTTTAAACATTTATGATTTCCATTTTTTTAAAGGCAACATATCACCCTGTGATTTTATATGTCATTCCTACGAAAGCGGGAATCCAGAAAAAATAACCTTAATAATTGGTACATGTTTGACAAAATAAACATATAAAAGCTTGTTTTTTTATATGTTTTCCCAGATGCCCGCTTTCGCAGGAATGACATATATTAGTGTTATCACATCATACTGCTAATATCAATCCATATTAAATTATAATATGGTAAATATGTTTGGAAGTTTTTTTAGTTCGCTTGGCTGTACTGTTGGAAATGCATTTGGCGGCAGCATATTTTCAAGCGTGGGAAGATTTGTCGGCAAAATGCTTGGTGAGTATTTAGATTAACTAAATCACGAACCAATAGAATATGACAATATTAAAAATTTCAAAGAAAGTTTTAAATATGTAACAGCTAATTACGGCGAACCTATACCGCTAATTTTCGGTACTGCAAGAATTAACGGACAAATAATTTCAAATCAAAATAAGCAACTAAATTGTTATATTCTATAACCAGTTCCGTAACAAGAGCCGGTAGTAAGTAAATCTCTTAAGAGTACGAGTCTAGAGCTGATAAAATATAACTATTACCGAATAATAATTTGCTTGCAATTAGCTCACTAACAAAATCCGCTCCGGCTTTTTTGGGATTCGGTTTTTTTAGTAAATAATGCACCGGATAGTCTAAATATTACTGCTCCGGTTTTACTTTTAAGCACTTTCCACGGAACATGTCCCGCCGATTGTGCAATTAAATTAATACATCTATATACTATAACATTTTCTCGATAAGCTTCTATGTCGACTCTGATTAAATTACCATATGCAATGTCGTTTAGTTTAATAAAATTTTGTGATTTGGTAGTACTATTCTTCCAAAACTTTGTCCGATAATTTTTTATCATATATCCTAATATATTTATTGTTTTCAGGATTATATAATGATTTAGGAGGTAGACTAAGAGAGCTTAATAAGATGTTAATGTGCGTTAATGTAATTAACATTATTTCTTTACAACTAGAAAGATATACTATTTAAAACATATTACCATGAAATATAGCAACTTGATAGGATATAAAACATTTCTTTACCATCTGAATATTATTCACAATGACCCACAACAGCTTTGAATAAGCTAATAAAAAATTTTATAAAAACTAAAAAATATGACGAAAGAAAATCAATTTTAGTATCTAAGAACAGCTATAATTTGTTAGGGTTACATCATGCCATTACGTCATTTGATCTAGAAGCATATACACTTATTATTTCTTATGCTAACCCTAGCCACTTTACTTCTGCTGAATACGATAGATATATACATAACATCGATGATACATCTATGCTTGATGTAGCATCATTTATAAATTTTGATACTATACAATATAGAGATACAAAAAGCAGCATGTTGCAAGAGTTGATTAAGTTTAAGAAGAGAACGATTGAGGAGCACAATAACAATGCAATTAGTGAATTTAAAATAGAAGGATTTGAATTAAAAAATTAGCTAGTTATTTAAGTTTTCAAGAGTTTAAAAGCTTTATTGAAAATAATAAAATTGAGATAAATATTGAAGAACTTAATATTGCAAAATTTAAAATAGAAAAATTATCACCGATTGCATATAGCGAAAACTCTGATATTACTATTTTAATGACAAGGACTTACAATGTAAGCGATTTAAATGACAATATAATTTCTTCATAACTATATAAAGCTTTTGCAATAGGGGCCTACAAATAAGTTATTAGCCTATATAGCAGCGGTTAATATTAAAGTGCAAGATAGCCTCAAAATAATATTTGATAATAAATCATTTTCTCATTACGATTGAGACAATAACCTAATATGTATAGGCGCAGAAAAATTAAATTTAGAATCAATAATAGCACATGAATTTGGACATTATGCAATAGAGAACATTTTATACAATGCAAGTATCCCACTAAATAATAGTTTTCAAATTTTGAAAACAGATTTCGTAAAAAATGTACCATATCAAAATGATGATAAAATATTTTTGCCTAAAAATTTTGAAAGCTTAAAGCGCTTAATTAATAGTTCATATAAATATAGTAGAGCGGCAAAACCAATACTTGATTTAACGGCAAATTTAATATTAACACCAGAGGAAAAAAATGAAATTAGTAGTAACTATAACGAGAGTAAAGAATTGATTAAATATTTAAAAAACGAGACTATATTACCTATATTTTACTTTAATCATTATAGACCGGAACAGATACACGAGAATTAGAGGAAGTTATAAAAACTAATTCTCATGCCCATATTATGTGACCAATTTAATTATTAATTTACTAAAATTACCTTGTGTAAACGAACAGGATTATTATGAATTATTTGCAACTGATCAAAAAGTTCAATTGCAATGTATATTAACTAAGATTCTACCGCAAATAATAAAAGATAAAGATCTTACTAGCGAGCAAGTTTACTACTTAGAAAGGATTGGAAATCTTATACACAGAGAATCAGATGATAGCGCTGCAGAGTTCATAGTTAGGTATCTAGAAATTAATATAGATAATTTATTGCATCCCATCGAAGATTCACTTATTATTAATGCAATGCAACCGCTGGCAGATTTTTGGGAGGAACACATAGTTCCTAAAATGGAATCTACTATTATAGGATGTACAAAGGAATATAATTGTGACACATTTGATGGAGCGTAATTAATTTAACTATTGTTGTGTGGCGCTTTTTATGTCATACCTACGCAAGCAGGAATCCAGTACTTTAAAGCTCTTTGCAATCAAGATTTTTTTAGCCTGTATCTCTGCTTTCGCAGGTATGACATCACTGGCTTTTCGAAAACTATCCGGCACTATAACAAAAAAACCCTAATCACTAAAATTATACCTAATACTTTTTCTAGCAGAACTTATATCTTTTAAACGTTCACAAACCTTTTCAAAGACTTGTTTAGGCAAGATATTTGAAGCATTAATTTGTAAAAATTTATCGTCTTTCAATTTAATCGAAAAAGAAGGCTCTTGAAATTCTGGCCCATCAATTTCTCTAGCAATGTTTATATAATAACCGATTATATGACTGTTATAATAATCACTTTTACTAATCATTTTCTTAGCTATTTTATTAATCTGCATGTCAGTTTTAGCAGTATAAGTAACCGTAAGGGCAATACCTAGCATAAGACGCTGTCTATGACTAAAAGGAATGTCTGAAGATAATATAAATTCCGAAACAAAATTTGCTCTAAGCGTTTTATCAATATTTTTATTATATTGTGCTAGCATTATAGCGAGTTCAATAACAATAAGAGTCGTGGCATCAGCATTAATTAAAAGATATTGTACTGCTTCAATATATTTTTCAATTTTACATATAGTTCTATCAAATTTTACTAATCTCTTCACCCTCTCATAAATAATATCTTTTTCTGTTTCATGAGACGACAACGAGTCAAATCTTACTCCTTCTTTTAAACCGTAATTTGAGATAATAATTTTTTCCGGTGAAAATACCTTAATCATTGCTTTTATTACTAAAACTGCATTATAATTTATGACTTTCTGCTCATAATAACTCAGCTTTAATTTATCGATTTGCGATAATTTCTCTAAATATAACTCAAACTCTACACGATTTATTTCAAAATTATGTAAATTTTTAAGGGGATAATTTATAGACTCCATGTATATACGGCTCATTAGACGTAATGCACCGCCAATTAAATATAAATTAGGATAATGTGCAGCTCCAAATTCTTCCTCTAGCATTTTAGTAATCAGCCTGACATCACCAAAATTGCTACTAACAATAATTTTTGTACCAAGCGGCAATGATTTTAATTTACCGACTTTTTTATTTCCAATCTGTGCAAGCTCAAGACTTCCACCTCCAAGATCAGCTACAATACCGCAAGCATCACTAATACCGGAAATTAATCCGGCAGCAGTTAAATAAGCTTCACGTTCACCTGAGATAATTTCAATATCAATATTGAATCTCTTTTTAATTATAGCTTTGAATTCATCTGCTTTAGGATGCCCCCTAAGTATAGCTGTTGCCACACATCTAATATTAGTAACAGACAGTTTGGTAAAAATATGAATAAGATATTGTAGAGATAAATATGTTTGATGTTTTACGTCTAAATTATCTAAATTAAGTAAATTTGTAAGATAATTTCTAAATTTATAATTAAAAATTTCCGGCGCTCCAAGCTCATCACTTTCATAAACTACAGCTCTTAAAGCATTTGAACCGATATCAATAATAGCTGAACGCATTTTACTCATTATTTTCCGGAACAGTTATTGTTTCGGTCTCTTCCGAAGCCCCATTATTATTTGCCCTAGGGTCAAAAGGTACTTGAGTAGGTACAAAAGTCGGCGGTAATAATCTACTAGTAAAAAACTTATCTTCATAATACTTAATTTTACGCGATTTTATAGGCGGAAAGGATTCTATTAAAACAATTTGCTCATCTCTCGGTAACTGTATTACTTCTTGAGGTAAAAGTAAAGCTCTTTGAACCTGAGAAACGTTTTGGGTTCTAGTAGCAATATTAAGATCAAAAAATAAAGGTTTACTAAATGATCTTTGTTCTACCGTCTTATTACCGACAAGCTGCGATATTAAATTTGCCGTTTCATAGTTATTAGCGGCAAAAGTAATACGATATGTTGCATTAGATAAGAAAGAATTCATCCCTGCATCTTCATATGTTCCTTTTAACTGCTGTGTATCTTGGATAATTAAAAATAAACGAACTCTATAACCTCTAAAATAAGCTATACCGGCTTTAAAAGTATCCATCTTCCCGAGCGTCGGGAACTCGTCAAGTAAGAACATTACTCCATACGGCTCTTCCTTTAAATCCGGCATTTTGCGGCTTAAAAATTCTGTCGCCTGCTGATAAAACACCTGCATTAATTTTTGTAAACGCTGTATATTATCGGGTGTTAACCCTACATATACGGTTGTTTTGACTTTTTTAAATTCTTGTATATTGAAATCAGAAGATGCTGTAGCTGAATCAATAAGTGGATTTGCCCATAATTCAAGCGATGAGTTCATTGTAGATATTACGCCGGAACGCTCTTTATCGGCTTTTTGCAAAAATGCAGCAATATTCATATATGCAACAGGATGTATTACACCACCAAGCGTATCGAGTACGACCGCTAGATTATAAACTACGTCGTCACTCCTCATAGTACGGACTACTTCACCGAAAGATTTAGTTTTAGTAGGATCGGCTATTAAATATAGAGTTACACCTAAAAATAAGCTTCGTGCCTCATTATTCCAAAAATCCTTTTCTGGCATTATAAGATTTGAAATTTTTTGAACGTCATCAACCATTTGCCCAGGCTTAGTACTAACCCAATCAATCGGATTATAACAATGAGTAACACCATCAGGATTAGAAGGCTCCCATACAAAAACTTTCTGCCCTTGCTTCTCACGCCAACCACTTGTCAACCCGTGATTTTCAAGCTTTATGTCATGCACTACTACCGAATCACTCCAAAATAACAAATTAGGTATCACAAACCCTACACCTTTACCTGAACCGGTAGGAGCAAATAATAAAGCATGCTGGAACCCGTCTGCAACAAAATATCCACCGGCATCAACACCGATCAGCATACCTTTCTTAGATCTAAGACCTGCAGCCTCTATATCTGACGGATTAGCCCAGCTTGCATTTCCATATACTTTTTCATCTTGTTTGAAAAATTGTAATGATTTTATTCTTTCAAAATTTTTAATGTAACATATTATAACAATAATAGCCGGACTGAGAAGAGAGGCAAGTAGCTTCAATTTTAAATAATTATAGTCGGTAATTTTTAACTGCCCCCAAACGTTAATAAGCCAATAAGCCCACTTATAAGCAATATTTATAGCATTTATATTTACACCTAAAGCTCCAACCTCATTAGTAAAAATTGCAACAAATGCACCGCTTATCCAAATGGTACAAAAAATAACAACCAGATGAATTATAGCATGACCGAATATATTTCTAGTAACTTTAAGTATCTTATGCCATTCCATGAATTGATATTCCTAGTTTATGCTTATATATTAGTTTTTGCGTGGAGTAATTTTTACGTCATTGCGCGCAACTAAAAAGAGCGTGGCAATCTCAGGATTGTGGCCTGAGATTGTGCTTAGTCAATTACTTCGTAATTTCCTCACAATGACGTTTTTAAAACATCCCCTCAGCGTTCTTGTGCTTCTTATAATATACTTCTGAAACATATCTTTTCCCGCCGCTACCGCGTTTTAACTGCACAATGATATCTACAACGGTTAAAATATACTTCTTTACTTCTTCAGGCGGCATACCAAGATCTGCTTGCATAACCATAAGCTTTAACTGCTCAATAGCCATAGCGGGACTATCAGCATGCAGTGTTGATATTGAACCGGGATGACCTGTATTAATAGCACGCAAAAAACTAAAAGCTTCCTTACCTCGAAGCTCACCTACTATAATCCTATCTGGTCTTAAACGCAAACAGGCCTCTATTAAATCTTGAGTAGTAACATTTGCACGCCCCTGTCCTCCTTTGGAAGCCAGTAAATGCACTCTGTTAGGATGACGTGATAGCACAACCTCACGAGCATCTTCTACAGTAATTAATCTTTCTATTGCAGGTATTTCAGTGAGTGCTGCATTAGTAAAAGTAGTTTTACCGGTTGAAGTACCGCCGCTAATTATGATATTTTTCTTTGAAACAACTGCATGTCTAATAAATTCTTTAATCTTTTTTTCAGCTAAGAAATTAGCTAAAATTACTGCATCTTCATCTACTAAACTCTCTGTTGCAGTATCATCAAATGCCCCCATTTTAGCATATTCATCTAAAGTTAGATTCATACCGCTAGGCTTTCTTATAGCATAAATGATTTGTCCTATCTCACAAGCAGGAGGAAATACTATTTGAATACGGTAGCCATTCGGCAAAGTTGCCGAAAGAAGCGGTTTTTCTTCTGAAATCATCTGTTCGGTAGATTGAGCGACTAAACTCCCTAATGCAAGTAGATGTTCGCTATCCAGTTCCGGTATTTGCTTAGAATATATATCGCCTTTTTTTTCAACCCATACTTCTCCGGGCTTATTAACCATAATTTCGTTAATACTGTCTTCAGCAAATAAATTTTTAAAAGGAAGTAAAAACGTCTCTAAGGCTGCAAATTCTTCACTCATTTCATTACCTTCGATTTTAATAAAACGGCTTTTGGGAATTTATAATCCTTATTAACGTATATTCTAACCGGCGTACCTTGATTAACCGTTGTCGTCGGCTTAAACTGCTGCTGAGTTATCATATTTTTTACAACATTCGTTACATCCGTAAAAGCTTGAGTAGAAGCTTGTTGTGCTTGAGTCGGAGTTGATGCTATAGAGGTAGTAGTAAGCAAACTTGAAGCTGCCGTATTAACTGCCTGTACTAAGGTTTGAAGTCTCTGCTCAGCAGTATTCGCTGAAGAAGCAGTTTGTGCGGTTGTACATGCTTGAGTCATAGTAGTATAAGCAGTCGAAGTTTTATCGGTAATAGCAGCAAGTATATTAGTACAAATTGTAACTATCCTAGTATTTGCATCCATAGCGGTATTAGACGCAATAGTTTGAGCAGTATTTAACAATTGTTTTGCCGTAGCACTATTGGTAGCCGCTGCCTGAGAAGCTATAGGAGGCGGCACTAACTTATCAAGAACTGTAGCAAGCCCTATATTAAAGCCGGATTGTAATACGGCATTTGCAAATTGTTCTTTATATTTATTATCAACTCTTCCTTGTAATCCCGGTCTACCTAAATTATCAACTGCAGGTGAGTCGAATTCTATAGTATAACCGCTCGTTAAATCGATTCTATCCCATATTATAGAAACTCTACCATAACTATCGGACGAAGTTGAGGTTGCATATTTACCGAATATTTTTGACCCTTTCGGTATCAATATCACTTTATCTTTCTCAGAAAATACGTCTCTACTAATAATGGCTCTTATTTCACCGCCGAGATCACTATTTATTGCCGTCTCAAGGACTGCATCAATTAATTTACCGCGTCCGAGCACCAAAGACATATCACCGCGATCTTTAAAGGTCGTTTCTGCCGTAATCTGTTCCGGTGTTTTTTTAGGCTCTACACCACCAATTAACACTATAGCTGATTTTCTTTTTGCTTCACGACGTTGCTTCTCTGCATCGCTCTCAACTAACGTTCCTGAAGTCGAAGGCAATGAAACCGGCGGCAATGGAAGCGTTTTGTCTTTATTCTCTTCTACAGGAGTAGTAGGAGGCAAGACCGGTGGAACTTTTACTACCGGAGGGGGAGGCGGTGGAGGAGCAGTGGGCGTCTCAAGCTTAGGCGGATCAGGTAACTTTGGAATCTCCGGAATATTATCATCAACCTCCGTAACAGGTTTTACAATATTACTCGGTATCTGAGTCTCCGGTATTTTGTCTTTTGCAGTACCGAAAAAAAGAGTATAAAAAATATATATAAAAATACCACAAATTACGACTACTATCGCAATACTCTTATTAAAGCTAACCGAAACTTTTGATAATTCTCTTTGTACTTCAGGAGAATCTGCTCCTGATAAAGAACCGGTATTATGATTGTTATTTTGCTCTTCAGCCATATCTAAATTATATCAGTTAAAGTGTTTTTATTGTCATTGTTACGTAGATCGATTTTTCCGTCATTGCGAGGAAACCTCAGAACAATTGTACGTCCGCAATCTCAGGAGTTTGTATTATTTCATAAGATTGCCACGCAGCCTACGGCTGCTCGCAATGACATATCTACACAGAAATGACATCGATTAAAATCTTGCCATGTAATTACTATTTTTCTTAGGGTAGTAAAATTTAATTACATATACTAAATCCCTTTCGTTACCCATCATAAGTTCCGTAGAAGCGATATCAAATTCATATATTCTTTTATTAGTTATAATAGTCATATTTGTACGAATATCTTTTTCAAGAGGCTTAATAAATAATCTATTTGCCAAAGGAGTTATTTTCCAAGCATAAGCATCCCCAAGAATTACATTTTGGACTTCTTCGTTTTTAGCAAATTCTATATGCGATTGAAAGCCAAAATGCAAAACTAATAAATAAACTTCATTTGGATTATATATATAAGTTTTTATCCTATTATCTTTAGTTATAGATAAATCATCTACATAATTATTACTACTATTACATGGATCATCTACAAGTGGACATTCTCGTTGTACTGTAAAACCGCTTAATAATATAAAAACTAAAAAATAAAATCTAACTATTGTCATCGTCTACCCTATATCCGTTCACTTGAAACCCTACCGGATTTATATCAAGTTCTGAATCTGTTAATTGCATAGGCACATAAGCATAACTTACTACCGCTATTTTATTATAAACTAATTGGTTTCCTGATGTTTCATTTACGGAAAATCTAACTATATATTTATCTGCTGCGATTTTTGACCATGATTTTATTACTAAAAATGTAGTATTCTCTTCTTTATATTTTAAAGTAGGATCAAAATCTTTATTTCTTATATAGCCAAGATAATTGTAATAAACACTGCTTGTTGAAAATAATCTTATTGTCGTACGAGCTATCGTCGCAAAATCAACCGGATTATATGTTTCCCGTGCCGTTATGTATTTCTTTATAAAATACCTTGTAAGAGACTCATCCGCAGTTAACACTGGTGATGAAATAGGTTCTACCACTGAGGCACGTCCGGTATTACTATTAAGCTGAATAACAAAAGGCTCAAACTGTTTAGATTTCACTACAAAGGCTATTACTAAAGTTGCTATAACCATAAAAATGGTTAGTATTATTATTAATATGATAAGTAAGTTACGTTGAACAAGTAACTTATCAGATCGCTCTTCATACCAATTCTGAGTAATTTTTAAAGGATTAGCCGATTTAATACTTTCTTGCGTTTGTGTATCTCCTGCACCGCTTTGCGAGTTATTACTTGATTTAAAGAAACCAAATATATTATTCATATCAAAGGTATTTTTATTATTACATTGTTATTGTGTAAAACTATTACTTTTATACTATATTTACTGAATTAACAGGTCTTCTTATACAAGGATTTATGCTTACACTCGAACCATCATCTATATCAGCAGAAACGCACGGGCTTTTAATTTCATAAGGAGCTGAAGGGGTACATGACAACAATTGAGCAAGCATAATTAATACTAATAAAAGCTTTAATGATTTTAACATTCTAATTATACATTATTAAATTATCTTGTTACTATTTTAAAATTACCTTACTATACAATAGTTCACAAGCATTTTTTAAAAAAATCTATTTATAACTATAAAAAAATATTAAAAAGATTGTAAACTATTATACTCTGAAGTAAATAAAGAGTAGTTATACGAAGTTCAGTTTAGGAGAAGAGCGTATACTTCATACGTGGCTACCTGTGGACTTATAAAGACATTGTCGCCAATTTTTCAAGTGGGATGAGTATAACATAATAACTACCATCAATAATTGTTATTGTATAATTTTAATTTATAATTAATTTATTTTAATTTTAAAGTTAAACAATATTTGGTATTGTAGCAACAATATAAACTTATTTTATAGCTTAAAATAACATTACATTAAATCATAATCATATTATAATAATTATGATAGAGTGTTAAAACAGAATAAAATTAGATATTAATCTAGTAATTATGGACCCATTAACCAATGCAATACAAGAATATATAAAATCCGGCGAA
Source organism: Candidatus Rickettsia barbarica (assembly GCF_041477405.1). NCBI lineage: Bacteria > Pseudomonadati > Pseudomonadota > Alphaproteobacteria > Rickettsiales > Rickettsiaceae > Rickettsia > Candidatus Rickettsia barbarica. Next base: position 12,580 of record NZ_JBEWYL010000002.1, on the reverse strand, counting down.
TATTTTATTGATGCAAGAAAATGGTATAATTTTAAGTATATCTTACCGTTAAGTCATAGAAGTCTTCTGCTTTTAATGTGCACGATTTTTACCTTATTATTAACCTTAATTTGTATAAGTATCAACATATTGCTACCTATAAACAAAAAAGTAAATTATTTAATAAAAGATGATGCCGAAAAACAAGCTGCCGTTACTAATACTAAACATTCAACATTAGTAAAGCCTTATATCTCTATTGCAAATATTATGCTTCAGAATTATGTAAACCAACGAGAAGAATACAATTACGATATATTAAAAGAACAATTTACCTTTATCAAAAATGCTTCTACGAGTATTGTTTATATGCAATTTGCTAATTTTATGAATATTGATAACCCATTATCACCGGTCATAAGATATCAAAAACTATATAGACGCTCAATTAATATATTATCAATTAACAATATAAACGATAACGAGGCAGTTGTTACTTTTGAATCATTGGCAAAAAATAGTACGGATGCAATTTTAGAAAATATGGTATGGGAAGCAAGAATCGGATTTATAATGGATTCTATCAGTACAAATACATCACCTAATATGCCATTCAATTTTACCGTTACTAGTTACAAGCTCAAGTTATTAAGGAATAAAAATCAGAAATAATATGAAGCAACTAATAATATTTTGTACTTTTATAATACTTACATTAGATGTATTTGCTCTTACTATATCACGACCTCTAGGTCGAGACCCACGTCTAAGAGTTATGACTTATAACCCTGACGATGTTTTCAAATTCACAGGATATTACGGCTATCAAGCAAGTATAGAACTAGCAAGAGACGAGGAAATAGTAAGTATTTCTATGGGAGATACTACTTCATGGCAAATAGTACCTGCCGGTCATAGGATTTTTATTAAACCGATGGAACCGGATGCTACTACTAATATGACTTTAATTACTAATAAACGGACGTACTTCTTTGAACTATATGCCGCCGAAACTCTTGATATGCGTGATCCTGAAATGGTCTTTAACGTAAAGTTTCTTTATCCGGATGACGAAAATGACAATATGAGCGGTCATATGCAAACTTTTTCTGCTGCCCTAGCAAGTCCCGACCTGACTCATCCTGAAAAATATAACTTTAATTACTATATTAGCGGCAGCGAAGAAATAGCTCCTATTAAAATTTTTGATGACGGCGAGTTTACTTATCTGCAATTTAGAGATAAAAACGCTGAAATTTCCGGTATTTTTGCTGTAGATGATTCACTTCGAGAATCTTTAGTAAATTATCGCCTTGCTCAAGATAATCCTAATATGGTGATCCTTGAACAGGTTTTTCCTAAGCTCGCTATACGTAAGGGCAAAAAAGTCACATGCGTATTTAATCAGTCTTTCAAAGCGTATTAATGTCTACCAACGTCATGGCGGCAATGACGACGAAACTGATTCGCGTCATAATACTTTTCTTACAATAACAATATAATTATGCATAATTTAATATATTTCTTTGCCTTGATCTTACTAACTAGCGGCTTATTTATAATGCTTACAAGTCGTAATTATATTCATAAAATTATCGGGCTTGGAATCTTTCAAAGTTCGGTGTTAGTATTTTATTTAAGTATCGGAAAAATTAAAACAGGCGGTGTACCTATTTTCCAAGAGGGCATCACTACTTACACTAGCCCTTTGCCTCATGTATTAATGCTAACTGCTATAGTAGTTGGGTTTGCTACTCTTAGCGTAGCTTTAAGTTTAATATATCAAATTTATAAACATTTTGGTACAATATCAGAAAATGAAATTAATTTTGATAAATGATTCTAGCTAACCATGTCCCTATCATACAAATATTATTCCCTTTATTTGGGGCTTTACTCTCAATAATATCTTTTCGCTTTATTACCTTTGCACGAATAATTACTACGATTTGTATTTTATCTAGCCTTTTGGTCAGTGTTTATGGATATAGCATTATACAAAATACGGAGCTATCTTACACCATGGGAGGATGGACTTCAAAAATAGGAATAGAATATCGGCTAAATGCACTAAACCAAGCTATTATTATTTATCTTAACTTGGTTTTATTATTCTTTTTAGTTTTTTGTCATAAGATTACTAATCAAACTATCTTAAAATATATAAACAATAATAGAAAATCTTTATTTTACGGTATATTATTATTCGCTCATACGGGCTATTTAGGGATGATGGCTACTCACGATTTTTTTAATCTATATATATTTATAGAGATTTCGGCACTTAGTAGCTATGTCCTGATAGCCTCAGGTAATAATCCAAAATCTTTAATCGGAGCTTTTGATTATTTGATAATAGGTAGTATCGGTGCAACTCTTATTCTTATATCTATAGGATTGCTGCTAAGCATTACGGGTAGTTTGAATATGGCAGAAATTGCAGCGTATTTACAAGAACATACTAATTCCCGTATAATCACTATAGCTATCGGTTTTTTCTTAATAGGTGCTATTTTAAAAACAGCTTTTTTCCCTATGCATTTTTGGATGATGAGAGCTTATAATAACACGGCTTCAGTTATTTTAGTATATTTAGCAGGGATTTCTACTATAATAGGAATATATATAATATATAAATTTACTTATATTATTATAGGCTATGAGGCAATTAAAACGGCTATTACAAATTTTATAAAACCTATCGCTTTAGCTACTCTTATTATAGCCCCATATTTTGCTTACCAAACAAAAGATTTCAAGAATATTATAATTTATTCATGTTGTACTCAAATAGGTTACGTATTTTTATTATACGTAACCGAAAACGGTATAATAGTTTTACCAAGTTTATTACTTGCGGATAGTATAAATAAAATAGCTCTTTTCTTGATAGATGCTTATAATGGCAGCTATAAAAGAGAGCCTAACAAAGTTTTAATAATAATTGCTATTATGTGCAGCTGTGGCTTACCTATCAGTCCATTATTTTTTATCAAAGTAAATATTCTTGAATTATTATTAACACACAATCTACTATTAGATTTTATTATAATTTTACTTAGCTCCGTAGGATCGTTATTTTACCATTATAAAATGGTACTATTGTCATTCCCGCGAAAGCAGGAATCCAGTAATTAAAAAATATAAACACAGTAAGTTTTTAAAACTAAAAGCACGATTTATCTCACTTTTTCTGGATTCCCCCACTTTTAGCTAGGCATGACATAGAAAGCCATATAGGTAATGCTTTAACCATACTATCAAAAAAAGTATAACAGCTTATCATGATTACACAATTTACTACTCCGAATCTTTTGATTCTATCAACTTTGCTAGTTGGTGCATTAAACTTAACTAGCCCGTATGCCACTCAAAAAGATAGCTTTATACGTAATTTTTTACTTATTACTATTGCTATTTTTTTCTTCGGTAATATTTTAATTATAGACTGGTTGTTTTTAAAAGGTATTAGAGCAGGATTTGAATTTAATATATTCGGTAATTACTCTATAGGATTCCATCTTGAACCTTTAGGGCTTATTTTCTTAAGTTTAATAGGCTTTTTATGGATTTTTGCTTTACTTTACACTCCTAAATATCTTGCTATTAATAATATAGACTATTCTTCTAGATTCTTATTTTTCTTTAACTTCACTATTCTAATCGGTGTTTTAATTGCTTTATCTAGCAACTTATTCACGATGTTTATTTGCTATGAGCTTTTAACTATTTCTACAGCTTTTTTAATAGGACATACCAAAAATAATATAGTACTTAGCGGGTTATATAAATATCTAAAAATTCTGATGATTTCTGCCACAATATTATTTTTACCGGCAGTGATAATTATTTATACTAAAACCGGTAACGGAGATTTTGCAAGTGGACGTTTAGTAGAAAATTATTTTTCCAAAAACCAGTCAATTATTTTATTGTTAATGTTTATTTGCGGTATTGCTAAAACTGCCATTTTTCCGGTGCATTCATGGCTTCCTGCTGCAATGGTTGCACATTATCCCATTAGTAGTTTGCTGCATGCCGTAATAGTGGTTAAAACCGGATTATTTTGTATTTACAAAATCCTATTATATATATTCGGTTTATCGTATTTACAAATGATATTTGCCGAGTTTAACTGGTTAATTTTTATACCGATAGTAAGCATATTTTATAGCTCAATTAAAGCCCTAGACACGGATAATATCAAAAAAATACTCGCCTACTCCACTATGAACCAATTAAGCCTTGCATTGCTTAGTGCTTTCATGTTAACACCTAAGGCACTTGGAGCCGCAATACTCCATTTAGTTTCACATTCTTTTACAAAAATCTGCTTATTTTATAGTATGGGAAGTATTTACAGTTTAAAGAAAACCAATCAAGTACAGAATTTACATGGTACATACAAAGAATTTCCTTTAATTTCTTTTATTATATCTATCTCTTCATTATCATTAATCGGTATACCTATCTTTAGCGGATTTATTAGCAAATTCTCAATATTACTTGCCGCAAGCGAACAGAATCAAATCATTGTTATGATTGTCGTAATAGCCAGTAGTATATTCTCAAGCCTTTACCTGCTCAAAATATTAAGCTCTATTTATAAACCTTCTTTAGTAGAATCTAGCGTAACAAAACCACTCCCCTACTCTATGCAAATTAGTATAATAATGTGCTGCTGTGCCGTAACTCTTTTCTATTTTATTCAAATCTTAATCAGAGAATTTTTAGCTTATATTACATAAACATATTTACATAATCTACACATAATCATATAATATGTATACCGTAGAGACTTCAAAAGTTGGAAGTCAAATAAGCAGTGCACCTACACAGCGTACAATAGTGAGCACAGGCGAATCCCGAAATTTGACGTACCAAATCTTGAAGTCTCTACGGTATACATATGGTAATTATTTTTGAGGCGAAATATGGCACAAATTATTAGAGCAACAGAATTTGTACGATCTTTTTCAGATATTATGAATAGAGTTTACTATAAAGGTGAAAGCTTTAACGTTCAAAAAGGTAATCATATCGTAGCAAGGATTACGCCTGCAGAAATCAAACCTTCTGTAGCAGTAAGAGACTTAGAGGAAGCTTTTAAAAATGGTCCACATCTTGATCCTGAAGATGCTGATCAATTCATGAAAAATCGCGAAGAAATACGACACAATACTAAACAAGATATTAAAAAATTGGTTGAAAGATGGGATTAATTATTGATACTGCTATAATCATAGCTTTAGAAAGAGCAAAGGTCAGTACTAAGCAATGGTCACATTACGGTCAAACTTATATTAGCCCTATTGTGTTAACTGAACTATTAATAGGAGTAGATAGAGTCAAGAATGAGAATAAACGTATAAAATGTTTAGCTTTTATAGAATACGTAAAAAGTCTGTTTACTATATTACCTTTCGATATTGAAGAAGTATATACATATGCACGTATTACTCATGATTTATACACACAACGTATAACTATAGGAACTCATGATATGCTTATTGCAGCAACGGCTATTACAAAAGGTTTTCTGATATTAACTCCAAATGTAAAAGACTTTAAAAGAATCCAGGGACTAGAGGTTTTAACAGTTTCTTCTAAGGATTAAAATGTTTATTCAAAATACCAAGTGTACATTTCCGCTTACTAATTTTGAGCTTATGTTTGATTTTCACCCACAAAATCAGCTAATAGCTCTAGCATTTCTAATTGTTACTACTATCTTAAATCTTTATACAATTTCCCAAAATAGAAAATTAGAATGCTTAATCGGTAGTTTATACTGTTTATCCTCTGTTATATGCGTATTTGCAGCTGATTTTATTTCCATGATAATCTCGCTTGAATTCATGACGATTTTTGCCTGCATAATTATTTTTTGTGACCAATTAAAGATAAAACCGGCACGTCAATATTTCCTCACTCATTTATTCAGCAGCGGGCTAATCTTAATCGGTATGACTCTTCTAATCCAAACAACAAGTAATACGACTTTTACTTCTTTAACAGAATCAGTAAATAATTTTGAGTTACCAGCAATATTCATACTTGCAGGTTGTTTAATTAATGCTGCGGCTATTTTTGTAAACGGCTGGGTGGTTCATTGCTATCCTATAGCTTCAAGTAGCGGTATTGTATATTTAATTAGTTTTACTACTAAAGTTATTTTAATTATCATTTTAAAATTATTTAGCGGTCTTGAGATATTAAAGTTTTTTGGGATATCAATGATCATTTACGGATTAGTATTGTCTCTAATTGAAAAAAAACTTAAACGATTAATATGTTATCTTACCGTATCACAGCTTGGTTTTATATTAACGGCTATTAGCATAAACTCTCCAAATATAGCTTATCTTATTACAAGCTTTATATTCATACATATATTATATAACGGATTATTTGCTTTATATTTCACTTATATAGAAGATGAGTATGATATTAAAAATTACCAAGATCTTCAGAATACTCAAATTAATTTTATTTTATTAAGCGGATTTGTTATTAGTATATTGATCTATACATCTATACTGCCTATTCATTCTTCTTATATTAAAGATGAAATAGCTAATATTTTAAACGAGAATAGTGTAATGCTATTTTCCAAGATAGCGACTTGTACCGTATTATTTGGGTTGTTGATGGAGAGTTCTACGTCATTCCTGCGAAAGCAGGAATCCAGTAAAAACCTTAAAAATAAAAGCTTTATAATATTTCTGGATTCCCGCTTTCGCAGGAATGACATAAGAACTATAACCTACCTCTCTTTCTGCATCATAACTTTATGCATATGTTTATTCTACCCTATTCAAATATCCTATACTGCTAACTTTAAGCTAGTGATCCTTGCAATCTCACTGTTATTGGCTTTAATATTTAGAAAAATACCACGCATTTCGACAGAACACATAAACCTTGACCTATACCAATATATTGAAAAATTTATATATTTCAGTATCGATAAATATAAAGAAACGGCAGACAATAACGAAGATGCGGCAGAATATCTTAATTTTAAGGTTATTTGGGATAATATTTTAAGTAAAATATCTGCTTGGCATAATCAGCAAACTGCTATATTGATTGTAGTATTCCTATTAATTAGTTTGATTTTAACACTACAATAATTCGATGTTGTATAGATACCAAAATTGTCATTGCGAGAAGAAACTGTAAGTCTCAACGAAGCAATCTAGTAAACAATTCTGATTACAAAATTTTTTTATTATTTTACTAAATTGCCGCGTCGCCTTACGGCTCCTCGCAATGACGACTTTAGGCATAACAACACAAAAAAATAAAAAACATGAAACCACCAATAACAGACAAACAAAATTACAGCTTTGAAGTTCACGAAGCAACAATAAACGATGATTATCACTGGCTGCGTGATCCTAAGTGGCCAAATGTAGAAAACTCTAAAATTTTAGATTATTTAAAAGCTGAGAATCAATATACCGAAAATTTCTTTGCCGATCTACAAAATGATAAGGAAAAGATTTGTAAAGAATTAAAAGGACGGGTTAAATTAGACGATGAATCGGTTTATGTTAAGAACAAAGATTATTACTATTACCATAGAGTAGAGGAGAATAAAAATTATCCGATATATTGCAGAAAGCATAATAATATGGAATCAGCAGAAGAAGTAATATTAGATGTCAACCTTCTTGCTCCAAATAGCAGTTTTATTGATGTTGCTACAGTTGCAATGTCACCTGATCACAATTTAATGGCTTATAGTGTTAATTTTACAGGTAATGAACAATACAATATCAAACTATACAACCTTAAAGAACAAAAATACTTACCTGATGAATTAGGCAATGTACAGCTAAATCTCGATCGCTTCAGACAAGATGAATTTCAGGACAAGCCTGCGGAACGTACAAATGTACGTGAGCATAGGCGAATGCCGCAAAATTCGCTTGTATCAAGCGATCGAGATTTAGCTGTAGCTCCTACTATAATTTGGCATGAACACTTAAACGGCTTTTTCTATATTACTATTAATGAGAATCAACGCTGGGATAAGGTAATGTTTCACCGTCTAGGTGAAGAGGTCACTCAGGATAAATTAATATTCGAGGTAAAAAACCCTCTTCATTTTATCAGCTGCAAGAAATCAGCAAGTCATGAATATATTTTTATAAATTCAGGCGATCATAATGAAAATGAAATTTACGTAATTTCTATGCAGGATGATAGTTTTACGCCTAAATTAGTACGAGCTGCAGAAAACAAAATATTCTATGAAATAGAATATAATGGCGATTATTTTTATATTAAAACTAATTATAAAGCTAAAAATTTCCATGTTATAAAACTGCCGGTAAATAATTTTGAAAATACTAGTTGGGATGATATTTATATTAAGGAAGAACAAGACAAATATTTAAAAAGCTTTAATGTTACAAATAATTATTTAATCTTAAACTATCGTGACCAAGGTTTACCGCTAATTAAAATAAAGCGATTTAAAGATTTACAAGAAAATACAATTTATTTTCCCGACGAAAGTTTCCAAGCAAGTAGTTTTTCTACAAACTTTGAGGAAGACGATATCAGAATAGATTACTCTTCTCTAGCAAGACCCAATACCACTTATAGTTACGATTTTAATAGCGATAAATTAACGATATTAAAGAGCCACGAAATACCTTCAGGCTTTAACCCGGAGGAGTATAAAGTAGAGAGAATATTTGCAGATAATGAAGATGTAAAAGTACCTATAACCTTGTTTTATAAAAAATCTTTATTTAAAAAAGACAGTTCAAATCCTTTATATCTAATGGGTTACGGTGCTTATGGCATCGCTATGCCCGTCAATTTTAGAAATACAGCAGTGACACTTGCCGATCGCGGTTTTATTTACGCAGTTGCTCATATTAGAGGTGGCGATGATCTAGGTCATGATTGGTATGAAGCTGCTAAGTTTTTAACCAAAAAAAGAACATTTGAAGACTTCATAGCCTGTAGTAGAGCTTTAATTAACGAGCAATATACAAATAACAACAATATAGTAATAATGGGCGGTAGTGCCGGCGGTATGTTAATCGGTTACATACTCAACGAAAAGCCGGAAATCTATAGAGCAGCAATCGCGCATGTACCGTTTGTTGATGTTTTGAGTACCATGCTTGACGAAAGCTTACCGTTAACTCTCTTGGAATATAATGAGTGGGGTAATCCAAAAGAGAAAGAATATTTTGAATATATTAAATCATATTCCCCTTATGATAACGTAAAAGCACAAAACTACCCTGCTCTATTCGTTACTTGCGGTATATCCGACCCACGTGTAGGTTACTGGGAACCTGCTAAATGGGTAGCAAAATTACGAGCACTAAAAATGGACAATAATCCCTTATTATTAAAAACAAATATGGATACGGGACATAAAGGTTCTGCCGGTCGTTTTGATTATCTGAAAGAGATAGCTGACGAATTAGTATTTATTTTTAAGGTGTTTGATGTTGAGGTTTAGTTAGCAGATTTGTGGCTGGAATCCTGTTATGTCATTCTTGCGCAAGCAGGAAGCCAGGAACAAGCGCAATAAATTGAGCTTTTAAAAAGCTTTAAAGTACTGGCTTCCTGCTTGCGCAAGAATGACATACAACACCTCTACTGAATACAAAAACAATGCATAAAAATTATCTAGAACAACTACAAAAATTACCGATTACTTTAATTTTACTAATTAGCTTAATTTGCTGTATTGGTTTCATTGTGCTTTATTCTGCAGCAAATAGTAATTTGCAGCCCTGGGCTTATAAACAAATTATAAATTTTTGTATATTCTTGCCTTTAGCTATTATTATTGCATTAATTGATTTACGCATAATATTTAGGTTATCGTATATCTTTTATTTGTGCGTACTCGCTTTACTAGTAGCCGTGGAGCTTTTCGGCTCAACTGCCATGGGCGGTAAAAGATGGATTGATATCGGTATAGTTAAGCTTCAACCTTCCGAACCGATAAAAATCGCCGTTGTACTAATGCTTGCTAGATATTTCCATTCACTAACAATTGATGATCTTACAAAATTTCATAAAGTTATTATACCGATTATAGGAGTTTTAATACCGGCTTTTCTAATAATTAGAGAACCAGATTTAGGTACGGGAATGATTGTTTTAATTGTTTCGGCAATTATATTTTTTGCGGCAGGTCTTAGAATAAAATATTTTATAATACTAGGTCTTGCTGCTTTTATTAGCCTACCTATTGCTTGGAATATGATGTATGATTATCAAAAAAAACGGGTAATGGTTTTTTTAGATCCCGAACATGATCCGCTCGGTGCTAGTTATAATATTATCCAGTCTAAAATCGCTATAGGTTCAGGTAGCCTATTTGGACGCGGTTTAAATCAAGGTAGCCAAAGCCATTTGGATTTTCTTCCTGAACATCAAACTGACTTTATCTTTGCTACCTTCGCTGAAGAGTTCGGCTTTATAGGAGGAATGTTTTTACTAATATTATATTTTGCACTTATAACTATTTCTTTATTAATTGCCGCAAATTGCCGAGAGATTTTTAGTAAATTAATGGTAATAGGTATTACTTCAATCTTATTTATTCACGTATTTATTAATATAGCTATGGTTATGGGCTTGCTTCCCGTAGTAGGCGTACCGCTACCATTTATTTCTTACGGCGGAACAATGATCGCATCCATGTTAATCGGCTTTGGGCTTGTGATGAATGCTCAGGTACACAAACATACTGCTTTAAACTAGTGCAATTATATTGACAAAATGGATAACATAACTTAATAATAAGTTGCACTTCACTTGCTGATTTTCGTATAAAGCGAAATTTCCTATTGACTTTTATATAAAACAGTATAGATTTCTTTACAATTTAATTTTTTATAAAGAATTTATGCTCGGCTATGAGAAAGCACAAACAAGTTTAAATAGAGAACCAAAACAAGCATGAGGTATTTTGTCTATTGGCACTTTGCTTTTATATGTACATATGGCAGCAGTGCTTCTCAACGAGCTTTTCCTCAAGCTGATTTTCAAACTGCTCTAATCTATGAAGCAGCTGCATTATGTTCAACATATATATTTAGACCGATAGGAGCATTAATCTTTGGTTGGCTTGGTGATAATATAGGAAGAAAATCAACTATAATAATAACTACTTTGCTTATGACTATAGCTTGTTTTATTATGGCAAATCTTCAGCTTATGATGAAATAGGAATTGTAGCTACATGGGTTATGATAGCATGCCATATGGCACAAGGCATATCCTCAATGGGGCAAGTAATAGGAGCAGATGTATATTTAACTGAATTTATTAAACCACCTGTACAATATCCAACTGTAGCAACTTTAGATAGTTTTTGTATATTAGGTGGTTTTGGAGCATTATGCTTAGCTTCTTTAGTTACTTCATTTGGTTTTAGTTGGCGTATAGCTTTTTTAATCGGTGCTGGAATCACTATAGTAGGAGTCATCGGGAGAACTTCGCTTAGAGAGACACCGGAGTTTGTGGATGCTAAACGATATTTAAGAAAAACTTTAGAACAAGCTAATATTGATCCTAAGAAGATAAAAGTAATATTAAAACTATTATAGCGTTTTTTTTATTAGATTGTACAGGTCCTGTAGCATTTTATGTATCATATATTTATTGTGCTAATATATTAAAAATACTGTGAATTATAGTCCTGCAGAAATTATTCATCAAAATTTATTTGTAGCACAGTTTAATTAATTGTTGTTTTATTTCATGTGCCTCTATATACACAACAATTTTTACAACACTAATTAAACTTTCCTCATTTTTTCAGGTGATTTAGCACCTAAAGTTTGTAAATTATACATTCTGTCAAAGAACTTTATTAATACTGTATCATATCTTTTTTGTCTAACTAGCAAATTCAGACCTTTCTCACTACTTATTTTTCCGTAAGGTTTTATTCTAGTTAAACCCTCTACGTGCTTTGCTACTTCCGGTCCAATAGTTATTACTTCTTCAGTCAGCGCTATATCTTCAATAGTATCATGCAGTAAAACAGCTTGCAGCATAATAGCATTATACAGCTTAGGAGCTTCTTCGGCTACAAACTCTGCGAGCATAATCGCTACTTCAATCGGGTGAGAATAATAAGGATCGCCTAATTGACGTATTTGTAAGTCGTGATACTTGCGAGCTTAGTAGAGACCTTTTTTAACTTCTTCTATATCAACAGGATTTTTTACTTTAGCATTTAAATATTCGATGTTGTCTAATAGTTTTTGAGCGTAAACGCAAGTTTCAAACTTTTCTTTCCAAGAGCTTAAATCTTCCATAAAAGTCATTTCTTATTTTTATTAATAATAGTTGATTACAATTAAAACAAAAATTAAAAATTGTAATAATGAATGGCTTTTTAATCCTAAAGAAGCATAGTAACTTTAACCTTTTGGTATTTAAGCAACTTCATTATGTTTTATTAGTGCTGTTATTACTTATCCCGTATAAAGCTTATCTGCCAAAAACTTTCTTCTTTATATTATCTTCTTCTAAAAAATATATCACTTTTTTCATTTAATATATCATCACGGTTTGTATATAAAGATTCAATAAATAAAAT
>NZ_JBEWYL010000001.1:292500-424156 GCF_041477405.1 Candidatus Rickettsia barbarica | reverse complement strand
GCCCCGGCATCTAGTAATTTAAAATTACTGGTTTTCAACCTTATTTTTGCATCTTATTATCTGTTAACTGATTTTTTAAATAACATGCGGCTAAAAATTCTTGAATAGTTAAGTGAATAAATTGATAATTACTTCCTTTGCTTTTTAATCATCCTTGTTCTATAACTTCATCTATATCATTAGCTTCAGTTTTATTTTTATATTTTGTTTTTTTCTATATGCCTATTATTAAGCCAGTTTATTACTTCACTATATAAACGACTTATATTCAAATCTTCATCGCTGTTTTTGTGAAACTGATCCCTTATATCTTGATCACTCCAAACCAAACATATTAATGCATTATTGATAGGAATTTCACATATTTCTTTTATTTGGCTATGAGTATCCAAAAAGCTTTTTAATTGTACTCCTAGCTCTTTATCATACTCAAAATTTTTATGTACATATTGCTCTATTCCCTCACTATCCCAGCCTGTCCTGTATTGTCTACTTTCCGCGCAAACCTGTTTTACGCATTTCTTCTACAACCACATTAGGTCTAGAACTCATTATTACGTTTTGATATTCTAATATTTTATCTATTAACTTTTTACATCTTGAGTATTTAGATGTGCTACTTCGTCATACCCGTCAAGTAATAACAACATCTTATCTTTATTTTGGATATCCATTATTTCCTTAACACTTAAGGTACTTTCACTACTGCCTAAACAATAATGGATAAAACAATTAAGCTTACTTTGAGATAAATTATTAATATCAAAATACCCACTATAACCGTCTTTCTAACTTTCATTTAATAATTCTTTTAACTCTAAAAACATAATCACACTTATCACTCCATCACTCCCCTTTTCCCCATTTATAAGATATATAATGCATTAACGTGGTTTTACCTATTCCTGCACTACCGAGTAACAGTACTTTACCGACATCTGCTTTTATTCTGTTTACTTGCTCAATTATATTTTTTATTTCTGATTCACTTTTATTAGGTAGATTTCTGCGAAGTATCTCAAACTTATGTTCTTCATTTATGACTTAACTATATTATCAATTTTTTCTTCTTGAACTTGATAATTTTTATTAAACAGCTCTCTTATCTTTCCGTATCTATGGCTTTAACTGTAATTTTACTTAATATTCATCTAAAGACTGAGCTTTTTTTCGTATCTTCTATTAGCTTTGGTAAAAGTATCGTGAGAACTATATAAGGTTCTTAACTTGTCAGTTAATGCTTTTGAAGTAGAAGGCTTCATATTTTTACTTAATGGTAGAAAGTATATTTTTATTAGAAAACCTAATGAGATTAAAACAATTATAGATGTGAGTTTAAGAATTTAATTTTATTTAAGCAATTTAAAATTGATTAACCAAAATAATTTATTTTTTTTATTTATTGCAACTATTAATTATTAATGTATAAGACATTATACACTCAACAAAATTAGCACTTATAGTTATGAAATATTAGCCATAGGAATTTTAATAGCCGGTAATAATATATTTGCACAGGATACGAAGCCTGCTAAAGAATAAGAACAAAGAAGGATTATTAGAACTAAGCTGTAGAGGGCTTTAGCAACTATAGGGTTTTCAAATGCACTACGTACAATCTCATCATGTTTAGGCTTTTTTTGTATAATATAATTTTACGAAGAAAATAATTTTAATTAGAGGTAGTATTAAAGTGCAATATTATATATAAGTTTGTTGATAAAAAATGATTTATTTACTAATATTTATATTTCCATAAATAATATTAGTTTTATATGCTACTGCTACTTCCTGAAATAACTTTGACTTTAATAGCACTTTTAGGGCAGTTTTTTGCCGTAATGATCCCAAATAAAAATAGAATTATTTCTAATATCATTATTTTACTATGCATATTATCAATTTTTCTTACCTTTAAGTACTCAAGTTATGAAGGAGTATGGTACTCATTTGCTACCGGAATAAATATCGGTATTAGTAAAAGCATAGTGCTACTATTCACTATTATCTCCATGATTATATACCGTGATTACTCTATTCTTGTTGCTGATGAATTAAAGTTTGAATTTATTACTTTAATGTTATTATCAGTTGTAGGTATTTTTGTTGCAATTTCATCACGGAATTTTCTATTATTATTCTGCAGTATGGAGCTTACTGCTTTAACTTCATATGCACTTGCAGGATTCAAATTAAATGATATGAAATCATCGGAAGGTGCTTTAAAATATTTTATCTTAGGTAGTTTAGTTAGTTGTTTATCATTATTCGGTATTTCTTTTATATACGGATTCGGCGGAAGCCTACAATTTGAGGATATCTTATATAAACTAAATGATAATTCCGGAATGAATCTTGGTTTAATAATCGGTATTATACTATTTTTAAGTAGTATTTTCTTTAAACTCTCAAGTGTTCCACTCCATTTTTGGGTCCCTGACGTATATGAAGGATCACCGATTACTTCGGTTACTTATTTCAACGCTGCCTCAAAAATAGGTATGGTTATTGTTTTATTAAATATCAGCAAATTAATTATAGGTAATTACTATCCTATTAATTATAATTTAATAAAGATAATTGCTATATTATCTATGCTGTTTGGAGCTTTTGGAGCCATTCGTCAAACTTCTCTAAAAAGATTAATGGCTTATAGTACTATTTTAAATATCGGTTATGTATTAATCGGCGTTCTTCTGCATAATCAAGAAGGATATAAAGCAGCTCTGCTATATATTCTAATATATGCGGTAGGGAGTATAGGATTTTTTACTTGCTTAATTATACTGCTCGGTAAAGACGTCGATAAAGCTAGTTTTAAAACTATACAAGGAATTGCAGAGTATCATAAAACTATAGCTGCCGTAATTAGCATAGTTATGTTTTCAATGATTGGAATCCCTCCTCTTACAGGATTTTTCGGTAAATATTACCTTTTTTACCAAGCAATTAATCAAGAAGAATTCGCATTAGCTTATTGTGGTATTTTTACCAGCGTAGTTGCTGCGTTTTATTATCTTAAAGTAGTAAAAGCCATGTATTTTTCTAAAAAGATTGAGATAATTAAGCTGCCGATGCAATATGGGCTTTTACTGATTAATTACTTAGTTGTAGGCTTCTTGTTGCTTGGTTCATTTATTATCTCGTTTTAGCCGGTGTAGATTTTTTATTAACAACACTAACTACAGTAGTTTGAGTAGGCTTCATAATCTTTTCTTTGAGATTCTTTATATGTTTTAGATTTTCTTCATCTAATTTTAATACATCTTGGTCTTTTTGTTTAGCTTTTTTAGCTAAACCTAATTGACTTGGAGTAACACTAACAATATCATCCGTTCCAACTTCTTTCTTAAATTTTTCTAGAGCATCCACATATTCTCTGTTTGCATATATATTTGTCTTTACCAATTTTTGTTTTGGTTCTTTCCTTATTTTATCAGAAGAACCAGCTAAATTTCTTTCATCTTTAATATCTTCATTTAACCTTTTTATTGTCTTTATTAAATGTTTTTTCGCACTATCTCTAATACCAAGTATTTCTAAAATTCTTGCAAAATTAGTAGTAATTTTATTTCTTAATTTAAGTTTTTGTCCTCCTTTTTTTCTTTCTTCATAATTAAGAATTTTCGCAAAATAATCAGGATACTCTTTCATTAATGTTTTTAATCCTTGCTCTTTCACTTCGTAATAAGGAAAACTATATTTTTTAGAAATTAAACTATTTACTTTAATTTCTAAGCCGTATTCCTTTAAGGATTCTTGCCTTTTTTTCATTGTATCTATTAAACTAGCCTTAATTTCTTCAGGCGTTATTTCTTTAGATTGTTTATTATTAAATTGCTTTGGCATCGCTTGTTTTGCAAATTCTGCAATTGCTTCATTACTATAATATTTAGTTAATGCATCAAAACTTTTATCAATAGTTTTGCTTAAATCAATTTTAGAAACTGCAAGTAAGCTATCGGCAAAATTAGGATTTTTTGTTCTTAAATTAGAAGGAAATTCTCTAAAATGGTTAGTGGGACCGAATCCAGGCAAATGTTTGGCTCTTGAATGCGGATATATATTATTTGTTAAATTATCAAAACTACCAGCAAAATCAATTCTTACTAATTTAGGTAAAGTTTTTGGATTTTTTTGATCTCTGATAACTCCTATATTTCCAACATGTATATCAAAATCGCCGATCAATAAACTTGCCGGCATAATGTTTTCAAAGTTCTGATACTTAATTTCCTTAAAAGCATTTTCTAAGGTTCTAAATAATTTATTTCTAGCCCCCATAAAAAGTGGTCTACCGCCATCCTTTCTAAACCAAGAACTCGGTTTAGTTTTAGCAGACATATGTTTATCCATGTCCACATACATATCACTACTATAATTCTCAAAAAATTCAGATTTGACATATATTTGCAAATCAACGGCTTTAGATTTATTAAAATCATCAGGAGCAATTAAATTAACCTTTGCTCCATTTCCAGGACTTATAGCTTCAAAAATTTGAGATCCTAAAAACTCGGTTATATTTTTTGAGCTTGAAGCCTCTTTTTTTATCATCGCCGTAATTTTACCGTCTAAGCTTTGATATACTCCGCCATGCTCTCCTACCTCATTAGCTCCGCCTTCTTTAGGCTTTAAAAAATTCCAACCTTTAAATACTGATTGCTTATTTTGCGTCATCTTCTCCTCTTTATAATGATTTACACCACATTGATAATTTTGATATAATTATAAAACATATTATTTATTTTATATCAGAAGCCGTTTTCTACTTAATTTTATTGTTCTTTAATATTTCAGCTACTTCAAGAGCTGCATAGGTAAATATACCTGTGGCACCGGCACGTTTAAAACTAATTAATGACTCCATCAAAGCTCTCCCCCAATCCATTGCCCCTGCTTCTGCTGCAAATTTTAACATTGCATATTCTCCACTAACCTGATATGCAAAAATTTTAGCATTTAAATTATTTGCCGCTTCACGAATAACATCCAAAAACGGCATACCAGGCTTCACCATTACCATATCGGCTCCCTCTGCTATATCATACTCAATCTCAAGCATTGCTTCCTTAATATTACGTACATCCATTTGATAGCTTGATTTATCTAAATAATTCTTTTTATTACTCTTAACAGCATCGCGAAACGGACCGTAAAAACTTGAAGCATATTTAGCGGCATAAGCAAGAATTCCAACATTTATAAATCCCTCTTTGTCAAGATATTCCCTTATAGCCCTGATTCTTCCATCCATCATATCGGAAGGTGCAACAATATCTACTCCAGCTTTTGCTAGCACTAATGCCTGATTACACAAAGCTCTTACTGATCTATCATTATCAACTTCCCCATGATACACAATACCATCATGACCATGTGTAGTATAAGGATCAAGTGCTACATCGCATATTATACCAATACCGATATTAGCGTTTTTGATGCTTCTAATAGTTCTACATATTAAATTATCTAAATTATAAGCCTCATCGGCATTTTCACTTTTTAGACTTTGATCAATACTCGGAAATAATGCAATAACATTAATACCCAGCTCTGCTGCTTCTTTTGCCGTTTCTACTATTTGATCAATCGATAAACGATATATACCAGGCATAGTTTTAATTTCTTGCCTTTCATTATGTCCTTCAACAACAAATAAAGGCAACACTAAATCACTAACCGATAAATTACTTTCGGATATTAACTCTCTAAGCCAAAAAGCTTTTCTATTTCTTCTAAGTCTAATATGGGGGTACATAAAATTCATATCTCATTTTAGTTAATAACTTGGATTCTAATATATAAAATATATAACCTAACTATCTTATAGTAAAAATATTGCATTACAAAAAGAAATTTTGCTTGCAATTTATAAAAAATTTAAGCAAGCTGTTTAATTATGTAAATAAACATAGGAGCTTAATATGGCACAAGATAATATTCTAAAATCAGTCAAAGATAGAATACAAGAGTAGGAAAAAAATCAAAAAATATGTCAAATAACCCACCAAAAAATACAAAACCGGCTGTTCCTCCAAAACCCACTTCTGAGCAAATAAAGGCATGGAACGAAGCACATAAAAAACAGACTGACTTAACTACACATTCCCAAGCACTTGATATATTTGTTGACACCCCATCTCCGCAAGTTGAAACCCAAAAGCCTATTATTTTTTCAAAACCAGCTCCGGAACAAACAAAAGTACCGGAAACAACACCTAAAAAACAATCCAATTTAACCGTAAAAGAGAAAATAGAGCAATTTTTTAAAGATCATAATATTGATACTAAAGATGCTTTGATTCCGGCATCTAGCCACTATATAGCATTAAGCGGTTCCTATGGCAGGGAAGCGTCTTGATGTTACTATTAAAGCTTATGAACAATCATTAGGACGGCTAATAAAACTAAGTAGGAGTACCTCAAAAAGAGTTTGTTTCTTTTATAGAAGAGGATCTAATCAAGAATCATCCACACAAAGATAAATTTGAAAAAATCAACCAACATTATAAATTACCTGAACCACCTACACTATCTGATATAATTGATAATCTGAGAGAATTAGTAAACAATGATGATATAATAGCTCATTTGAAACAAAGTAGAAAACACATTGAATTTAAAGAAAAAGTAAATAATATTATTCAGATTTATGATGATAATAAACATAATCCAGCTGCTATAGCTAAAGTTGAAGCAAAACTGCAAGAGGTAGGTAAATGGTGTGAAGAAACTACAAAAATGGATAATAATCCTATTTGGAAAAATATTGGTAATTTTATAAAATATTCTTTTACTGGAGATAAAGCTAAAGCTGCTTTTTATAAAGATGCTATAAAAATTCTACTCAAAATACTAAAAAAGCTATAGCAGAAATACAAAAATCTCTTACCAATCCTTCTCCTCATGTATCTAATGTTCCACCGTCGAAGAATCAAGGAGAAAGATATAGAAGTTAATAAAAACTTTTAGGATCGATATCTATTTTTAGATGACAAAAAGAAGGAATTTTTATAAGGCTTAGCCAAAATTTTAAATATTTCTGCAAATTAAATTTCTTATCGGCTATAATAAGTATTCGGTAACGATATTTACCAGCGAGCTTTGACATTAATGAACTTGCCGGTCCTAAAATTTTCACGTTTGCTTTTGGTGCAATTCGGACCATATCCCTAGCAATTTCTAGAATTTTAGCCTCACTGGAACCTGACAAAATTACCGATGCTGTTTTGGAAAATGGCGGCATATCTGCTGATTTTCTTATTTCAAGTTCATTTGCAAAAAAACTATCTTCATCACCGGCTTTAACATAACTAAAAATTGTATTATCAGGATAATAGCTTTGTAAATATACTACACCTTTACTATCTCCTCTACCCGCTCTACCACCTACCTGATGTAGTAGCTGAAAAGTTCGCTCAGATGCCCTAAGATCGGCATTATTGCTTCCAAGATCGGCATCTATTACTCCAACTAAAGTAAGATTCGGAAAGTGATAACCTTTTGTTATTATTTGTGTGCCTATTAAAATATCAATTTCTAAATTTTCCATTTGATGTAGAAGCTGTGCTATTTTTTCTGGGCTTTTAGCATGATCTTTACTTATCACCGCAATTTTACTCTCAGGAAAAAGTGCTTTTGCTTCTTCCTCTATTCTCTCTATACCTGGACCACAGATAGTTAATGTTTCATCCTCTAGACATTCAGGACAAGAACTAAAAATTTTACTTTGATAACCGCAATGGTGACATTCAAGTTTTTTAGTCGCTTTATGTACTACCATCCAAGAAGAGCAGAATTTACAGGTCAATCTGTGACCGCAAGCTTTGCATAGCATGAGCGGAGCATAACCACGCCTATTAAGAAATAATAAGACTTGCTTTTTATTATCTAAATTACCTTTGATAGCTTCTATAAGAAGCTTGGATAAATAGGAATTCTTAGATAGCTTTTCTTTAGTCATGTCGATTATTTCTATATTTGGCAAATCGACATTTTTGTATCTATTAACCAATGTAACCAATTGATATTTACCAATTTCTATATTATGTATCGTTTCAATAGACGGTGTTGCCGAACACAAAACGATTTGTGCTTTATCAAATGTACCTCTTACGATAGCCGTATCCCTAGCATTATATAATATACCGTCATCTTGTTTATAGGAATCATCATGTTCCTCATCTATAACTATTAAACCGAGATTTTTAAAAGGTAAAAACAAACTACTTCTAGCCCCAATTACTACTTTAACTTTATCGCTTAATATACCTCTTAAAATCATTTTCTTGTGAGCTTTGGTAACGCTTGAGTTCCATATGATAGGCTCAAAACCGAATCGCTCTATAAAACGATTAATAATTTGTGTACTTAAAGCAATTTCAGGCAACATAACAAGCACTTGTTTGCCTTTTGCTAAGTAATCTGCTATTAGATGAAAATATATTTCTGTTTTACCTGATCCCGTAACACCTTTAACAAGTGTTGGCTTATTACTTTCATTTAAAATTGTTACTGCTTGTTTCTGCTCTTCCGACAAATCAGGTAGCACAAAGTTATTATTGACTTTCTGCTCCTTAACTTTAATCGGTTTTTCAGCAATATCCATAGGTAATACTAACTTGGCTATGCTCCCAAGCTCTGACATATAGTAGCTACTCATCCATTTAATTAATTCTAAAACTTCTGAAGTAATATTTAAGTTTAACGGTACTTTCACTCTAATAGTTTTTATTTTTTTTGCCTCGGAATCTGAAACAAGCTCCCATACTATGCCGGTTAATTCCTTATTTCTAAAAGGCACTACAACAAGATCACCTATGTTTAGCTCTAAATCTTCAGGTATTAAATAATCTAGCGGAAATAATTTTGCTACCGGTAATAATATTTTTGCTATTCGCATATATAATGTATTTTATAATTTTTTTTTTATTATATACTAAACTGATAAATTATAGAAACCTAGATGAATAAAGAAACAAAAATTGTTATAGCAATTTCTGGAGCTTCAGGAGCAATATACGGTATTCGTTTGCTTGAATTACTAAAGCAACAAAATATCGAAACTCATTTGGTTATTTCAGAGGGAGCAGCTCTTACTATAAAGCTCGAAACTAAGTATTCTATAGATAAAGTTAAACTACTGGCTAATTATTATTATGACGATAAAGATTTAGGTGCTACTATTTCAAGCGGCTCTTTTAAAACTTCAGGCATGATAATAGCCCCTTGTAGTATGAAGACCTTAGCAAGTCTTGCTCACTCAATGGAAGATAATTTAATTAGTAGAGCGGCAGGTGTTGTACTTAAAGACAGAAGGAAACTTATTTTAATGACCCGTGAAACTCCTTTGCATATCGGACATTTAGAAAATATGTTAAAAGTAGCGAGTTACGGCGGCATTATATCGCCGCCCGTGCCGGCTTTTTATAATAACCCTGTAAGTATAGATGATATAGTGAATCATTCTATTACTAGAGTTTTAGATTTTTTCGATATCGAAACTAATTTAATTAAACGCTGGGATAGTTATGAGCAATAAAGTATCAACTTTACTATTCTTGCATTTAAAAAAGTCTGTAATATCATTAATAAATATTTTTCACCGGAAGAAAGTTTAGTAGATAAATTAATCGCTGAACGTAGAAATGAAGCAAAGAATGAATAATGTAAAATGTTCTGTTTTGGGCTTTGTTGTGTGTGGATCGGTTTTAACGTCATTGCGAGGAAATGACATAAGTAATTGACGAAGCAATCCAGTAAAAATTCTGATTTACAGAATTTTTTTATCACCACGCAGCCTACGGCTGCTTGCAATGACGACTCAGTATCCACGCAACAATACCGCGTGGGAATGACATAAAGGGCTTCTTTTTTCAAACCATATAATAATTTAACAAACAAAAATGGCACATAATAAAATAAATAACGAAACAAATATATTAGCTGATAACGAAGATAATTTACCTATACCAAGAGTTTTACCTTCAAATGTTCAAGCAGAGCAAATGCTACTTGGGGCGATTTTAACCAATAACGAATTACTAAATTACGTATCGGACTTTTTACGTGATGAACATTTTTTTGAACCTATTCATCAAAAAATCTATAAGGCAATTGAGAAAATTACTGAAAAAGGGCTAACAGCTACACCTATTACTTTACGTAGTATATTAACTCAAGATGAACTATTTCAAGAAGTAGAAGGAGCGGAGTATTTAGCAAAATTGATAACTATGTCAATGATGGTAATAAATCCGCTTGATTATGGTAAAATAATATATGATTTAGCAATAAAGCGTAATTTAATAAATATCGGTGAAGAAGTAGTAAATAATGCCTATAATTCTTCATTAGAAGTTGAAGCAAAGGAACAGATTGAACATGCCGAAGCTAAACTTTACGATTTAGCTAGCGAAGGCTTGAATGAAAAAAGTTTTACCAAAATCGGTATATCTATTTCAGAATCACTAGCTAGTATTAATAGGGCTATGAAAAATAATGATCATATAATCGGTATATCTACCGGTTTGATTGATCTAGATAATAAATTATGCGGCTTTCATAATTCCGATCTTATAATTCTTGCAGGACGTCCGTCTATGGGTAAAACGGCATTTGCTATAAATCTTGCACTTAATACCTGTAATAATATGCGTCTTAAAAATATTAGAGATAATCAAGAAATTCAGTCAGTAGGTTTTTTCTCTTTAGAAATGTCCTCAGAACAGCTAACCACACGTCTACTTTCAATGTGTGCAGAAATTGATTCTACTTCTCTTCGTACGGGGATTCTAGGTGAAGAAAAATATAACCGTCTTCGCAAGGAAGCAAATACTTTATCGGAATTACAATTTTTTATCGATGATACCCCTGCTCTATCTATTTCCGCTATAAGAACAAGAGCTAGAAGAATGAAACGCAAGCATAATCTCGGTATATTATTTATTGATTATTTACAATTAATTAGAGGAGTAAGTAAATCCGAAAATAGAGTTAGCGAGATTTCAGAAATAACCCAAGGTTTAAAAGCAATAGCAAAAGAGTTAAATATTCCGGTTATTGCGTTATCTCAGCTTTCAAGAGCGGTAGAACTACGTGAGGACAAAAAACCTATGCTATCCGATCTTCGAGAATCGGGAACTATAGAACAGGATGCTGATATAGTAATGTTTATTTATCGTGAAGAATATTATTTAACTAGAAAAGAACCGGCAGCAGGCGATGCTAAACATGCCGCATGGTTAGATAAACTCAACAAAGTATATAATATTGCCGATATAATTGTTGCAAAACATCGTAACGGACCAG
Organism: Candidatus Rickettsia barbarica; assembly: GCF_041477405.1. Lineage (NCBI taxonomy): Bacteria > Pseudomonadati > Pseudomonadota > Alphaproteobacteria > Rickettsiales > Rickettsiaceae > Rickettsia > Candidatus Rickettsia barbarica. The sequence continues at coordinate 412,843 of NZ_JBEWYL010000001.1, read as the reverse complement.
TTGGAAATGTTCCGCTTTATTATGATAGTCAATTTTCTAAATTTGGTAATTTGGAGACAAGAACTTTTAACTCTAATTAAATCAGAATTGTTTTACGTCATTATTGCGTGAATACCAAATCGTCATTGCGAGCGAACGTTAGTGAGCGTGGCAATCTCAGGAATTTTTCCTGAGATTGCTTCGTCAGTTACTTCGTACCTTCCTTGCAATGATGATGTTTATCTTTTATTTTTTTCTGTCTATCCTATTGCTTTATCAAACACCTCATTATTATTGTTCCTATAAAGCCACATCTCATTATAAGGAATGAACTTACCGGGCTTTATTATTATAGTACCGTCACTTGATGTTAAAACTTGTATCTGTTTTTCTGCATATTTCTTCCCCACGGATATTTGCCCATTATTTCTTACATGTTTGATTGTTTCTATATTATTTCCTATTATCATAATATTTATATTTACAAAATTCCTATTTTTCAATATTATTAGTATATTTAATAATAAATAACCTTATTATTTAGTTACTATATTAACAAGTTCATAGCCCATTATAAGCATTTTAACAATTACACATATAATAATTAGATATTGTTTTTGTAATTCAAGATAATCAATTATTTATCTTTACTTTATATAACAGATAAACCGGTAATAAAATTGCAATAATTACGAGAATCATACCAGCAAATCCTAAAATTATAATAAAAGCATTAGGTACTACTGCTACAATATAAACTGGTAATATAGTAACGATAGAAGAAGCGGTCATATTACGCATTACTACATTCGGTATTGGATTCATAAACATAGTTTTAAGGGAATCACATAGCCCTACTCCTACTCCGAGTATTGATGTAATGATAGTAAGAGTTGAAATTATCCAAACTAATAGTTGTACGGACGGCCATTTTGCTATATTACTTATCTCCGACTTCTACATTACTGGTAATCATTTGTTGATAAAATGTTGGATTATTATGATGTACTACAATAAGAATACTACAAGTCCAAATTATATATACTATTGCAGGAATTAAGCTTCCAAATAAAAGTGCCGTCTTTAGCATTTTTGTTACAATAATTAGTTAAGGTATGAAAGATTACTTGAAAACTAAATGAAGTAAAAACTACCAGAGTGACTATACCCCATATAGATATTTCTTTTAGAGGTAATAATACACCATGCTCCTATATAAGTTATACTTGTATTTAAAGCTAATAACTTCTGTAATATTGAAGAGCCTCCGTATATAAATACTGCAAGTAAAGCATATGAAAGGAGCTTAAGGCTTACAGTACCGATGCTTTGAGCAGTATGTCCTGAAAAATATTTTCCCAATGCCCAAGTGTTAAGCCTTTACCCGCTTGAAGATTAAGCTCTAGGTTAATTAAAGAAGTATAATACATTATAAACCAAATTACAAACATCAATATTATACTAGGTATTATAACCTAATTTTGCTAATACCATGGGTAGTGCTATCATACCGCTACCTATACAAGTACTTGAAATTAACAGGATTGAACCAATAAGTTTTTGCATAATTTAATGAAGTTTAGATTAAAGTAAAGGACTTAATTTGTGTTAAAAAGAAACTCAGCTAAAAAAAGACGATAAGAATTTTAAAGAATCAAAAGTTTTGATAAGTAAAATTAACATTCGTATAATTTTGTTAAAACATATGTAGCGGTATAGTATAATTATATTAATAATTTATGTAAAATTATTAATATTGCTTTTTAAGGGTATTTTTATATATTCTTATTAGACCTCTTCCCAAACCAACTTATAGAAAGGAATTTAACGGAGACATGGAACACAGCACCACAGCATATATAGAAATACGTGAAGATGCGAGTACCGAATCGACGTATAAATTATCTCTAGAAACGACGCTTGGGAAGAGGTCTATTGAAAATTACTATATTTAAAAATGCATAGATTAGCTAAAATAATTAGTAATGCAGGAGTTTGTTCTAGGCGTGATGCTGAAAAGCTGATAGTTGAAGGACAGGTAAAAGTAGACGGCATTACAATTTTATCACCAACTACAAATGTTGATATTAGTAATCAAATTGAAGTATCCGGCACATTAATCAATAATATACACAAACCAAGGCTTTGGATTTATTACAAACCTGTTGGTTTAATTACCACTCATAAAGATCCTTTATCTCGTAAAACGGTGTTTGAACAGCTAACCGGTTTACCTCGTGTTATTTAATAGGTAGGCTGGATTTAAATAGCGAAGGTTTATTATTACTAACTAATAGCGGTGATTTAGCTCGTCAGTTTGAGCTCCCCTCAAGTAGGTTAAAGCGAGTATATCATGTTAGGGCGTATGGGAAGTCTGATATTCTACTAAAAAGCAATTATAAAAATTTAGAAATTGACGGGATATTTTATAACCCTCATTCGATAAAATTACTTAAGCAAAATAAAACTAATTGTTGGTTTGAAGTAGTTTTATTTGAAGGAAAAAATCTTGAAATTAGAAGAATATTCGAGTATTGTGGACTAAAAGTTAACAAATTAATTAGGATTCAATATGGTAATTTTACAATAGATAATCTAAAACCCGGAGATTATAAAGAAATAAATAATAAAATACTGGAAAATAATTAGTAATGTGTTATTATTAACACATTTTAACTAATCATATAGAATACATATGACAAATCTTAATATATATAAATGTACAGAAAAAGACCTAAACGATTACCTTGGTTATATAAAAGATACCCCTAGTGTCTCGCTAAATGATTTTATCAAAAATAAATATTTCGCTGAAGATAATGATAACATTATCATTACTAGTTTAGAAAATATGGAAATTAACGCAGATTTAGCCAATGCTAATTTCCAAGGTACAATACTAACAGATGCCGTATTTAATAATTGTGACTTAACAAATACCATATTATGTGATTCAGATTTAACAAATGTAAAATTTAATGATTGTACATTTATCGGTACCGACTTTAGAGGAGCAAATCTTCATTATACAGATTTTAATTATAAAGATTATGATAACTATAAAATCCCCAATCTCAAAGATAAAATACGAGATATAAAACTATCTTTTTCAGATCTTGCAAGATTAAATCAATATATAGATAAAGATTTAGAAAAAGAACATATCAAAGAAATAGTTATAGATGAAGCTACGAAGACAAAGAAATATATTTTGGCTGGAGAAGACGAAAAAACTTTATGGGACATCAAATCAAAAGAACTAAAGACTAAGCAAGAAGAGTTAGAAACTCTAAAGCAAAATTTAGATAATCCTGGGATTGCTACCAATCTTTTAAATGCTTTTTGGAATAGTGCAGAAACTATTGCTAGAAACCGACAAAACGAACTAGAAAAAATCAACAAGTTACAGCATGAAGTAAACAAATTAGAAACTGAAGTATATGCTTTAGATAATCTTAGAATGTTCTGCGGTAAGGGTTTAGATGGTATTTTTGAGCAGTTAAAAGACGAAGCAATACAAATAACACTAGACCCATCATATATTATAGGTTCGACTGCCACAGAACGAGATATACCGAAAGAATATATAAAATTAACTTCTGTCGAATTTGATCTATATTTAGCTGAAGCAGCAAAACAATCCAATACAAAATTATCTCTTACCGAATTTGTTAGAAAGCAAAAAAATCTTTCAGAAGATTTACATATAGTTCCTGATCTTTCAGCGATTAATTTATCAGGTAAAACTCTTACTAATCTTAACCTGAAGAATACATTATTTGCTTCAGCCAACTTAGAGAATGTCAAAATCTCAAATTGTAATTTAGATTTTACTAATTTTGAAGGAGCTAATTTACAAAATGCCGTTTTTCAAAATGTTACGGCTCGTAACGCAGGATTTTTTTTTGCTAATCTTAAAAAGAGCAAAATTGAAAATAGTGATATGTCGAGAGCTTACATGCCTAAAGTAGATTTATCTGAAGTAGAGGTAACAAATAGCAAATTTAATGCGGTTATGATGGTTAATGCCGATGCCGAAAAGTTAATTATTAAAGATTCAGAATGGACAAATTCTAATCTTACCGGTATATCGCTTGCCTATGCAGATATGCAAAGAGTTCAAATGCAGGGGGTAGTTTTAAATAATGCACTTCTAGATCAAGCAAATATCGTTTCTACTAATCTTGAAAATGTTTTTATGAATAAAACACATGCATTAGAAGCAACATTTAAAGAGCAATGTAACATGCAAGGCATAACTGCAAGAAATGCCTATTTTAGCGATGCTGAATTTGAAAATATACTATCTTTAAAAGAAGCTGACTTAAGAGAAGCTATAATGCAGCGTGTTAAACTTAAGAACGCTGATTTAACAAAAGCACAGCTTGATAAAGCAAATCTTGAATATGCCGATCTTACAAACGCTACGCTTACTAATGCAACTGCACAATTTGCTAAGTTAAGTAATGCTACTTTAGAAAAAGCAGAAGCCGAGGGATTAAATATTTCGGATGCTATTGCTAAAAATATTAATGCTAAGGAAGCTAACTTTAAAAATGCAATTATGCAGCGTGCCGATCTTACTAAAGCCAATTTCACTAAAGCAGTGTTGGAAAATGCCGATATGCAAGCAGTGGAAGCAGCCGAGGCTATATTTAAAGAAGCAAATCTAAAACAAGCGAATCTAAAAGCAGCAAATCTAGCTGGAATTAATAAAGAAGGAGCAGATTTTGATAAAGCAAAAATCAACGATGCTACAAAGATGCATGATACTAAAGGTGAGGCTAAAGGGAATTTAGATCATCAAGATAAAGACGGTAAAAAAACATCTGTCAATGTTAACGAACATGCTAAATTACAAGATAAAATTCATGCAAGAGAGAAAAGCGGTTGGTTTCTGAAAACCGGAGTAGGACAGCTTTGTACAAAACTTGCTAAAAGTACTACATCAGGAATTAGCCGCGTAACAAATTTTTTAGCAAGTAAAAAATTTTTAGTAGGACTTGCCGTAGTAGCCGGTCTTGCAGTAGCAGCTGCGCCTTTCGTAGCAATGCCTGTGTTATTGGTCACCGGCACGGCCCTTACTACTAAAGCTGTCATTCTAGGAGCAGGTATTTTGGCCGGAGGGCTAATCGCTACCGGAACTTATAAACTCACTCAAAAACCTTTACGCAATCTTCAGAAGTCATTTGAAAACTTAACTAGTAGTATAGATAAATATATCTCACCGCCTCCTAAAAATATTGATGAATTAGTAACAGCAAAACAACAAGCAAGACAAAAAGCTGAGACAGAAAAATCTAAAAAAAGGGAAGAAAATTTAAATAATGTAAATAATAATATTGATAAAGCTAAAGAACAAGATCTTTTAAAACAAGCACAAAATAATTTAAACCAAGCAACGCCAAAAGTAGAAATCAAAGAAAAGAAAGATAAAACTGTAGAAACACAACAAGCAAAATCTAATACATTCGCAGCAAAATTTAAGCCTAACACTAAAGGCAAAGGATTTGCCACAAAAATAAAAGACGAAAAAAAATCACACTCAATAAAAGAAGCATATAACTAAATAAGTGTTAAAAATAATATCTGGTAAATATAGAAACCAACTTATACCTACCGCTAAAAATATCAAATATCGACCTTCCACCGGTAAGCTCAAAGAGGCAATATTTAGTATATTAACCTCCGGTGAGTTTACCGGTAATAAATTATTTAACGAAAATACTCACATTCTCGATTTATTTGCCGGTAGCGGTAGCCTTGCTTTTGAGAGCCTATCAAGAGGAGCAGGTTTTGCTACCTTAATTGATATTGATACATCCTCATTAAAAATAGCAGAAGAGTTTGCTAAATCTCTAAACATTGAAAATAATGTTAATTTCGTTAATATTAATGCTTTAAATCTACCGAAAGCTACTAGACATCTTTTTAAACCAGCTTATAGAGAGGGATCTAAAGGAGACACGGAACACAGTACCGCAGCGTACACACTAGTACGTGAGGATGCGAGTACCGGATCGACGTCTAAATTACCTCTAGAAGCGAAGTTTGGGAAGAGGTCTAATAAATCATTTGATCTTGTCTTTATAGACCCCCCTTATCATAAAAATATAGTGCCTAAAGTAATGAAACTGCTGATAAAAAATAATTGGCTCAAAGACGGTGCTATTATAGTTATTGAGATGGCTAAAACAGATGATTATATTTTAGATGAAAATATTGAAATTATACGTGAAAAACTATATGGTAAGAGTAAGCTGTTGGTTTTGAGCTTTACCGTCATTCCCGCTTTCGTGGGAATGACATAGAACCGCGTAACAAGACATTAAAAAACAAACATGACCAAAAAACATTACATATGTTCTAACTGTGGAAATATTAGTCCTAAATGGTCAGGGCAGTGCTTTGATTGCGGTGTATGGGGTAGTATTGTCGAAGAGATAATAAGTACAAATCAAGCAATTGTTAAAGTCGGTAGTAAGCAAGACTTCGATAAACTTTCAGGGCATGTAACCGAGCAGTTACGCATCCCTACCCCTATAGGTGAATTCAATAGAGTACTAGGCGGCGGTTTAGTGCTTGGTTCTGCTATATTAATAGGAGGAGCCCCTGGTATAGGCAAATCTACTTTGTTACTACAGCTAGCAGCAAGTAACTTTGCATCAAAGATTAATTGCTTATATATAACAGGCGAAGAATCGTTAGACCAAATAAAATTAAGGGCCATAAGGCTAAACCTAACTAACTATAATACCGATATTTTAGCAGCTACTAATTTGGAAGATATTATTGCGAGTATAGAAGCTAATAAAAATAATATTGATTTAATAGTGATTGATTCTATTCAAACAATTACCACAAAAGAATTATCATCGCCTCCAGGCACTGTTTCGCAAATTCGTACATGTGCAAATGAGCTTGTTAATTATGCTAAGCAAAACAATATAATTATTTTATTAAGCTGTCACGTCACTAAAGACGGACAACTAGCAGGTCCTAAGATACTTGAACATTTAGTTGATACCGTGCTATATTTTGAGGGAGATCATAATAATCATTTCCGTATTTTACGCTCATATAAAAATCGTTTTGGCGGTGTGGGTGAAATAGGAGTATTTGAGATAAGCGGCAGCGGGCTTATTGAAGTAACAAACCCGTCTGAACTATTTTTAATGCAGCGAGAACAGAACGTTATAGGTACGTCTATTTTTGCAGGAATCGAAGGTTCAAGAACGTTACTTATGGAAGTACAAGCCCTTATAGTACCCTCAAATATGGTAACTCCTAGACGCTCTGCGGTGGGCTGGGATGCTAATAGGTTATCAATGATACTTGCCGTGCTTAGTAGTAGGATAGGACTGAATCTTGCTAATTATGAGGTATATTTAAGCATTGCGGGGGGACTTAAAATTGCCGATCCTGCTTCTGATTTAGCAGTAACAGCGAGCTTAATATCTGCTGCAACCGGCAACCCTGTACCCGAACATAGCGTCTTTTTCGGTGAAATAAGTTTATCGGGTGAAATAAGAAAAACCGCAAAAGCAGAAACAAGAATAAAAGAAGCCGTAAAACTTGGATTTAATAAGATTATCTGCTCTAAATTTGAAAATTTAACGTATGACTTCATATCTTCCGCCTCACATTTAAAGGACCTAAAAGAGATAATTAAATGATTATAGTTTATGAAATAAGAAATTTGGAAGAAGCACGTAATTTTGTATCTAGTGTAGAAGAACAGCTGATATTAACAAATCATGCCTCTAGCGTAAAATATTACGGTATGCTAGCAATTGATTACATGTTTAAAACTCTAAGTAAAGAATTTCCGGAAAAAGTTTTAGATCTTACCGTAAATGTAGGAGAGGATCACGCCGCTTTATTTACTGCAATCAAACTAGGGTACAAGAATATATCATATACAGGAAATTCTGAGGAAGCTAGGGGGTTGTTGTACGGATATCAAAACGTCATTGCGAGTGATTGAAAGGAACACGGCAATCCAGAAAATAATTAAAAAAATGCTAAAAATTAGCATTTTTAACTGGATTGCTTTGTCAATTACTCCGTAATTTTCCTTGCAATGACAAAAATTTAATAAAAAACCATGAATATCAAAGATATAGGAGTAATAATTGCTAAAAAACCTTTGAAAGAAAATACATTTATTATTACGGTTTTTACTAAAAATCATGGTTTATATTCGGGAGTTGTAAAAGAATTTTCTAAAAAAAGTAAACTTATATATCAAGAAGGGAATATTATAGATTTTCTTTGGCAGGCAAGATTACATGAACATATTGGCATGGCTAAATGTGAACTCATTAAATCTTACACCGGTTATTTTATCACAAATAAAGCTAAATTATATGCCTTTAATTCCGTTATAGCTTTAATCAAAGAGTTATTTCATGAAAGAGAAGAACATTCTAAATTTTTTTCATTTCTAATTAACTATTTAGATAATTTATCAAAGAATTTTTGTTTTCGTGATTATATTAATTTTGAGCTAGCTTTACTTGCCGAGACGGGTTATAAGCTTGATCTTACCAAATGCGGCGTGAGCCATGTTACAACTGATTTAATCTATGTATCACCTAAATCAGCTAGAGCATTATCATATGAAGTAGGAAAACCTTATAAAGATAAATTATTGATGTTACCAAGATTTTTACTTTCAGATAATAGTGAGATTACATTAGAAGAAAAACGGCAAGCTTTAGCTCTAACAAACTATTTTTTTAATAGATATTTATTTCATAATAATAGACAGGTTGAAGCACGCCAAACTTTTATTGAATATACTTTAAATAATTTTTAGAGACTATATTTTTACTTTTATTTTTCTTATTTTATGATATACTTACTTAAGTAATTACTTAAATAAGTATGTCATATGACTAGACTAAGCATAGATATACCAAACGAATTACATCATTTTCTTAAAGTTCACACTGCACATAAAAATGATACTATTATGAATTTTGTAAGAGAAGCGATATATCATAAAATAACACAGGAAAAAGCATTAAATGCAGAATCAATAAAAATATTAGAAGAATCAGCAAAAGGTTTAAATATTAATAAATATTCTGCGTATAAAGAAATGTATAAAAAGCTTAATTTAATATGATTCTGCAAACCTCTACTATTTTATTCCATGTCATTTTTGCTTTCACAGGAATGACATAAGGGCTTTTCAAAAATTTCCCGGTACACTATCTATATACATACCGGTACACATAGTGACTTATTCAAATAATAATCTATGAAAATACTAGCATTTGACACAGCCAATAATACTGCATCGGTAGCAATATCCGAAAATGAGAATATCCTTGCATATATAGAAGAATTACGTCCTTCTATGCAAGCAGAAAATCTAATACCGATGATAGAAGACGTGATGAAATCAGCTAAATGTTCATATGATGATTTAGATTATTTAGCGGTAACTAACGGACCCGGTAGCTTTACCGGCATTAGAATAGGACTTGCTAGTGCTAAAGGTATATTATTTTCCAAGGAGAATATTAAAGCAGTAGCGGTTAGCAATTTTGAATATGCTTATTTTAGAGCCATAACTCAAGTTACAGATTATGATAAAATATATGTCTTTTTAAACGCTTATCGCTCACAGCTTTATATGCAAGTTTTTCATAAATCAGGACAAATAGAAGAGCCGTTATTGATAGATTTCGAGTATGCTATACAACTGCTTACAAATGAGAAAGGGCATATAGTTTGTTGCGGTAGCGGACTTGAATTTATATATCACCAAATTATGCATTTGCCAAATATAATAACCTTGCCACGTTTTGCACGAGTTAAAGCTTGGGTTACCTGTAGATATATTGCTAGTAGATTGTCGAGCGATGTAAAATTAAATAGCTCTATCGAACCACTATACATACGCCCTCCTGATGCTAAAATCGCAATCAATTATGCCATTCCTAGTGAAAAGTAGGAATCCATTTACTGGATTTCTATAATCAACGAAATGACATAAGAGCTTTATTATAAGTATACTACATCATCTTCATAATTCAAGACTCCAAAATTATAAGGTAATTTCATAGTAAAATCACTATTGGAGTGTTCTACTTGATTGTCTGATACTTTTATTTTATCTTCATAATCAAAGAATCCAGAATCACTATCAGATACTGCACCTGATTCTTGCTTTACACACTTCTTGTCGTGTATTAAGGCTATTATTTGCCCAACTAATGATTTCGATAAATCATGATTATCCGAGTCAATAATATCAATGATTCTTACTAGACTTTCATCTGAGGCGTGCGAAATTATTGGTGCTAGCTTATCATTTGAAATATGGCTCATGATTCTTACTAAATTTTTATTTGGAATAATATCAAAATTTTCTGCAAGCTTTTCTTCTCCTGCTAAAATAATTATATTTTCAAGCTGTTCATCAGAAATATCCTCATCTGATAATTTTTTTAGTGCCTGCTCGGTAAGCTTTTCTAAAGAAAGGATAGTATCCATATATGTATTTAATTTATCTACTGGAATAAATTGCATTAATTTTTCAAAATGCTCCGGCAAAATATAATGAACTAATTTTTGTGCTTGTTCATCGGAAATATTATTTATTAATTCTACCAATTTTTTATATGTTATCTTTTCAAAAACTTCATCTAATACATTTTCAGACGTGTTTAAAATTGCTTCTACTAACTCATTATCAGGCAGAGTTTCTAGTTGATCTAAGAGATTAAATGTTTCTTCAGCGTTATTATTTAAATAAGAAAAAACTTTATTACTCACAAAATTAAAAGTTTCAGCAACTTTAGAAGAAAGAATACTAGATGTATTTTTTATAAAATTAAAACTCTTTACTCCGAAATCATAAACTGTTTTTAATGATGAACTAAATGTACTGAAAAAACTTTACTTTTAGGTGTGTTAGTTACTTAAAATTGATTAATTTATTAAAAAGGGATATTCTACTAAATGTCATGCCCGCGAAAGCAGGGCATTGTTGCGTGGTTCTAACTTTTCGTCATTGCGAGGAAATTACGAAGCAATCTCAGGAGTTTGTTATTATTTCATGAGATTGCCATGCAGTCTACAACTACTCGCAATGACGATTTAGTAGTATCCATGCAACAACGCCGCAGTACCTGTATGATAATGTAGCCAATTTTTGAAGTTCAACGAGTATATTATAATTGTCTTTGTTCTTGAATTAGCTCAAAAACTTCAACTGTGTCTCCTTCTCTAATATCTTGGTAATTTTCAAATGCTATACCACACTCATATCCTTCTCTAACTTCTTTAACTTCATCTTTAAAGCGTTTTAAAGTGTTGAGTTTTCCTTCATACATGACTACATTATCACGTAATAAGCGTACGCCCGCTCCTTTCTTAATAATCCCTTTAGTTACATAACTACCTGCGATTTTGCCAACTTTGGTAATATTAAATATTTGTCTAATTTCTGCGCTTCCGATATACTGCTCTCTAACGATCGGATCAAGCATACCGCTCATAATGGCTTTTATATCATCAATTAAATGATATATTATACTATAATATCGAATATCGACTTTTTCTTTTTCTGCGGCAGTTAAGGCATTTGCCCCTGCTCTAACGTTAAAGCCGACAATAATAGCCGAAGAAGCATGTGCAAGAGATACATCGGATTCCGTTATCGGACCTACGCCGCTATGAAGTATACGAAGCTTTATCTCATCACTCGGTAATTTTAATAAGCTACCTGAAATAGCTTCAACCGAGCCTTGAACATCACCTTTAATAATTAAAGGTAATTCCTTAATTTTACTATTACCGGAAGCTTTTAAAAACAACTCTTCTAAACTTGAACGCGGTGCAATAGATATTTTTTTTTCTTTAGCAAGACGCATTCTATATTCGGCTATATCTTTTGCTTGTTTCTCATTTTGTACTACGTTAAATTTATCACCGGCAAAAGGCACTTCATTTAACCCCTGAATTTCTACAGGAACAGACGGAGTTGCTTCTACTATTTCTAGTCCCTTATCATTAGTCATCTTTTTAACTTTACCGTAAGCAATACCAGCTATTATAATATCACTGTTTCTTAAGGTACCTCGCTGCACTAATATAGTGGTTAGCGTTCCTCTTCCTTGTTCAATTTTTGACTCGATTACAACACCGGCAGCTAAACCGAAAGGATTTGCCTTTAAATCCTGCATTTCTGCAATTAATAAAATTGCTTCTTCAAGTTTATCTAAGTTAATTTTCTTTAGTGCTGAGATAGGAATAATCATAACTTCACCACCTGCCTCTTCGCCGATAATTTCATGGACATATAATTCGTTCTTTACACGCTCAATATCAATATCAGGCTTATCAATCTTATTAATAGCTACAATTATAGGAACGCCCGCTGCTTTCGCATGATTAATTGCCTCAACCGTTTGTGTTTTGATTCCATCATCTGCTGCGACCACTATAATAACTATATCCGTTACTTTAGCACCTCTTGACCGCATTTCTGAAAAAGCTTCATGCCCCGGAGTATCAATAAAAGTAATTGCTCTACCGTCTGCAAGAGTTACTCTATAAGCCCCAATATGTTGTGTAATTCCGCCTAGCTCACCTGCAGCAATATCTGTAGACTTAAGAGAGTCAAGCAATGAGGTTTTACCATGATCGACATGACCCATTACCGTCACAACCGGAGCACGCGTTCTTAAATCCTCAACCTTATCATCACTAATTAAAACATTTTCAACATCTGACTCTTGGACTCTTGTTACCGTATGCCCTAAATTTGTTGCAACTAGTTCTGCCGTATCGGCATCTATTGTTTGGCTAGCATTTGCAAGAATACCGAGTTTCATTAATTCTTTAATTACATCAGCCACTCTTTCAGACATAGCATTTGCAAGATCGCCGACTCCGATAGCTTCCGGGATCGTTACTTCTCTATATACTTTCTCAGGTGCTTGTGATACTAATTTACGCTTTTCTTTTTCTCTAGCTCTTTTTATAGCAGCAAGACTTCTAGTTCTACCGCTGCCGCTTTCGTCGTCGCTAAGCATATTGAAAAGATCGACTTTTTTGAATTTTTTTGGCTCTTCTAGCTTAATTTTTGGTGCTATTATTTTACTCTCTGCTGTTTTATCTAATTCTTTCTCTGATTCTATACCGTAACGTGTTCGCATTCCTACTAAAGGAGACTTTACAAAAGTTTCTTCTTTCTTTTTAGGTATTTGTGACGGTATATCTTCATCATCTTGAACGATTTTAGCACTAACTTCTACTTTATTTTCTTCGGTATTTTGCTGTTTTTGTTCAACTTCTTTATCAGTTTCTAGCGGTTCTATTTTTGAGTTAGCAGACTGGTTAATACTTGCAAGTTTGCTTAAAGTGCTTATTTTTGAAGGGTCATTGAATTGAGATTGCTCAGCAGCTTTTTTAAGAATAGATAAACGTCTGTTAAATTCTTCCTTATTAGCATCAATAACAATTTGATCTAAACTATTCCTTTCTTTATTTAATGAAAGGGTAGTAGCACTACCGGTAGAGCTTTTTCTAACTTCTACTAGCGTTTTAGATTTAGCATTAACAAAGCTTTGAGCTCCTGTAAGAGAGTCAAAAGACTTATTAAGCGATAATTTTGAATTGCCAAGTGTCAACTTTTTGGGTTTGATTTCCTGGTTATCCGTCATATTTAAAACCTTTGTGTTTCTGTTTTTTTCCGTCTACTACTTGATTATGTCATTCCTAACTAAAAGCGGCGTTGCTCGCATGGCTCGTTTATGTCATTCCCGCGAAAGCGGGAATCCACTAAAATTTATAAAAAAAACTTATTTTTATAGGTTTATTTTTCAAGGACGCCCTAATTACTAAGCTATTTATTCTGGATGCTTGCTTTCGCAGGAATGATATATACACCCTACATTCAACCCACTAACTATCCTTCAATACACCATGCTGTCTAGCAGTTTTAATCAGCAATTTAATATTTTCGTCCGTTATATTAGAATTTGGAGCTAAATTTTTAAATTCATTTACACTCATCTCTCCTAAATCTTCTATGGTCTTTATACCATATTCGGCAAATTGTAATATTAATTCAAGCGATAATTCTAATATATCTATTAATTCTTGCTCAACTCCTAGATCCTCTAGCTTTTTGATAATCTTTTCATTCTTAAGGTCGACGTAATTAATAGCTCGATTTTTAATCTCTACGGCAAGTTCTTCCTCAAAGCCTTCAATTCTTGTTAAAGTACTAATCTCACTACTAGCAATTTGTTCTACTGAATTAAATCCCGTTACCGATAAAAGCTGACCTATAACTTCTTCAACATCTAAAGCTTCCATAAATAATGCCGTAGAAGTTAAGAACTCTTCATTTCTTCTTTTTGATTCTTGCTCTTCGGTCATTATATCGATATTCCAACCTGTAAGCTGAGAAGCTAAACGCACATTCTGCCCTCTTCTACCTATTGCAATACTTTGATTTTCTTGCGAAACTACTACTTCTACCTTATGCCTATCCTCATCAATCAAAATTTTTGTGATTTCCCCAGGTGCAAGCGGTGCAAGAGCATTAACTATAAACTGTGCAAGATCATTACTCCATAATACTATATCAATTTTCTCTCCGTTTAATTCATTTGTTACGGCTTTTACTCTATTACCTCTAATACCTACGCATGAGCCTACGGGATCTATACTACTATCCGAAGCAAATACTGCTATTTTTGCTTTTGAACCGGGATCACGTGCTACTGATTTTATTTGAATAATAGATTCAAGAATTTCAGGTACTTCTAGCTTAAATAGCTTAACTAGCATCTGGTTATCTACTCTAGACAAGAAAATCTGCGGTCCTTTTGTTTCTTGCCTTACATCCTGTACATATGCTTTTATACGATCATTAGGTTTAAAATTCTCACCCTTAATTAATTGATCTTTTTTTATTATTGCTTCAGCACGACTCAGGTCAACTATTATATCACCGTATTCTATTCTCTTAACTATCCCATTTATAATTTCGCCTTTTCTATCTTTAAAGTCATGATATTGTTTTTCACGTTCAGCTTCTATAACACGTTGCGTTATAACTTGTTTTGCAGCTTGAGCTGATACTCTAGCATGATCAATCGGCGGTAAATATTCATATATCTCATCACCGATTTTAGCTTCCGGATTCTTTATTAAAGCTTCTTCAAGTGAGATTTGCGTTAAGTAATCTTCTACATCTTCTACTATTTTTAAGATCCTGAAAAGATTTATCTCACCGGTTTTCCTATTTATCTGAGCTTTAATATTATATTCATTACCGTATTTTTTTCGTCCTGCTGCTTGTACCGCTTGTTCAACCGTTGAAATCAAAATTTCTTTTGATATTCCTTTCTCACGAGCTACAGAATCTATAATTTGTAAAATTTCTACATTACCTATATTAGACATACATTATCTCTTATTGCTTTAGCAATTTTTTAAATACTTCTTCAGTTAAAACTAGATTAGCATTTTTAATTAAATCATAATCAATTAGTACTTCTTGTTCTTCACATTTTAAATATATTTTATTATTTTCGGCTTTAATTATTTTACCCTGATAACGAGTTTTGCCGTTCAATAATTCTTTAAGTGTGATTTTAACTTCTCTTTCTAAAAATCTATTATAATTTTCAAACTTTACTACCGGACGTTCAAGACCGCTTGATGCTACCTCTAAAGAATATGCAGCTTCTATTAAATCTTCAACATCTAGAATAGCGGAGATAGTCCTACTTGCTTTAGTACAATCTTCCACAGATATTTTTTCGCTGTTTAAGCTATCAATCAATATCTCGACTACTTTAGGGTTAACACCTTTAAACTTCACAAGAACTAACTCAAACCCCATATCTGTCAAGGATTCTTCTATTACTTTTGCTATTTGTTGTTCAATAGTTTGCATATTTGATATTTATAACAAAAAAGGTGGGATAAACCCACCTATCTATAATTTTTATAATGCTTATCCGTAACGAAAATACACTAATTAGAATATATAAGCAATATTTAACTTTATATTTTTGTAAAACTACATATTCATAAAGGGGCAAATACTCGATAATCCCTCTGGTCTGCTTAGAGATGGATCATAGTCTCCTCCTGATGAACAAAATACTTCTACATGAATCTGAGTATACACATAACCCCCATTTTCGCTTCTAATATATGCTGCACATGATCGTTAAAAGAATGAGGAGCACAAATTTCATCAGTTTCACCTTTTAAAAGGCCTAATAAAAATTCTTCAGCTATTCTACCGGTATGATAATGTATATTATCGTTCTCATTAATATTATTATAACTATCTTGAGTATAAAATTTATAATGAATTTCAGTATCACATATTGCTGCCATATCAGTTAATTTTTTTACAGCTGCATCTAATTGAAATGTATCACTGTTTTTATTTCTAGTAGAGTGAATAATGTGCATAACGGCGGAAAGCTTAACATTTTCTTCATTTGTTATACTATTAATTCTAGAAATAGAATGGCTTGCTCCCGACCCCGCCGCTGATAAGAACGAGATCTTTATTGTTTTCTATATCCGATTCAATATATGAAGGGTGTACTTTTACCAGATGATTTTCAGAATCAAATAGATAATTTGTTACAGTTCCATTAGGATTTTTCTTTATTAAGTATTCATAATAATGACCTTCTTCATCATGACCGGTTTTTATAACTGTAAATTCACTGTATCTTTCTCCTACTTTAACAGTAATAATTTGCCTATGTTTGTGCGGTATTACTTTTTGTTCAGCACTTTCTATTTCGATTTTTATTTTATGACTTTCAAAACTCGCTATATTATACTTTGCTTTTAATTCATCATATTGCTTCTTTTCAGCACTTACAAAATGCTTTCCTACTATATTAATATATTTCGGTTACCAGCTTGTTACCCTCATCTACATTTGATATAAGCTCTTCAGCAACAGGTTGATATAACTCTGAAAGAATATTACGCCCTACATGTATACCAACAATTTTTGATACCGCCCTTTTACATTTATGATCATTCTCTAATGCTTGGATTGGATCACTTCTAAAAGACCTACTTCATCTGTTTCGCTATATGCACTTAAAACCTTTAGAATACTACTGCCGGTAAGATTTAAAAAATTTTTCATTGCATTTAGCTGTATTCCTTTCTCAGGTTTTTCAGTATTAAAACCCTTACTATTAAAAAATTCATTTACCACTGCTTCATATTTAGTTGCTAAATTTCCATAAAAATTTAAAGATTTAGTAATATCAAAATTCTTAAATAGCTCCGCAGTTTTTCTTATTTCTCTCACTATAGTTGTTCTAGACATAATTACTCCTTTTTGAATAATATAACCTTTACTATAAATATGCGTTTAAAATACATATTATAGTAACTAGACTTATATAGACATTTTTTTGTATATTCAAGGTAAAAATAAATAAAATTTTTATGCAGTTAACAAGTTTTACCGACTACGGATTACGTAGCCTTATATATCTTGCTTCAAAACCGGAAAGAATTTGTAGTGTAAAAGAGATATCAGAGTACCATAATATTTCCCTTAATCATTTGATAAAAGTGATTCATAGATTAGCACAATTAGGATATATTAATAGTAGTAAAGGAAAAGGAGGAGGAATTAAGCTAGCATTTAGCCCTTCTTCCATAAAGTTGGGAGATATAATAGAAAAATTAGAACCTAATATGGATATAGTAGAATGTTTCAATAAACATACTAATAGCTGCAAAATTACAAATTCATGCCAATTTAAACATTTTATTAAAGAAGCAAGTGAAGCATTTATAAAAACATTGAATAATTATACATTAGAAGATGCAATGATTACTAAAACAATTCAAATTAAGGATAAACTATAGAAAAATAAGCGTTTTTCTTTTTCCGCATATTAAAAACTCTTGATTCCCCTTAGCTCCTAGTATTGGACTTGCTATTATACCGAATATTTTAAAATTATGCTCTTTCTTAAGCCAATCTTTGATTTTATCGCATACTTTTTGATGTAAGAGAGGATTTTTAATAACTCCTCCCTGCTCTACTTCATGCTTTTCGACCTCAAACTGCGGTTTTATTAAAGCAATAAGCATGCAATCTTCTTTAACTAAATTTAGTACAGTCGGTAATATAGTAGTTAAACTAATAAAGCTGGCATCGCAAACAATTAAATCAGGCTTCGTTATTATTTGTTTATCGGTTAAATATCGTGCATTAGTCTTCTCAAGCACCTTAATGTGTGGATTGTCGCGTAATTTAGGATGAAGTTCGCCATAACCGACATCTACGGCAAAAATTAATTTTGCTTTACGCTCAAGTAACACTTCTGTAAAACCACCGGTGCTACTACCGATATCAATACAAACTAAATTTTCGGGATCAATTTTAAAATAATCCAAAGCGGCAATTAATTTTAATGCCCCTCTTGAAACATAATTATGCTGCGGTAGCTTTACCTTAATGTCGGTGTCATTTATATTAACCTGTATCCCAGGCTTAATTAACTGCTCATGCTTATTATGTACTTTACCTTGGATAATCAAACTTCGTGCTATGGTAATATCTGTTACAAAACCTTTTTGCAGCAAATATTTATCAAGCCTTATTTTAGTCATTACTGTTTAAATTTGAATTGAACTTATGTTATAAGGGCCCATTAGATAGACAATATACAATTTGTCTAATTGAAACTGTAAGTTTCAATTAGACATAATATATTTGAGCCATACAATAATGCTGCAACTGAAGGGAACATGGTAATCTAGAAAAATATTCAAACCCTAACCAATATATGTCTTTTCTTACCGGCAGAGAGCTTTATAACTTTTTTATCGAGTAAGAAATTAGTGTTAATTATCATATTTTCATCTTCGACTAATCTATCATTTATCTTAGCACCATTCCCTCTTATAAGCTTGCGTGCTTCCGATTTAGAAGTAACAAGCCCTGCTTCATGAAATAATTCATATGCACTAATACCTGCTTGTAATACTTCCTGCTCTAAAACAACGGTAGGTAAATTCTCATCGATTTGTCCTTCTTCAAATATCTTTACTGCAGTTTCTAGAGCTGATTTTGCTGCCTGCTCCGAGTGACAACGCTTAGTTAGCTCATAAGCAAGCTGTTTTTTAGCTGCATTAATATCTTCTGCCGCTAAACTCTCAAACCTATTAAGCTCTTCTTGAGTGAACTCGCTATATAATGTGGCAAATCTAACTATGTCGGCATCTTCGCAGTTACGCCAATATTGGTAATAATCATACGGGCTTAACAAATCTTCATTAAGCCATACCGCTCCCGCAGCAGTCTTGCCCATCTTAGCACCAGAGCTAGTCGTAAGTAGCGGTGTCGTCATACCGAATACTTCTTTGCCACTTATTTTACGAATTAAATCCGCTCCCATTACGATATTGCCCCACTGATCACTACCGCCAAGCTGCAAGCTGCAATTGTAATGCTTGCTTAAATAGTAAAAATCATAGGCCTGCAATAACATATAGTTAAATTCTAAGAAGCTTAAATGCTGCTCACGCTCAAGCCTTAGTTTTACCGAATCCATAGTCAGCATACGGTTTACTGAGAAATAGCTACCGAAATCCCGTAGAAAATCTAGATAATTGAACGAATCTAACCACTCTGCGTTATCCAGCATAATAGCATCACTTTTACCGTCACCGAATTTGATAAACTTCGACAAAGATTTTTTAATACCTTCGGCATTTTTAGCTATATCTTCTTTGCTTAAAATTTTGCGCACTTCATCTTTCCAAGTAGGATCACCGATTTTACTCGTACCGCCGCCGATAATTACAATAGGCTTATGCCCGTGCTGCTGAAGCAATCGCAGAATCATTATCTGCATTAAACTACCGATATGGAGTGATGTAGCAGTACAGTCAAAACCTATATACGCAGCTATTTTTGTTTCTTTCGTTATAGCAGTTAACCGATCCAAATCGGTACATTGATGGAAATATCCTTTATTTATAAATTCTTCTATAAAATGCATATATTATTTCTTATTTTTTAAAAATTCCTTTTTTGCTTTTCTGCTAGGAAATAAAATGTTAAGGAAAATAGCATCTTTATCACCTTTTATATAAAGTACTGCATATACTTGCGCAATCATTTGAACATATAAAATTTTTTGACCTTTATATTTCTCTTGATTATGATGTAATTTAATATCTAATAAATTACCATCAGCAATCGACTGTATTATTTCTTCAAAGCCTATACCACGCTCATTCAATAACTTAACGTTCTTTTCATGATTATATCTATACTTGGTCATAATATTTAGAGTTTAGTAGGGTCTGAATGAATTAGCTGATAAGGCAAACCATACTTAGAAGCTTTAATTTTTATTGCTTCTATGTCATGTTCTACAATCCTAATAGTAACAGATCTTTTTTTACTAAGATGTGCTTTTGCAAATTTTTGAAGCAAAGCTATTTCACTTCTATCATCAATTTTTTGCTGCTTTTCAAAATTATCTTCAATATCTTGTTCGTAAGAATCTAGTTTGATACTCATAATACAAACATTTTCAATGTTATAAAGAATTTAAGTACTTTGTCAATACTTGATATATTAGATTATCATACGAATATTTGTAAAAGCAGCAATATCAACGGCTGCATGGAGATTTTATGCTCATCCTACAGTTGCTATGGGGATTTGTGTTGGAACAGCTCTTGCATATTCGCCGGAGAACACATTTGAGTTATTAAAAAATACGACTTATACAGGAATAGAAGTAGCAAAATTTGCTTATGAAAATACAGCAGGAATATAGTAAACGGAATAGCCGGCTTAGCGCATCTTGTGTATGATAACTTACCAAGCTACAGCAAAACTCCTCAAGTGGATCTAGTCGGTAGCATAGAAATTTCATAAGTAGATGCTGTTGCATAAATCTCTAAAATAGCCAATAACTAAAAAAACTGATTATGTCATTCCTGCAAACCAGGGACGTTGTTGCATAAATCGGTGTCATTCCCGCAAGACATTGTTGCATGAATCAGTAAAATCCACTGTGTCATACAGTGGTTTGACCACGGTATCCAAAAAAATAACTTAAAACACTGGGCATGCCCGCTGCTGCAGGCAGACATTGCCCGCGTAGATCGATTCCACCATTGTCACCCCGTAGCCTGTACCTGCTGGGTCCAGTTAAAAATACTAGTATTTTTTTATCATATTTATGGATCCCGTGGTCAAGCCACGGTATGACAACAGGAAATCGATCCATACAGGCAATGCCCCACGGGAATGACATAGAATAAAAACTGTCCGGTTACCTTACTGATATCTGTTATATTTTATAATAATAAAATTTTATTTCGTTATTTTTAAATGTATCTTTTTTATTCCTAAAACCCTTTTTTAAAGAGCTACAGGAAAAATTAATATTACCGGCTTGAGCCGTGTCCGGTCCTTCATTTTTTATTTTCTCTATATCCTTTACTAACTTGGTACTACAACGGCAATATGCCCTGCTCTTTTTGGATTAGCATTGTTATATACGAATACAACAAAATATCCTTGATTAGCAAATTTTTGTGCTTGAATAAAACTATCATCACGATTTCCTGCTTTAACAAAATGCCATCCGTTCTTTATTCGGTCTTTTTCAAGCCACTCAGCTTGCTTATTTGATAAAGTAAGGTATAAAAATTTTATCGCTTTCAGGATGGTAGAGACTGATTTGGAAGCCCCAAGGCTGCACTAGCAGCATACGCAAAACAACTACAATGAGTCAAACGCTTTAACTTAGGAGAATTATATTTTTCTGTTTCTTCTAATAAAGTTTCTCCCAACTTACAATTTATTACATTACCTTTCTACCACTTTTCCTCAACATTTAAAAAGTTAATTACTGCTAATTTTTTTTAGCACTTTCTGATATATTGTCTGCTTGTGCAGTCATATTAATCCAAAGTAAGTAAATTATGATGAATTTTATTTTATTCATTTTTTTCTCATATCAATTTATGAACCTCTATATACAATATATAATATGATAATTCAACTATTAATTGTAATTTTTATATTTTATTATTCAGAGAAACATAAGCACACTCTATGTTTCTTGACAAATGCTATGCTTTTATATATGCTTCTTCGTATGTTAGCAACAAGAAATAAGGCTTAGAAATAAGTACTTCAAACTTAGGCACCCGTAGCTCAATTGGATAGAGTATATGACTACGGATCATAAGGTTAGGGGTTCGACTCCTCTCGGGTGCGCCATTCTTCAATTTCTTTCACTTTTATGAATGAAGCAAACGGTGGACGCAGCATAAAATCAAGCTTTTCAGGTTTAAGTGTTAGGTTAGAAAAACTAAAGGTGGTAGAAAAACGATGCGGGCAGCATTATATATGGCAACTGTTACGTCTGTAAGATATAATTCTGCAGTTAAACCTTTTTATAAAAGACTTGTAAAAAAGGAAAAGCCAAAAAGTTAGCTCTTATCTTAACTTCTTAAACACAATTACCTATGTAAAGGATAAAGAACTTAAAGGCTGAGTTAAATGCCGTAAGCTGGAACGGACTATATTTTGAGCGAGGTGGATTTAGCTTTACCAAGTGAGATTTAAGCAAGAAAGCAACACATTTATTCCCGGGAAATAAAGATTTTTCTTCTATATAGAGTTATCTCCCAGTTGAGATATTGCTTTTTGACTGATCGTTTAAAGCTTTCCATTGTACTTAGCAGCAATTATATTTTGCCTAGGTTCATTTTTTGCTTCAGCTTCACTAGAAGAAGTGTCAGCAGTCAATTTCTTTTGTCTCTGTTTTTTTAAGGTTCATGTTCTTTATCTTTGCTATGTTCTTTCTCCGGGTTTATTTTAAGCGGGGTGTCTTTAATCTTTAATTCCCCTTTGCCTATATATCTTACTATACCGTTAATTGCTATTTTCTTCTCCTATTCTGATAAAGCGTTATATTTTTCATATGCTGTTTTACCTAGAAAATCCTCTAACCAGTCAGGATTTTTTCTTATAACATCTATTAAATCCCATTCATATCCTACTCCATTTCCTCCGCTAGTAGTAATATTAAGCGGTATTAAGTGTTTTTGTTTACTCTTATCAGTAAAATGCAAATCTACATTTTTCGTTTCTTTATTTATAATTAAATCACAACTAATACAACAAAATTTAGACAATCCTATGTATTATATTTCTGCACTTAATTGATTATCACGATCTGGAAGTTGTGCTTTTATATACTGTATTATTCTCATTTCAGCATGAGCTTTATCGCTAAGTGGACCATCTAATACAATTTTATATGGTTGTTTTATAGCTTCAATAATTAAATGGACAAATTTTTTACTTGCATCAATAGTATCAGGGTTTAATGCATCTTCTCATTTCATCAAATCTCTTCTAGCTCTAGCTACTGCCTTCACTACTTTTGGGCTTACACTGGTTACATTACAGACTTTTTGTTGAACCTCTTGATTTATTATTCGGATATTTTTCTAGCTCTTGCAAAATACGTGGTAATATATCCTTATGGTCGCTATTATTTTTATAATAATATTGTGCAACATCTAGAAGTAGCGCTTTTCGTTGAGTATATAGATTTTGTTGTTATAGAAAATTTTTTTGCTCTTCTGTAGGTCAAGCTGTGTAAGTAGCATAATCTTGTAAATATTTAAAAACTTTTGTGGTATGTGTCTCAATTTGTTCAACTTTATTTGTGTTCACACTAGAATTATGTAATTCGTTGAACGCTACTAAAATTTGTTTGCCGTTAAAACATACGGTACTACATTGGCTATTATATTGAATTAACCTACCTAAGGCATCAAAGCATCTATTTTGTAAAGGAGTATCATTTTCTTTTATAATCTTTGAGTTAAGTCGAGTACGGCAAGCATATGCAAAATTCTGCAGATTTGAGTTGTTGTTGCCATTGAATAGCCCGTGGGTAGGATGCTCGTCAGCAAATCCAACATGAAATACCATATAAGAAACAAGTTGTTTTGGAATAATCTTTTCTGTTTTACTTGCTAAAACCGCTAGAACTGCTAATTTTTCAAAACTTTCATCCAGGGCTTCACTATTATTTTTTTCTTATAGTGTGCAGTAAGGATTTTTAAGACAGATATAGATTCGTTTAATATAATACTTTTTAATAAAGCCTCTCTCGATTTTTTATCTCTTATGATTCCTCTACTGTCTGGCTATCTACATATTTAATACACTCTACTGTTAACCTTTCTTTCTGTGCATTTGTTAGATTTGCCATATAAATATTATTTTATAATTTTAATTATTTTCTCCTAAAGCCTCAACGCTTTTCTCAAATATTGAATTATCAATATCATTACCGTCTACTAAAATCATCATGTTACCTGGAATGCTTTTTAAGCTTTCCACACCCAAATTGGTTATGTTATTATCTCTTAGATCTCCTATTTCAATATTATTGCTTATGAGTAAAGTTTCTAACGCTTTATTTTCGGTTAATGCAGTAGTAAGTTCTTTTATATTATTATGGGTTAAATTATTGTTATTAAGATTTAGAGTTTTTAACCATGGATTTAATTTTAAAGCAGATGAAGTTATTTGCTTTAAGTCTAAGGTATCAATATGCATGAGATTAAAAAACTTTCAATTACTTCTGCACTTTTTTCGGAGATTCTTGTTTCATTTAATATTAATTCTTTAATATATTGATTAGCCATTAAAGCATGCAGTAATTTTATGACTCCCTCGTTTCTAAGGTTATTATACCCTAAATTTAACGACATTAATTTTGCACTGCTAATATTATTTGCGATAACGTCGTCTATCCCTTCGGCAGTAATATTCATTTGTCCTATATCTAAGGATTTTAACTGTAGTTTTGAATGAAACAACTCACTAATAATTGCTGCTCCTTTATTTCCTACTGCACTACTACCTAATGCTAAAGAACTTAAATTAGGGTGGTTTTTAATATCATCTATTAATATTCTTAAATCTTCTATTTTCAGCGCAATAGCATTTAAAGATAAATATTCAAGAGAGGTATTATCTGCTAAAACATCAATAAGAATTTTTATTTTTTCACTATCTAAAGAAGTAGAATTCAGGTTTAAATGTGATATTTGATTTAACTTTACAATTTTACTTAGATTTTTTATATCATCGTTACTAAGGTTGCTGCCATATAAATCAATTTCTTTTACTACAGTATTTTGCTCTAACGTTTTAATTACAATTGACAAAAAACTACTATCTTCTTCATAAGGTAGTTCTACACAAACAATTTCAGGATCATTATTCTTAATTTTCTGCAACAATAAATCATTTCGACTAAGATCAATTTTTTGTCTTTTGGGAGACTCATCTTTCTTCACATCATCTATGCTACACAAGATATAGACATTGAAAAAAGTGGTAGTAATAATTGTTGTTTTACGTCCTATAGCGTCTCCTATCCAACCAAATATTAAAAAGCTCCAAAAGGTCTTAATAAACATGTTGAACAAAAAGCAGATGAATAAATAAAAACTACTTTGGGATCAGCCTTTGGAAAAAACAATTCATTGAATACTACTACCATATGTACAACATATAAAGCATAAGGTCAAAATATTCAAGAAATGTACCAACAGATAATAAACCTATTGCTTCTTTTTGATTACGATTTAAGCTGCTTTGTTCTTTCTCATAGCCGAGCATAATGTCTTTATAAAAAATTAAATTGTAAAGAAACTTATACTGTTTTATATAAAAGTCAATAGGAAATTTCGCTTTATACGATAAATAAGGAAACGAAGTACAACTTAACTCACTTCATATACTAATGCGTTGATCTTATATGAATATGGCATAACCTCACCGATAGTGGAAAACTAAAACCTATTAAGAACCAAGTTAAATAAAACTTATATCCCAAATATTGTTTGAATAGATAATTAATATATGCAATCAAAGCTATTGAAGCGACAATGATAGCTAAATTAATAAAACGCTTTAATTTTGATTGAGGAAAATCAAAATATTTATAAAACAGCCCCCCAGAAATAGTAAAACCGAGTAATCCCCAAAATACCGTCCATACCCAAGCAAGACAATTCACGTCAATAATTTTAAGATAAGCTACCATCGGTACGGTTAATAGCCATAAAAACGCTCCAAACATATAAGGATATTTTTGAATAATCTCTTCTTTTGTTACACTATATATAACAGCAGCAATAACCATTATTCCAATTGTTATAGATGCAATAATATCAACGGATAATGATAGCCCTTATAAATCAGCGAAAATCCCATACCGGTTAAAATCACTACTATTATTATTCTTAATAAGGAATATATAATATTTGCAAAAAACCAACCGTCAAATACTACGCCGCTGCTCATATCATATGACCGCTAGGGAAAGCAAAACCTTTAATATTTAGAGTAGGATTCAAAGGTATTTCAAATGTATATTTTAACAATATATTTAAAATTGTAGTGAAAAGTAATACACAAATAGCTTGTGCAAATAGTTGCCTCCTAATATAGTAAATCCGAGTATTATGATAATCTCATAACACTCTTCTTGTCCAAATAACAAAAAAACTTTTGCTGAATATTGAACAAAATATCCTTATTCATTACTTTACTTAATTTTATTTATATATAATTGAAGTTATCATAAATAATAAGCTATAGATATGCAAAATATTTTCCGCAATTTCCGCAAATTTGTATTTACTATTTTCGTATGTTTAATAAATTTACAACTAATTGCTGCAAGCTTTAACGAAAAAATACCTTTATATTTTAAATTAACTAACGAAAATCTGTTAGCAGGACAAAATGCGTTAAATATTGACCTTTGCGACTCTAGAATTAAAGAATGGTGTACAAAGCCACAAAGAGAGCTAGGGCTTAACGGAAAAAAAATCAATGATTACATATCTATTTCACCTGATATTAAAGGAGAATGGCGATTTGGCTGGTGGTATAACATAAATTTTACTCCAGAAAGCAATTTTGTAGCTCATCAAACTTATAAGATTACTATCGCAGATTATATATTCCCTCATTTTGTCGGTTTAAAAAGTAATAATATAAGTTTCACGACTTTACCACTACTTCCTATTATTAAAGAAATGAATTATCTACAGGATAATATCGATATTTCCAAAAAACTCGTTCACACTAAAATAGCTTTTAACTATCCTATCGATCCTAAAACTCTAGAGGAAAGAATAGAGTTTATAAAATCTTCAACTAAAGAAAAATTACCGTTTTCTATCAAATTCAATACCAATAATACGGAAGCTACGATTATTACTAATATACCACCGCTTACAGATAAAGAAGATACAATTTCCGTAATTATAAAAGACGGTGTTAAACCTCTACATGGGAGAAGTTTTCACATATAAAAATGTAAAAGATCTAAATAATAAGACACCAAATAACATAAGATATTCTTATAAAGAAAATGTATTAATTCCAAGTCTATCCTCATATTTAAAAATCACTAAATAGTACTGCTACAATTGTTAAAGATGATAAACTACAACCGGAACAGATAATTATAATTACCACAAATACACCGGTGTCGGGTGAGGAAATAAAAAAACATTTAGAGTTATTTTTATTACCGCAGGATAAGCCGGCTTTCTTAGGAGTTGCAGGCAAAAAAAACTATAAATGGCAAAATCCGAAAGAAATAACCGATGATATTCTTAAATCGAGTGAAAAAATAAATTTTGAGCTTTTATCTTCCGTCCCAAGCATTACTACTATGTATAGTTTTAAAGTAGATACGTTTGCCTCAAGAGCTTTTGCTTGTTAAAGTAAATCAAGGTGTTAAAACATCGGATAATTTAACACTCGGCTCAGATTATTTTCAAATCGTACAAATACCGGATAACCCTAAAGAAGTTAAGCTAATGTCCGACGGTTCTATTCTTTCATTAGCCGGCGAAAGAAAACTTCCCGTATATTCACTTGGCATAGATAAATTATATTTAGACATCGATAAGATTAATCAGCAAGAAGTTAATCATTTAATCAGTCAAACAAATAGATATAATATTTTCCAAAACCCGACTTTTATAAATGAATATACCTTTAATGAGTATAATATTTCCGAAGTATTTCAAGAGGAAGTAATAGTGAACTCTCAAAATTTAAATTTACCTCATTATACCGATTTAGATTTCAGTAAATATTTTAATTTAGAAGAAGCAGGCAGCTATTCCAAGGGGTTATTTCTAGCAAAAGTTTATGCTAAAGACAATAATAACATTATATCTCAAGATAAAAGATTAATTTTAGTTACCGATCTTGGTTGTATAGTAAAAACCGATAAAACCGGGACGCATCATATCTTTGTTTCTTATATCAGTAACGGTAAACCGGCTGGAGGCGTAAAAGCAGATATTATAGGACTTAACGGTGAGGTGTTAGTAAGCAGCAAAACCGATAGTAAAGGACATGCCGTTTTATCAAATATAAATGATTTTTCAAAAGAAAAAACTCCAGTAGCTTATATATTAACTACTAAGGATGATTTTTCATTTATGCCGTATAGTAGAATGGATAGACAAGTTAATTATTCTCGGTTTGATGTAGCAGGAGCCGTTAGTTCTGATCAAGGGTTAAAAGCTTATTTATTTTCCGATCGTGGCATCTATAGACCAAGCGAGCAAGGTCACATAGGCATTATGCTCACACAAACCGACTGGCAAGGAAAATTTGACGGCTTACCTTTAGAAATACAAGTAACTAACCCTAGAGGAAAAGTAATAGATAAAAGTAAAATAGTTCTAGATGCAGAAGGATTCGGCGCATATTTATTCTCAACGCTTGATGATGCCTTAACCGGCTTATACACAATATAAGCTTATATTTAGTAGGAGATAAAGGCAGCAATAACTATCTTAATAGCGTGTCTGTCAGGGTTGGTGATTTTCAGCCTGACCGCATGAAAATAAACATAAACTTCAATAACTCACAAGATGAGCTATGGACGAATCCAAAAGATCTTAAAGCAACCGTTAATCTCATAAATCTTTACGGCACTCCTGCAAAAAATAGAAAAGTCAGCGGCTTTATTGATATTAGACCTACCGAGTTTTTCGTACCTAGATTTAAAGAATATAAATTTTATAGTAGCAAAGGAAATAAAGAGTTTTTTATGAACGTTTAGGAGATATTACTACCGACTCTAAAGGTACGGCAAACTTTGACCTTAACCTTGAGAAATATTATAACGCTACTTTTAATCTAACATTTTCAGCAGAAGGATTTGAGCCTGATTCAGGAAGAAGCGTAAACGCAAGCAAATCGCTTATAGTGTCACCTCTGCCTTATATTATAGGATTTAGAAGCGATAGCGATCTAAAATAGATTAAGACAAAAACAAGCGCGGCAATAGAATTCATAGCCATATCAAATAAAGCAGAAAAAGTAGCTGCACCTAATTTAACTCTTAACTTAAAAAAGATTAATTATGTAAATAACTTAGTAGCAGATAGTAACGGTAATTATTCTTACAGTTCAGTACCTATTGAGACTAATATATCTTCTGACAAAATTAATATCACGGCAAACGAAAGTTATATTTATAAAGTGCCTACTAAAGAAGCAGGCGATTACGTTATTTACTTAACCGATAAAGAAGATACAATCTTTGCCCAAGCTGAATTTTCGGTAATAGGTGAAGGAAATGTTACGGCTAATTTAACAGATAACGCAAATTTAAAAGTTAAACTTGATAAAGATGATTAATACAACCGGCGATACTATTCTTTTAAATATTATAACTCCTTATACAGGTTATGGGTTAATTACTATCGAGACCGATAAAGTACATAATTTTGAATGGTTTAAAGCTGATGAAAATAATAGCATTCAAGAAATAAAAATTCCTGACGGCTTTGAGGGTAAAGGATATGTAAATGTACAATTTATAAGAGACATAGAAGCTACGGAAATCTTTATATCACCGTTTAGCTATGCAGTAGTACCGTTTACTGCGGGCATTTATAAACATAAACAAGATATTGGATTAACACTTCCTGCAAAAATCAAATCGGGAGAAAAGCTAGCAATTCGTTACCGTACTACAAATCCCGGTAAAATAATAATATTTGCTGTTGATGCAGGGATATTATCATTTGCTGGTTATCAGACTCCCGACCCGCTTAATTACTTTATTAACGATAAAGCCTTGGAAGTCCGAACATCACAAATCATGGATTTAATATTACCTGAGCATTCTTTATTAATGAAAGCTCATATGGCGGCTCCTGCCGGAGACGGTTGTATAAATGTCGCTCGAAACCTTAATCCGTTTAAAAGAAAAAGCCAACCTCCCGTAGCATTTTGGTCAAGAATTTTAGAAGCAGATCTTGATGAGAGAGAAGTCACATTTGATATACCAAGCTATTTTAACGGCACTTTAAGAGTTATAGGGGTAGCCTCAAGCCTTGACTCTATAGGAACTTCCAAAGCTGATTTATTAGTCCAATCCGATCTTATTATCAATCCAAATTTACCTTTATTTGTAGCTCCAAATGATGAATTTACAGTACCGGTAACAATATTTAATAACCTCAAAGATTCAGGAAATGCTCAGGTTTTTCTAAATATTGAAACAAGTGAAGGACTTAAAATATTAGATTATCCTAAAGAGATCCCGATAGACGAAAATAAGGAAGCTACTATTAATGTTAAATTAAAAGCGACTAATCAACTCGGTTCAGCAGATTTAAAGGTTGTGGCTTCTATAAATCACCTAAAGCCGGATATAATATCTATGGCAGTAGTACATAGCTCCGAATTAACTAGTACTACGAGCGTTCGCCCTGCTAGTCCAAGCGTTACAACAGTTAATACAGGCTTTATTACAGACAACAAGGCTAATTTAAAAATCTTACGGGATGTATATCCTGAATTTGCTAAACTACAAATTTCCGCTTCTAAATCACCGCTATCTATTATTTCTGGCTTTAAAGATTTCCTAGATAATTATCCTTATGGTTGCACTGAACAATTAATAAGCCAAAATTTTGCCAATATTTTATTATATAATGAACAAGAACTAGTTCAGATTCTTAAAACTGATCGTAAAAAAATGGATGAATCATTATCAAAAATATTTCAAACTTTATCAGAACGTCAAAATTATGACGGTGGATTTAGATATTGGAACAATTTTAATGACGATTCCGATCCATTTATTTCCGTTTATGCTATGCATTTCTTAAGCGAGGGAGCAACTAGATATTTAGCCGTTCCAAGTGATACATTTAATCAAGGTATTTACTATTTAGAGATATGGCTAACAGATCAATAAACTCCTTAGATGAAGCAAGAGAAAAGGCATATGCGGTTTATATCAAAACAGCGTTATTACTACAAGCTATATTGCAAATATTTTAAAATATTTAGACGAGTACCATAAAAATACATGGCAAGATGATTTGACTAGCGTTTATTTAGCAGCTAGCTATAAAATGCTGCACATGAATGAAGAAGCGGAGAAATTATTAGACAGATTTACTCTAAATAAACCTATATCAAAAACAGACTATCAGTATTACAATCCTCTACTAAAATATAGTCAGTATTTATACTTAATTTCTATGCATTTTCCAGAACGGTTAAAAGACTTTGACCCAAAAATTGTACAGGATATCGCTCTTTTTGCTAAAGATAACTATAATAGCCTATCCGCAAGCTATGCTATTATGGCAAGTCTTGCCTATGCCGATAAAATAAATCATGTAGATGAGGCTACTATTAAAGTAACCTCTACAGATAAAGAAGTTACTTTAACAGGCAATAAAGTGATGATTGCTGAGCTGTCGGTAGAAAATAAGAATATCGACTTAACATCCTCAAGTAACGGCTTTTTCTATCAGCTTTTAACTTCAGACTATGATAAGCAATTAACAGAAAATAAAGAGATAGTTAAAGGCATAGAAATAACAAAAAAATATCTCGATGAAAATAATAAAGAGGTTAGCAAAGTAAAATTAGGTGATAATATTACGGTGGAAATCACCATACGTTCAGGTAGTAATAAAACCTTGAGCAATATGGTGCTACTTGATTTATTACCGGCAGACTTCGAGCTTTTACCGGATAACAACCACATAAATATATTAGAACGCATGCAGGAAGTAATGATATGGAAACCGATATATATAAATAATCGTGATGATAGAGTTATGATTTTCGGTACTATTTCTGATCAAAAAATGACGCATCAGTGTAAAATCAAAGCAGTTAATAAGGGCATATTCTCTACTCCTGCTATTTACAGTGAAGCTATGTACGACCCTCAAACTTACTATCGTGGTGTTATAGGCAATATTATTGTGGAGTAGCATTACCCGCACGGTTTTTATGTCATTCCCGTGAAGCATTGTTGCGTGGACCGGTAAATGCTCTCTATGTCATTCCTGCAAAAGCGGGAATCCAGTAAAACCGACAAAAAACTTATTTTTTTAGGTTTATTTTGTCAATATTAAGACTACTTTTTCTGGATTCCTGCTTTCGCAGGAATGACATAGTAGGAGTTTATCCCACAATTGCTTTCAGCTTCTCTATAGTTTTTGTATCTTTTACAAGTTCTAAAAATATTTCCTGCTCATAGGCAAGTAGCTCTTCTTCATTTGTTTCATTATGTGTATCAATAATATCTTGAAATTTGCTAAGCACCTTATTTTGTAGATCGTTATATTTTGATGTATCTATTGCTGTTGTGCTAAATTTATTTTAGGCAAAGTAATTTTATGTGGAATCTCGGTACTATCTTTTTAGGTAGGTTTTAATTTTAAAGCTTCCTCTAAAATATAATGCTTGTTCATATTTACGTGCATATTCTCTACATCATAATCTGCTTTAAAGTAATCCGGCTGAACTTGTTTTATTCTGCTCTATAATATTGCTGATATTTCTAATTAGTTTAGTTTTATTACCATTACTTCAAGCAAACATTTCGGTAACACCGCCCCACCCAGGTATTAAACCAACACCACGTTCTACAAACCCTGCGTTAAGTTCTTGATTTCCTATAATAATAAAGCTTGAGTGCAATAACAGCTCATATCCACTTCCAAGTGCCACACCAAGACCACAAGCTAATAACATGTACAGAGGAATATTTTAAGTGGAGCATGGTTTGCTGTCCCAGCTTTAGTAAATTCTCTAGATCGTGAAAATTCTTATCTTCAATATAAGACAGAAGAAGTTTTAAATCAGCACCGGCAGACAAATTATTTCCTTGCAGATAAATATAAAGATTTTTACCGTCATTTTCGGCTTTACTTGCTGCTTCTTGTAGTAAATAAAACACCTCATGATTTAAACAATTCATTTTTATAGTAATAACAAAAATCAAAACATCTTGATAAAGTATTAATTTTGCCGAGCTATTCTCTAATACTATCTGACTTTCTTGTAAAATATCTTTGTGAGAATTAAATTTTTGTTTATCGATTTTTTGATATTCTTTATTGGCTAAATATTGCGGAAGTGGGATATGCATTAAATCGGCATTTTTAATTACCGAATTCCAACCGTTTTTAGCCGCTATAGTCAATAATTCAAATGGACCATATTTCCAGCTGTAACCAAGCTTCATAGCAGCATCGATATCATAAATATTATCCGTAACCGACGGAACTAGACCTGCTAAATAAACATAAAATTCCGTGATAATTTCAGTAAAAAATTTACCGTAAACCGAATCACTTACAAGAAGCACATCAAGATTAAAATATCTACTTTTTGAACAGGACTATATGATAAATCGTTTATATTGATAACTTCTTTAATCTTTTTGCCCTTTGATACCAATAAACGATCAAATCCACCGTCACCTTTACGTCCAATTAACTGCTTCTCTATCATCTTATCAAGAACAGGGGTCTTTACATATTATTTTATGATAAGCATCATTTGCAGGAAGAGAGGCAAGTAATGAACTTGAAATTAACTTCATTACGTCATACCCGATTAGATCATATAAACCGAAAATTCCGGTACTCGGCAACCCCAAAAATGTAGTAAATATTTTATCTATAGTAGCAACATCAAGATTCTGACTTATCGCTTTACGTGCTACTAATTCAAGTAAAAAATACCCTACTCTATTAGCAATAAAACCAGGCGTATCATTACATTTTACTATAATTTTACCAAGCGTTTTCGTTAAGAACTCTGATACTCTTTCTATTACTTCAGCCTTTATCATAGGGTCTATAATTAACTCAAGCAGTTCCATATTATCTTGGCGGATTGAAGAAATGCGTAATAACGAACCTAGATTTAATATTATCTGGTAAATTCTCTTTGAGTCTTTCAAGCGGTAATGTAGAGGTATTAGAAGCAATAATTGCATCTTCTTTAAGATAAGGAATAATTTTATTATATAATTGGTGTTTGATTTCTAACTTCTCAACAATAACTTCAATCACTAAATCACATTCTTTAATTAAATCTAAATCATATTCTAAATTACCGATGGTAATGAAATTTGCTCTATCAGGAAAGGATAAAGGTGGAGGTGGAGGTTTTTGTTTATGCAAATTTTCTTTAGCGGTGTTAACTATTTTATTAGGATCATCGGAATCTTTAGCGATAATATCAAGCAGCACTATTTTATAAGAGGAATTAGCAATTAACGCTGCAATCCCTGAACCCATTACTCCCGCACCAATAACACAAACTTTTTTTATTTCATTTTGCATAAGTTACCTTCTGTGTTACCCCGTGCCTTGACCATGGGGTCCAGTTAAAAATACTAAAAATTTTTATTATTTTTTGGATCCCGTGGTCAAGCCAAGGGATGACATCGAGTGTGTTTTTCGATACACACAACCATGTCCCCTTGCAATAACGTTATGTCATAGAAACACTTAAGACTTTTACCGACGCCACCCCCGGCTTGTTGTAAAATTTTAGCACATTCATTTATAGTAACAGCAGTGGTAACGACATCATCGACTAATACAATTTTTTTACTTACAATATTATACTTTGTGTTAAATTTGATACTACCCTTTATATTATTTTTGTGTTGTTTTCGTGGGAGAAAAGTCTGAGACTTAGTCCATTTTGCTTTAGTTAAAATCTCAGCTTTTAACATTTTATCGGTAACTTTTGCAATTTCCATAGCTAAAATATGAGCAGGATTATACATTAGTAGGTACAGGTATGATTAAATCAATATCTTTTATATCCTCGCTGCTATATCTATTATATAAAAGTTAGCAACGGTCTTAGCAAATATCGTCTTATCTTGATATTTAAACTGATGAACTATTTTTTTGCTATGCTCATTACACTTAAATAAGCTGCGAGCAAACTCATAATTAGGTTTGTTGCTATAACAATTTCCACAAATGCAGTTATCTAAGATTTTTATACTAAATCTTTGTCCACATATACTACAATAGGGTCTTGCTATAAACTCTAGCTTCTTCCAACAATCGCTACAAAATTCACCGCTCCCCCTAGTATTTCCGCACCGCTTAAACATCTCTGCGGCAAGATATAATCTATAAGATAATTATAAGTCTTTATTAACAATTAAAATCCTCTTGAAGATTCATGGTGTTTAGAAGCATTTGGTGTTGATTGTGATGATGGTACACTAGCACCATAACGAACCCCCTTGTCACGTGACAAATTCTCTTGCATATGTTGGCTTACTCATGAGCTTTATTTTGCTCAGGTTTTACTTTATTACTAACATTTGGAGTTATAAAAGATTGAAATATTTCTTCTTTTTTACCGTACATTTCTTTTAAATCACCAAATTGTGATTCAACAAAATAACCGACTCCTACTTTTACTGCCGATTTAACTTTTTCAAAATTAGTTTTTTCAGCAGGAGGAGCAAATTCAGGTCTCGCTGCAACCTTTGCTCTAGTTACATTAAAATGCTCTCTTAGCTGCCCTTCACTTAATTGATCAATTTTAGGGGGTATAGTTAAAAATTCTTCTAATGCTTTGGTATCTATTTTTGCTTGCCTTTCTTTTTCAAGCAAGTCTTTCTTATCTTCATAATTTCCTATTGATGTTTTAAACTATTTATTTGATTTATTTTATCTTTTTTTCGCTCCATACGCACTAAATTCGCATCTCCTTCACCTATTACATTAGCTCCACTCCTCCGTCCAATAGCACCTGCTACCAAACCGCCTATAATATCGCCTACAGAGCTTACTTGTGCTACTAAAGATACCGTCTCTAAGGTAGTATCTTGCTTTTAAAATCTCTTTAGTTCTAGTTATATTTAATTTTTCAGATTCAACTTTTTCTTGGTAAATTTTAGCTCATTGAGTATCCAAGACATTTTTAAGTTCAGGGCTATCTTTTGCTTTATCTATTCGAGTAGTAACTACTAACTCTGATTGCTTCACATAATTAGCTTTAATATTTTCTAAAGTTTTTTCTTTCTATCTAAACGCTTATCTTCTTTTACTTCTAAAGTTTCTTTTCCAACATTGTAAGCAACGGTTGATAAAGAAAGTGCAGCAAGCCCAACCCCGACGGGAGTGGGATTCAGGACCAACGATACTGCAACGCCGCCAATTCTAGCCGCACGTCTTACTGCTTTACTACCTAATGTTTTATATGTTTTCTCTAGAACATTTGCTGCAGTTTCACCACCGGGTAGTGTCATGATTTTATTTAATGCCTTATCGGCTAAACCGGAACTTGGGGGACCTTTCTCTTTAATTTTTGCACCTTGCTGAAGTGTATCAACCGGATCATAAGCTTTTGCTACTTTTTCTCCAACGTTAATTATTCCTTCTACTAATATGAGTAGGACTAGCGATAACTTTACTGCCCTCCTGTACCACTTCGATTGCTACTCCACTTGCAGCGATTCCCGCACGAGCAACTCTAGCACCGTAAAGTGCCGTATCCTCTTGCAGCGTTCTTTTTCCTGCTGGCTTATTTTACGATTGCCGTTCTCCTGTGAAGGCTCAGAAGCTTTTGTTTGTGCTGCTTCTAAAAGCTCTACTCTTTCAGGGGTATTTATTGAAGATTTAAGCTTATTATCTTCTGCTACATTTTTTATTCCTTCTTCAGGAGTATTAATAAATGATTTACTGCTTAAATTTTCTTTACTCATGCATATCTCATAAAATTATGTTCTATGTTATTTCACATTCTATGTCATTCCCGTGAAAGCGGGAATCCATCTTTTAAAAAGTATAAACAAACAATGCTTTTATCGATTCTTGATTACTGGATTCCCACTTTCGCGGGAATGACATCAGAACTAGCTAGAAATGATACAAAAGAACACTCACCTCTTCCCCATCGCATAGCTAGTAATCAAGTTTTTTACAGGTTTAAAATTATTGATCACCTTAAATCCTATTTGTCTTAAACATCTTAAATTTTTGGAATAATTTGAAAAAATATTATTTAACTCATCAGTCAGCTTATACATAATAAAATTATCCTCTTGCCTTAACTTTTGATATTCTTGTAATGTGCCATTATTACTAACTATCATACTCAAAATCTCTATATCCTTTATGCCCTGATTAAGCCCTTGTCCGGCTAGCGGATGTACTGTGTGGGCAGTGTCGGCAATAAGCACTATACGGTTATGAAAATATCTATTTGCTATACGGGCTTTTAGTAGAAAGCTACTAATCTCACTATCAATAGTAATTTTACCTAGGGAATTACCGGCATTTCTTTGAGTTAAAAACCTAACTTCTTCTACAGGCAAATTAACAATTAAAGCAGCCTGATCAGAAGAAGTTGACCATATTACGGATGAAGCATATTGATCTTTTAAAGGCAGCAAAGCAAAAGGACCAAGCGGCAGGAAATGCTCCATAGCACAATTTTCATGCGGCTTTTCATGCTTAATATTAAATGTAAGAGCAGTTTGATAAGGTTTCTCAATTTCATTAGCAAAGTAATGAGACCTCACTTTTGAATTTGCTCCGTCACATATAACTAATAAATTACACTTAATTTGGTTATCATCAAATTTTATAATCGAGTAGTCATTATGGCTTATAACCTCTTGATATTGATTATTATCAATTAATGTTATCAACGGATTATTAGTTATTTTTGACAATAGCATTTTTTTAAAGTCGCTATTCTTAACCACATATCCAAGTACAGCGTCAGCGTCATTTCGTAAGTCTAATATCTCTGAAGCCTGATTATCTACTACATATATGTCTTGCATTTCTGCTACAAACTTCTCAAGCTCTTCCCATATATCAATAGAGAATAAGAAATTTTTAGAATGCGGCGTTAAAGCAGTAGTTCTTATATCTTTAAAAAACTCTGGGCTTTTTACCGATTTACTCTCGAATATAGTAGTTTTTATACCCTTTTGTGCAAAAGAAAGCGCCGTTAACATGCCGCTAAGACCGCATCCTAAAATTACCGTATTAGACATCTTCCCAAACTCTTCTACTTCTAGAGGTAATTTGTGCGTCGATCCGATACTCGCATCCTCACTTACGCTTGTGTACGCTGCGGTGCTGCGTTTCGTGTCTCCTACAAATTCCTCTCTATAAGTGAATTTGGCAAGATGTCTATCAATCTGTTTTGTTTTCATTCGATTCATTTATGAAATATTTTAAATATCCGTTTGTTGCTATAAAGCTTAGAAGAAAATAAATAATTGCTATATCCAAATATGAGCTATTGCCTGAGTATAAACCTAAACAACAAATCAATACACTCGCTAAAGTCGTAAAGCTATTTAAAATCAATAAATTTGTAAAAATATCCGTTTTGCTGATAAATAGGTAGGTTATTAAGCAAATAAATAATGAAATAATAATTAAAAAGATGTTAAGCATAATTTTTAAAATCGGTTTTACTGTTGGATACACAATCGTCATCGTCATTGCGAGGAAATTACGAAGTAATTGACGAAGCAATCTCAGGAGCTTGTTATTATTTCATGAGATTGCCACGCTCCCTACGGTCGCTCGCAATGACGACTTGGATATCCCACCCCTCTCATTATATATAATCATTTATAACACTACAAACTGCAAATAAAATTAATTAAAATTCCTTAAATAATTTTAATATTATGTAATCTTAGCCAACCTTTACATTATAAATAGCTATTGTGACAAAAATGTTATAAAAAAATGTTGCTTTCTTTTACATTCGGCATTAACGTATATATTTAAATTCTTGGGTACGATTGCTAATTGATTTAATATTTTACGATATTTTTTGCTGCAAATTATAAGATTTTTTTGAAATCTTTCAAAAATCTTATAATTTGCAGCAAAAAATATCGTAAAATATTAAATCAATTAGCAATCGTACCCAAGAATTTAGTATTATTATTTTTAAGGTAAATTGTAATGTCACAACTAGATGTTTTAATAGTAGACGATGAAGAGAGTATACGAAATCTCATTGCTGCAAATTTGAAAGATGAGGGTTTTAACCCTAAGGTTGCCGCTAATAGTACTCAAGCCCTTAAAATACTTTCCGAAAAACCGGTCTCTGCAGTTATACTTGATATTTGGCTTCAAGGAAGCGAAATTGACGGACTTGGGATTTTAGAGATAATAAAAAAACGCTATCCTTTAATGCCGGTAATAATTATTAGCGGTCACGGTACTATAGAAACAGCAGTAAATGCTATAAAAATGGGTGCTTACGATTATATAGAAAAACCGTTTAATAATGATAAATTAGTTATTTTACTTACAAGAGCTTGTGAAGTAACAAAGTTAAAACGCGAAAATATAGATTTAAAATCAAAGGTTATAGATAAAACTGAATTAGTAGGCGAATGTTC
This sequence comes from Candidatus Rickettsia barbarica, assembly GCF_041477405.1. Classification (NCBI taxonomy): domain Bacteria; kingdom Pseudomonadati; phylum Pseudomonadota; class Alphaproteobacteria; order Rickettsiales; family Rickettsiaceae; genus Rickettsia; species Candidatus Rickettsia barbarica. Next base: position 373,034 of record NZ_JBEWYL010000001.1, on the reverse strand, counting down.
GGTAACTTTAAAATATAAAATGGCAATAGCAAAGGCAGCTACCTCTAGCAGTCGTATAATGATTCACGGTAAAGTCGGCAGCGGTAAAGAACTTGCAGCAAGATTAATTCATAAACAATCTAAAAGGGTTAATAATCCGTTCATTATTTTCAGCCCTACATGTATGACTACGGAAAAAATCAATCAAGAATTATTCGGCGAATCGGAAAAGCAGGCAAATAATAAACGCCCTACTATCTTAGAATTTGCCAATAACGGTACTTTATATATAGATGAGGTCAGTAATATTCCTATTCCCATCCAAGTAAAATTATTAAAATTCCTTAAAGATCAAACTATTACAAAACCTTGCGGAAAAAATATTAAAATTGATATAAAAATTATCACCGGTACTTCTAAAAATATCCAAGATGAAGTTAATAACGGCAAATTCCTAGAAGATCTATATTATCGCCTTAATGTATCCTCTCTAAAAGTACCTTCATTATATGAAAGAAAAGAAGATATACCGCTACTCGTTAAGTATTTTGTTAAGCAACTTTCAAAATTTTCAGGTTTAAAAGAACGTAGCTTTGCCGATGAAACTATCGCTGCTCTTCAATCCTATGAATGGCCGGGCAATATTAGACAATTACGTAACGTTGTTGAATGGACTTTAATTATGAATCCGTTAACTACAGGTAATAATGAAATTATAAAACCTTATATGATACCTTCTGAAATATTAGCAAATAGTGCTAATCTTACAACACTTGAAGATAGCTTTGATATGTTATCTATGCCGCTTAGAGAAGCTAGAGAAGTTTTTGAGCGTCAATATCTATCAGCACAAATGAGTCGTTTTAATAATAATATTTCAAAAACATCCTCATTTGTCGGTATGGAAAGATCGGCTTTGCATCGTAAATTAAAATTATTAAGCTTACATATACCTCCTACAAATAGAATAAATGACGAAGAATATGAGGAAGCAAATGCTTAAAGTCATATCAATAATTACGATTTATTTGTTATTAAGCAGCTGCTCCGAATCTACCCGTGATGCGAACGGATTACTTACGGATAGCCAAAGCACGGTAATTCGGAATTATATAATATCGCAAAATTCTAAAAACCTTAAAGTGAACCTTAAAGAGAAATTCGGTTCAAATTTAAAAGGAGTAAAATTAATAGGAGTACAGCTAATAAATGAAGATTTATCAGGAATAGATTTGACTTCCTGCGAAATATTACGTGCTGATTTTGCAGGTAGCAATTTAGACAAAGCAATACTTACAAATGCTATAATTCAAGAAAGTAATTTTGCAGATTCGGTAATAAAAAATATTTCCGGATATAATTCTGACTTTCAAGGTTCAATTTTTCACAATATAACATTACAAAATACAAATTTTGTTCAATCAAATTTTAGCGATACTGCTTTTAATAAAACTACTATAATAAATGTCAACTTTGAAAATTCTAAATTTAGTCATGTATTATGGAACAATAATACTATCGACGGTGTTAATTTTCAAAAAGCTAACCTACAGAATAATAGCTTTAAAAATACTAATATAACAAATTCAATATTTTACGGTACGGATTTAGAAAAAAGTATCATAAATAATACCAATTTTACTAATAATTATTTTGAATCTAGCAACCTAAGTCAAACTACATTAACAGCAGTAATAATTAAGGATTCTAACTTCACACAAAGTATTTTTAATGAAGTAAATTTTAATAACGTACAAAGTAATAACTCTTGCTTTTCATACGCTTCCTTTCAAGATTCAACATTACAAAATATTAGCCTTACTAAATGTGATTTACAAAATAGTACAATTAGTAGTTCAGTTTTAAAGCATTTTAAAATCAATAATGCGATATTAAATAATATGAGTCTAAACGATAATAAATTTAATACTTTATCAATAAAAAATAGTAATGCTAATTTTGTAAGGATTAATAAAACTAAAGGCTCAAATATTACTTTAGATAATATTAGCTATACTAATAATATTTTTAGCAATAATGATTTTAAACAATTTATAGTGATTAATACTGACTTAAACAGCAGTGAAATAATAAACTCAAATATAACTAACGGACAATTTAATAATATAAATTTTTCTAAATCTTTAATACAAAACGTAAATTTTTCAGATGTTAAAATTACTTTAGGCAATTTAAACCAAGTAGCTCTAATAAATTCCACTCTAACAAATATTGCGGTTATTAACTCCGTCCTTTCTAATTCGCAAATAAATAATATTAACTACCAAGCGTATTCCGGTTTTATTAATACTAATGTTTCTAATAATATTATTTTAAATAGTGATAATTCAAGCAAAATTCTACCAAATAATATAGTAATAAATTCGCTAAAAGATTTGCAAAAAATAACTCACTTAACAAATATGAATTTAACAAATTTTGACTTGAGCAACTTAATATTTGATAGAGTAGATTTTTCAAATAGTATCTTTAAAAATGCTAACCTAACAAATACGGTAATAAAAAATTCCATTTTAAAAGAGGCTAATTTTTCTGCAGCAATACTTACTAAAACAGATTTTTCAAACTCAATATTAACAGATAGTATATTTAAATCAGCTAAAATTGATCAGGCGGGCTTTAATAACTCCGACCTAACAAATGCCGATTTTACTGAAGCAGCAATTAAAGATACTTCGTTTGATAAAGCTAAGACAAGCGGAATGAAAGGAGTAGAATAATCTTTAAATACCTTAGTCCTTATACGAACATTCAGTATGTCATCCCCGCGTAGCATTGTTGCGTGGATCAGTCAATGCTCTTTATGTCATTCCCGCGAAAGCGGGAATCCAGTAAAACATATAAAAAATTTTTTATATGCTTATTTTGTTAAAGGTATAATTTTGTCCAATATTAAGGGTTATTTTTCTAGATGCCTGCTTTCACAGGAAGAACATAGCATTTACCTTTGGTTGCTCTTGGAAGACTTTGCTTTATTAGTAGGAGTATTAGACGGTGTAAATGAATTATTATTTATAAAAGCAGTAGGACTTTGCTGCTTCATTCTATTAATAATTTGTTGTTGTTTAAGAGTATTTATCTTTTGTTTTCCGGCTATCCTTATAGATTGAGTAATTGTGGCAGTTTCTACAAATATTTCCTTAGGAGTTTGTAGCTGATCAATTCGCTCATAATGTTTTTTAAGAAACTCTTCCTTTATCTTTGGCTTTATTCCTTTCAAATCAACATATGTTCTATATAACTTCTTTAATTTTATTTGTTGCTTGGAAGATTGGTGAGGAAGTGATTTAATCGAATTAACAAGATTACTACCTATTTCTTTTATAATATTAACTGCAGGCGAAGCTATTTTCTTTATTCCTTCATAAATTTTACCTAACCAACTAGCAATAACATCTAATAGTTTAGGCGCATATTCTTTAGATATAGGGGGCATATCCCTTATAATATCTCTCGCTTCAGTTAGATTATGAGCTAAATGGAGTAATGCTTTTTTCTCCTCTAACTCGGTAGAACGATTAGCATATGAACTAGCTATATCTGCCTGAGCATCTATAGTATCGGTAATTATTGATTTAGTATCATTAAAAGAAAGATCTATAGGTGTCTTTTTTTGCGTTATAGTACTGTCTTCTCTTAATTTATCTAGCCTATCACGTATTGCTTGGTCTTTGTGATCATTAAGGCTTTTACTTTTTTGTTCTAGTTTAAGCTCAGATTGCAGCTCAATTAGATCATCTACTTCATTACCGGATTTTTTTGTGGGGATATAAGGTCTATCTTGGAGCTTTGCAAACCTTTCTTCTAACTCTTCAAGTGATGGAGGAGTGCCTTTAAGTTTTGCTAGTCTTTCTTCTAATTCTTTTATTATTTGATCGTCCTGCTTTTTCTTAGACATATATATACCTCTATAATAATTCCTAGGTTTTGTAAAAGAAAATTAATAAGATTTTTGCAATAATTAGTGAGTCCTATTTCAAAAAAATCTTATGATTTACAACAAAAAATAGATTAATTTAATTTTCCGCATGCAAAGCCTAGTTATTAATAACACAAACTACTAACCAAAATAAAGTATTTTTTGATATGAGTTAAGATATAATTATATAAAACTAGCATTATCCGTGTGGATCAGTTTTGCCATTGTCACCTAGTTCCTTGATCACGGGATCTAATTAAAAATACTAATAATATTAGTATTTTAAGTTGTTTTCTGGATACCACACAATTCAGCTAATTCTGCACATGCCTTATTTTCTCATATAACTTTAAACATTTTTCTTTTTTAACCATTCCCTCACTTCGTCAGTAGTGTAAGTTTTAAAATCAGGGGCATTAATTCTTTACAAAGCAATTTTGCATCTTCTGAATCTTCTTGTATTTCCTGTAGATAATATTCAATTGCTTTACGTACTATATATACCCTTTTGATCTGTCTAAGTTTTTTGCTGACTATGCTAAACTATTATTTAGTTCGTCCGGAATAGTTAAATTCAGTCTTGCCATCTTGTGACCTATCTTTAATTAATAACACATTACGACACATAATAGCACAAACTACAAACTGAAAAAAGCTATAAATACTTATCCAACACGTCCGACATAATTTTACGAGCTACAGGGGCGGCGGCTTTACTACCGCCTCCGCCATGATCAATAAAGACGGTAACGGAATAACTAGGATCGTGATAAGGAGCGAAGCCTAAGAACAAGGCATGATTACGCCTCTCCCAAGCAATAGATTTACGGCTTAAATCATCTTTAGCATTTAGTTTGCCTTGCACCTGCGAAGTACCGGTTTTACCAGCAAGTTGCCTATTTTTGCCTAAAATTCTATTATAATACGCCGTACCTCCCGCAACATTAACGGTATTATACAAACTTTCTTGGATTATTATGATATTTTCGGGCTTAATATTGACATTATAAAATTCCGGATCATTTTTTAATATTCTAGGCGTATACAGTTTACCGTTACTTGCAATAGCTGTAATAAACCTTGCAAGCTGCATCGGCGTTACCCCTAGAAACCCCTGTCCGATTGCTAAATTAAAACTATCTCCTATTGACCAAGGAAGCTTTAATTTTTTCTTTTTCCACTCTTTTGACGGTACAAACCCACTACTTTCAGGAGCTAAATCAATACCGGTTTTTGAACCGAGGCCAAATTCTCTTGCAACTTCAAGAATTTTATCCGGACCTACTATTCTTGCTAATTCATACATATAAATATTACAAGAATGCTTTAAAGCAGACATCATATCTAACGTTCCGTGTCCACTATGATTCCAACATCTAAAGCTATTAGTACCAAGAGCAGAGCTACCGTCGCAAAAAACGGTTTTATTAGGATTAATGCCTACTTCAAGGGCTGCAAGTACGGTAATTATTTTAAAAACCGAGCCTGGAGGATAAGAATTTTGTATTACCTTATTAATTAAAGGCTTATAAGGATCACTCGTTAAACTTTGCCAATAATTTTCCGATAATTTACTGAAATGATTTGATTCAAAACCCGGAGTGGAAGCACAAATTAGTACATTTCCGGTTTTAGTATCCATAACTATTACCGAAGAACCTTTAGGATTTAAATATTGCTGGATATTTTGCTGAAGAGACACATCGATATTTAAATGCATATCTTCACCCGATTTAGTAGGGATTCCCGCTATTTCTCTTACCTGCTTACCGTAAGCGTTTACTTCAACTTTTTTATAACCAAATGCTCCTCTTAGTTTGTTATCGTAATATTTTTCAATACCGGATTTACCGATATTAAAATCGCTTAAACTATGTATATTTAATTCCTGCTTCTCGTGCTCATTTATTTGACCAAGATAACCGATTAAATGAGAAGTAACACTTGAAAAAGGATAAAACCTTAAATAACCTATATCAATAAATATTGAAGCGAGTTTATGCTTTTGTTCTTCAATCATTGATACTTGCTGCCAATCAAGCTGATCAAATATTATTAAAGGAGTGTGGCGACTAGATTTTTTAATTTTTTGCTTAATATAATTATATTTTGCCGGAGATAAATTTAGAATATTACTAATTATTTCTAATTCATCCCTATAATTATTATTAATGCTTCTATCTATTACTAGCTGATAACATGGTTTATTAGTAGCTAAAATATTGCCATCTAAATCGTAAATTCTTCCTCTAGTCGGTGGAAGTACAACAAAATTAATACGATTCTTATCCGATAAAGTCTTATATTCTTCGCTTTTAATAAGCTGTAAATAAAACATTCTTATTCCAAGCAACGATAAAAGTCCGAGTTTACCTAATCCGATTATAAAGGCTCTTCGTGAAATTAACTCACCATGTAGTATTTTCTTATTTAGCATACTTTTTAAAGTAATTCATAGGAGAGTCAAGTATAAGACGAATTATATTATAAGAAAATATAGTTGTTAACAATTGAAAGAAAATTATTAAATATCCGTCTGCTTCTGGCTTCTTGATTTTTATTAGTAAATATTTAAAATTCAATATAAATAAACAATAAACGCAAAAAATAATGAAATTTATTAAATAGTTTTTAGCTACAAAATATTTTGAAGATAATTTATAAATCGTATATGCCGATAAAAAAACTAGCGAATTTGTACCGATAGGCATACCACTTATTTGATCTATAAATAGACCGAGAAAAAATATGCTAAAAATATTTAAGGAATATAACGACATAAAATAATAAATAAATATAATTTCCATCGCCGGAAAGATTCTGCTTTGAATATTTATTTTATAACTCACTAACGGAAATAATATTATAAAAAAACATAGCAAAGCAAACAGCAATTTTAATATTATTTGTAAGCTATTTTTATATATTTCCTGTTTTATCTTTAACATAAATAGTTTTTTGTTATATAGTTTTGTACTGTGTCATACCGTGACTTGATCGGCCATTAGGTTATCATCCCACGACTTGATCGCGGGATCTATATAAACAACATTTTGTGTGGTCATTTTTACTGGACCCCGTGGTCAAACCACGGGGTGACAATAGGAAAATTGCAACCACCCAACGACCATATCAACCACATACAAAATATAAATTAATTTTCTATTTTGTACAGTTTTAAAAAATGAATATGGATTCTACAATAACTCACAACAACTAGGGTTAGGTCTTTTATCATTATCGCTAAGCTCTAATTCTTCTTGTGCCTCGGAACTTGTGGATATAAATAGTTGTTTTGATATAATATTATTTATTATTGTCGTAAGATCAAAAGACTTAAGCCATGGGATAGGTATACTAGGTTTATCTGTTATATTTTTATTTTTTGACATTAAAAACCTCCTTTTTAGCTTATAAATGCGTCATTGCCAGAAAATTTAGGCTTTTTGTTGCACAGATCGTTTTATGTCATCCCCGCATAGGCGGGGATGACATCAAGTAGGTTTTACCGATCTACGCAACAATGCCTGCTCACAATAACAAAATCTATAATTATTAGGTAATATTTTAACTTTCTTCCTCACTTTGTTCTATCGGTTCTAAACCATATAAAGATATCATACGTTCAAATACTCTACCGGCAGTAGGGGCAGCCGTCCAACTTGCGGTTGCAAAGCCAAAGCTTTCTTTAGTCGGTTTCGGCTCATCAAATCTAATAAAAATAACATATTGCGGGTTAGATGCAGGCAGCATACCTAAAAACGATGACGCTCTACTATTTTTTAGATATTTCTTTTTTCCTGCCCCTTGTGAAAGTTTTTCTGCCGTACCGGTCTTACCGCCGATAAGATAGCCTTTGACCTCTGCTCTTTTACCGTTACCTTCTTTTACTACCGCTCTAAATAATTTCTTCATTTGGGTAGAGGTATTTTCACTAAAAACTTTTGTACCTATTACTTTTTCATCCTTTCTTTTTAATAAAGTAAGATCATATAAAGTACCGCCGTTAACAACCGGTAACATTGCTCTAACAAAATGCAAAGGGCTAATCGAAATGCCGTAGCCATACGACATAGTAACACTCGTTAACTCATTCCATCTTTTCTCGGAAGGAAATAACGGAGTACCTCGTTCAGGTAATTCTATTTGCAACTGATCTAATAGACCTAATTTCTTTAGGTATTTTTTAAAATTGCTTTTACCGATTTCAAGCATAATTTGACTTGTGCCAATATTTGAAGAATATAGAAAAATCTCAGGTACACTATGCCATCCTTGCCTTGGAGTATAATCCTTAAGCTGGAATCCTCCTACTTTCATATAACTTATATCATAAGCATCATTCATATTTATTGCACCGGTATCAAAGCCGACTGCCATAGTTAATGCCTTAAACACCGAACCCATTTCGTAAATCCCGAGACTTGCTATATTAAACAGCTCTTCCGGTTTGGCTAAACTCGGATAATGCGGATCGAAATCAGGCTTATTTACTAATGCTAAAATCTCGCCATTATTTGGATCAGCAATAATGCCTACTGCTCCTATGGCCTTAAATTGCTTTAAAGTTTTATCAATCTCCTCACTTAAAATACTTTGTAATCTAATATCAATAGATAATTGAAGCGGTTCTTTCCGATTCTTTGGTTCGTTTAATTCATAATCAGAATTAGTTAAATACTTATCATAAGCGAGCTCTAAGCCACTAAGCCCTACCGAGTCTCTACCTACATAACCGACAACATGCGACAATAAATTAGAAAAGGTATAAATTCGTTTCTGCTCTTCTTCAAATTCAAAACCAAGTAACCCAAGGCTAGTTATCTTTTCTTGCTGACTAGGTAGTACATCTCTTTTTACCCATATAAAGCTTTTATTTGACTTAAGTTCTGCAAGTAATTTAGCTTTATTAATATCAGGTAGAATTTCTGCTAGCTTTTTTACGGAAGTTTCAGGATCAAGTACTATTTGTGGATTAGCAAATAATGAAGCAGAAGGTAGGTTCACTGCTAATAAATTACCGTTGCGATCAACTATTGCTTTTCTAAATTGATGATTTTTTTTAAAGGAATCAATATTTTTATCGTAAACATTCGTAGCAACGATTATCAATCTGTAAGATAAAGTACAAAAAAGAAAAGAAAAGACACAAATAACCATTAATAATCGGATTTTTGTATTTTTACTACAAACATTCCAAATTGTTAGACTTTTAATTGTAGGTTTCCATTTTTCCCAAATTTGTTTCATATGTTATTTATGGTGTTTCAAACACTAATATTTCCGCAATCCTTATGTCATCCCGGCGAAAGCGGGAATCCAGTACTTTAAAACCTTTTCAAAACTTGATTTGAAAAATAAAAAATCTTTAAAATCAAGATTTTTTGAAAAGCTTGATTTATCTCGCTTTACCCTAGATTCCCGCCTACGCGGAAATGACATCGAACGCTTTTTCCAAGCCATGCAACAATCCTACCAAGATACGAAGATCAACTTCAAAAAGAGCAAGGAATCCACAAGACGAGGAACGGAGCGTATACTTAATACGTGAGTACCACAATACTTGTAGGATGACGTAGCCAATTTTTGAAGTTCATCGAGTATCCTTCACTCTACTCGAAACAGTCTGTATATACTTATTATTTGTAATTCTTTTGTAACGCCATTTACTACTCTTGGAAATACTAATATTATGATTAAATTTAATATTTTGATCGATATTTGGCCCTAACGGATCTTTTATCATTTGATAAGATTTAACTGTTTCTAATTTTAAATAAGCCGCCGCAAGTTTTTCCAATCTAGCCGGTAAAAGTAGATAAGCTTGCTCTGCTTTTAAAATATGAATATTATTATTCTCACTATTTATCTGTTTTACAACGCTACTTAATTGATAATCAAGAGTTGAGACTCGCTCCTTTATGCTAAATAAACTACATATTGCTATAATTGTTATCAGTAATGTTAAATAGTGAAGCTTTCTTATACTCATAATTAATTACTCATATATCGCTTTTGCTGCTCGAAGTTTTGCCGATCTCGCTCTAATATTTAGCCCTACTTCTTTATCTGACGGTGCTAGAGCTTTGTTAGTAATAACCTTAAGCCATTTATTTGGATCAAGCGTCATGTCGTCTTTAGCATATTTTGATCTTACTACCGGCTTTTCCGAATTTTCTTTAAAGAAATTCTTAACTATCCTATCTTCTAAAGAGTGAAAAGACACCACAACTAAACGTCCGTCTTTCTTTAATATATTTTTTACATTCACTAAAAACTGCTCTAACTCCCCAAGCTCATCGTTTACATAAATCCTAATGGCTTGAAAGGTTTTAGTTGCAGGATCAATTTTGCCTTTTCTAAATCCTATACTACTTCTAACAATCTCGGCTAACTTGCTTGTACTATCAATTCTCGCCGTTTTTCTATATTCTACAATTCTCTTAGCAATTCTTCGTGAAAAACTCTCATCTCCGTATTTGTAAATTACGTCAGCTAGCTCTTTTTCCTCTGCCGCATTTACAAACTCCTCGGCACTAAGCCCTTGCCCGCTCATACGCATATCGAGTGGTCCGTCATGCAAAAACGAAAATCCTCTATCTGCTATATCTAACTGCATTGATGAAACGCCTAAATCCAGCACTATCCCATCAAATTTTTTTTCCTTAAGCTTTGCAAAACTATCCGCAAAATTTGTTTCTACAAAATCAAATCTCTCACCGTAACTTTGCTGAATTTCTTCGGCTCTTTTAATCACGTTTGGATCACGATCCAAGGCTGTGACATAACAGTTACAGCTTTCTAATATTGCTTTGCTATATCCTCCTGCTCCAAACGTACAATCTAAATAAGACTCACCGGCTTTTGGGCTTAAGGCCTCTAACATTTCATTTAGCATTACAGACACGTGAGATTGTATCATTAATGAGCATTCCTTAGAGTTAAACGCTTTTCATGAGCAATTTTTTGAGCGGCATTTAAATATTTCTCGAAATTCTGCGGCTGCCAAATCTCAAAAATCACCCCTTTACCTACAAAACATGCTTGCTCTTCGATTTCTGCATGCTTCATTAAAGATTGCGGCAATATAACTCTTCCCTCCCCATCAAAGGAAAGTTGTACAGCTTCCCCGAATATCATAGTCTCAAACGCATCACGCTCCTCGGAATAAGGATCAAGCGTCTCTATCATCTGCCTTAATTTCTCGATATGCGAAATACCACACACCTCTATACAAGTATTCCTAATCGACGGATAAGCAATTACACCGTTAAATAATTCTTTACCTAGTACCGCACGGTAATTCGCCGGCACCGACACCCTACTCTTTTTATCAACACCATTTACATACTTAGATAAAAATACATTCATTGGGTTAATTTGGGATTTAATGGGAAATTATAGGATATTATAGGAATATCAAAGAGTCAAGGGTTTTTAACAAGGATGAGTTAAATTATTAAGATGTCATACCGTGGCTTGACCACGGTATCCAAAAAAATAATTTAAAATACTAATATTAGCATTTTAGAATGGATTCCGCGATCAAGTCATGGGATGACAGAGGGGGAATTGATCCACACAACAACGCCATACAGGAATAACATCGAACCACACAACAAAGCTTAATCCAATGATTTTATAGATTTTTTAAAGTGATTTTCACCTTGAAAATTCATATTATTTAATATATTAATTTCAGGTAAATGATTATAGTAATTTTATGGCTAAAGTTAGAGAAATAGAAACGATGGCTACTCTAATAACAAAACAAACATCTTCTTATGATACAGGTATGGTGTCTGGATATTACCTTACTAGAGCAAGACGACACCCTAACTCCTATTGCTTCTTCCAATTTTATCCCTAGCATTAGTTTATCGGCCATTCAAGAAGTACCACTGATATCTTCATCTTCTGCACAAGACTCCGACTACAACATTACACTAGATAAACTATTTGAACAGTTTCACATCACTTACGGAGCATATTCTTTTTACCAATCCAAGTTTTTTCAAACCGCTCAACTAAAACATCTTATAAAAAAGATTTTAGATCATCAAGGTGATGGATATCAATATTCAAGATTCGTTTTATCATACAGTTCTACATAAGGCTATTTACCGCAAACTTTATGATATAGCTGAATTTGTACTAGAAAAAGGAGCTTCAACAGAGTTAAAAGATTTAGATGGATATACACCTCTTCAATTAGTTATTCATGAAGGCTACACAGAAATGGTTAAATTTAATAATATGGAGCAGATCATCGAGATAAAAACTAATAGAATTAGTACCCGATGATAAACCTGAATTAAAAGCTTTTTTAAGCCTTGCAATAGCGTCTCAACATAATAATTCTAGCACAATAGATAATTCTCTTGTTACCACTAAAGATATAGAAAAATTAAATGATACTACAAATTTCTATACCGGTTCCAGAATATCTAAAATTGTTGTAGTTGCTAATGAAAATCCTGAAGAGTTGGGACTTGAATTAGCTGGTGAAGTACATGAATAGGTTTCTTAAACATACTCAATAACGACCTATAGAACTATTTTAATATAGGTTAATTTAAAAAATATTGACTTATTAATTTTTATTATGTTTTATTTGAAATAATTATTGATTAATGTTAATAAGGATTTTATTTTTTACATAAATAAAGGTTAATTATGCCGCAACTTAAAATAGGTATTTTTAAAATACATAAATATTGTAAAAATATAAAAACTACAACTCAATCAAACGCTAACTATCCCCTAAAAAAACTACTGAACAAAAATTAAACCCCACTGTAAAATATAAAAATATGATCCCAACCAAGATATTTGTACACCAGATACTGAACTTCTTGGCACAGATTATGACACATAATTATAAATCTAGCATTCTTGACTACATATATATTGTGAACAAATGCTAATTGAGCTTTAAAATCTAATTTATGTTTAATTTACCTATTGATAATATTATCGTATTCATATACCTAATATCTATTCTACTTATTGGTATATATTACCGAGCTAAAAATAGTAGTTTTAAGAACTATGCAAATGTTGAAAGTAAAGCGCAAAATAGTAAGCTGTTATTAATAGCTACGATATTTGTAAGTTCTGTCGGAGGAGCCACCACTTTCGGCATTATGGAAAAGGCTTTTTTGGGACATGAATATTATGCTTACGCTCTTATACTTACAATACCTATAGATATATTAATTGCAATCTATATAGTACCTTTAATTGCCAAACATTACGGAGCTGAAAGCATCGGCGATATCCTAAGTACATATTACGGTAATATAGGTCGTTTTATCGGAGGGGTTAGTTCGGTTATCGTTTCAGTGGGGTTTTTGGCTGCTCAAATAAGCGTCAGTGGCTATATTTTTCAATATATCTTAGAAATAAATGATGTAAATGGGGTAATTTTAAGTTATAGTATAGTACTTATATATACTACAATAGGCGGTTTACAATCTATTGTTTTTACTAATTTACTACAATTTTTGGCGATGATAATCGCTATACCAACCATAACTTTTATCAGTTTAAATAAAATCGGTTTTGTAGATTTTATTAATAACCTACCTACAGAAAATGCAAATTTTGATCGGAGCAACCTAATTTCTTATACAATTGAAGCAGCTTTAAGTTTTAGCGTCATGAATCTATATCCTACATTTATTCAAAGAGCTTTAATTAATAAAAATCCTACGCAAACAACTAAAGCAATATATGCAAAATCCGCTATATATTTTTTCTTCTTGATTTGCATTACTTTAAATGGTTTAATTGCTTATAAGCTTTATCCAAACCAACCGTCAAATTTAGTATTACCTTATTTAATCAACCAAATCATCCCAACTTTAATTCAAGGGATAGTAATGAGTGGACTCTTAGCTGCCGTTATGTCTACTGCTGATTCTGATTTAAACGTTACTTCTATAGCTATTGTTAAAGATATAATCAATCCTATTTTTAAGGTTAAAAATCAGCAAAAATTATTATTAATTGCTCGAATTATTAACATTATAATAGGAAGTTTTGCAATAATTGTAGCTTTAAAATTTAGTAATGTAATTGACTTAGTAGTATTCTTCACTGGTTTCTGGGGACCGGTAACATTAGTACCGTTAATAACAACGCTTTTTGGTATCAGAACATCTAAAACTATAATGGTCTTATCATCACTTGGCGGAGCAGCTATCTTCTTAATATGGGAATATTATTCTTTATCGTTGCAATATTTCAACCTTAGAGGAGTGTTTATAGGGACAATGGTGAGTCTTGTGATATTTATTCTAGGATGGCGGTATTCTAATGTCATTACGAAGAAAGTCATATAAAATATATTATCTATTTACTTGCAGTTTTAAATAATTTAATATATTAACTCAAGGTTAATAATTGAATTATGAGGATTTTATGTCTAAGCAAAATAGTATTGAAGGAAAATATAGCATAATAATTCCTATTGAAAACAAGAATGGGAGAATAAAATTTAAGCTTAAATTCACGTGATGAAGTTAATGACAGCACTTTAGCTGATATAGCTACGTATTCAGAAAATATGCGTAATATGTATTACTCTACTAAGCAAGAAATGATGCTGTTAACTCTTTAATGACAGGAACTTTAAATCATTCTATTCATAGTACAATGACTCCATATTATCCTGACTTAACTAAATTTAATATTAATGATTTATCTCAGAATGATGAACCTAAATTAATAGGCGAAGCATGCCAAGCACTTAAAGATCCTATTGAGGATATAAAAAGCTAGCCTTTTGCATGCATCCAGAAACCTGCTCGATGTTATTCCTGCGGAAGCGGGAATTCAGTGGCAAGTAGGAAAATCAAGCTTTTAATTTTTTAAATTTAGTATGTCTAGACTTTTTAGTGACTGGATTCCCGCCTCCGCGGGAATAACATCGCGACTCATACAACTAGGTTTTTCATGAGTTATAATATTAGTTTTTTCTGTGCAAAACATTAAAAATCATCTCAGCAAGTAACTTGTTAATACCATTTACTTTAGCAAGCTCATATATGGTTGCGTCGCATACTGCTTTATACGAACCGAAATAATGCAGTAATGCTTTTTTTCGAGTTTCACCTACGCCCTCTATATCGTCAAGGCGTGATATTTTTATAGCACGTGATCTACCTAGTCTATGATTCTTTATGGCAAAATTATGTGCCTCATCTCGCAAGATTTGTAAATATTTCATAACCGACAAATTCTTATCTAGAGTAAATACTTCCTTACCTATCACATGGAACTGTTCAAAACCGGCATTTCTATCTACTCCTTTTGACATACAAACAAAAGGAATATTCATTTCAAATTTATCCATCACCTCTTTAACAACGCCTAAATGCCCTTTGCCGCCGTCTATAATCATTAAGCTTGGCAATTTATGCAGCTCTTGCCTTAACCTTGTAAGCCGCCTTGTTAGGACTTGCCGAAGCATTTCATAATCATCACCTTTTATGTCACCCCCGCAATTCTTTATGCCATTCCCGCGAAAGCAGGAATCCATTAACCTTTTTGGATCCCCGCTTTCACGGGAATGACATACGAGAGAGGGAGCATGGACATTAAAAACCCGATATTCTTTTTTATCAAAACCGACTTTACCAACAACTACCATCACTCCAACCGCAAACTTACCTTGAATATGGCTATTATCATAAATCTCAATTCTTTCAGGAATTTCAGAAAGACCAAATAGCTCTTTAATTTCAAACATAATCTCTTGATTTTTTGCAAATTTCTTCAAATACTGCTCTAGAGAAAATAAAGCATTTGTCTCAGCATTTTGAACTAATTTAGCCTTACCGCCTTTATTAGGTACTGTAATATTAATCTGAAGTATATTGTTGATTTTCTTAATCGCCTCTATCACATTCTCTTTATCATTAATTTCATGATTAATTATAATTGCCGCAGGCACGTGTTGTTTTTGGTAAAATTGTAATAAAAAATATTCTAATACTTCTTCTTTGGTACTATTTTCGGTAGAAGTAGGAAAATAAGGAATATTACCGCATGCTTGCCCTGCCCTATATAAAAACAC
Organism: Candidatus Rickettsia barbarica; assembly: GCF_041477405.1. NCBI lineage: Bacteria > Pseudomonadati > Pseudomonadota > Alphaproteobacteria > Rickettsiales > Rickettsiaceae > Rickettsia > Candidatus Rickettsia barbarica. Next base: position 357,033 of record NZ_JBEWYL010000001.1, on the reverse strand, counting down.
TTCCACGCAATAATGCCCGTTCTTTTCCACAATAGCGATTATATCTGCGTCTTTAACGACATCTGAAACCCCTGCCTTAAGCTGCACATAACTCAGTGCTTTAATGCGATCTCTAATTTCTGCCGCCTCTTCAAAACGCATCTGACTACTTAGCTCTTCCATCTTTCTAGATAGGTTCTCTTGGAGTTCTTTAGTGCGAACTTGTAAAAAATCTTTAACCTGAGTTACTAAGTCTCTATAGACTTCCTTGTTTATTTTACCGACGCAAGGAGCATAACAACGTTTTATTTCATATTGTAAGCAAGGGCGAGTACGTGCATTAAAGTAATTATCCGTGCAGGAACGTAATTTAAAAATTTTTTGTAGTTCGGTCAAAGTAGTATTAACTTCCGCACTCGAGGCAAAAGGACCAAAAAACTTCCCGTCACTTAGAGTTTTACCTCGATATTTTAGTAATTGTGGGAAATCATGATCTAAACGTAACTTAATGAAAGGAAAAGACTTGCAGTCCTTAAGAAGAATATTAAATTTCGGCTGAAATTTCTTGATTAACTGTGCTTCTAAAAGTAGTGCTTCAACTTCGGAATTAGTGATGCTATACTCTAAAAAACAAGTATTTGCAATCATCCGAAGCGTCTTATTATCTAAATTGCTTTTAATGTAATTAGTAAGGCGTTTCTTTAAATTTTTAGCTTTACCGACATAGAGAACTTGCTTGTTAACGTCAAACATTCGATAAACCCCTGAACATTCAGGAGCATCTATAAGTTTAGATTTAATTAACTCACTTCCGGTAATTTCTAGGGTCATGTGTATAGTGGTCCTATGTCATTCTTAGCTAAAAGCCGAAATCCAGAAAAAATAACCTTAATATTGATATAAAAATTACACATTAAACCTAAAAAAACAAGTTTTTTATAGGTTTTACTGGATTCCCGCCTTTGTGGGCATGACATAGAAGAGTACACCATGCAACAATAACCTTCAATTCCCCGTTTTATTATACGGATTGTCATTTGCGACTTTAACATTCACTATTTTTCGTGTATTGTCATCAAAGAAAAAGGTTATTTTAAACTCATCTCCTACATTTAAATCTACTTTTGGGTCATAAAGCATAATATGCATGTCACCGGGCTTAAAATCAACATTAATATTACCGGCAATTAAAAATGGATAATCCACTTTTACCATTTTACTAACCCCTTGATCATTAATTGTTTGATGAATTTCTATTCCACTTATCTTATCTGAAGATATATTCACTAAATTATAACTCTTACTTCTACTATTTATTAATGTAAAATACATAGCAGAATTGCTAACTTTACCTTGCACATTTGTTGTAGGTCTTGCCCAAGGCTGTGCAAAGTGAACGGATGCCTCTGCAGGTAAATCATCGGGCTGATCAGAAGAAGAAGTTGTAGAATTAGGATTTCGAGCTGTTTGGTTATCAGCATCAGCATAGTTTACTGCACAAATTAAAGTTATAAAACTAATTAGTAATGTTTTTAGCATAATAATACCCTTAATAAATTAAAATGAAATATTAACATAGATTAAATATAAATCTAGTTTTTTAAAAGATATTTTTTGTACACTTCTCGTGGTAATCTCTCTATAGCATAACGAACTGCGATTCTTAGCATTTGTAAAGTATAGCGATCCAAAAAATCTATTAATTGTTTTGCATCTTTTTTTCCTGCTTCACGTAGCATCCAACCTACTGCTTTATACATTAAATCATGTTTATCGTTTAAGAGTAATTTTGCTATTTCAAAAGTCGTATTTAATGTATTATTTTTGATAAAATACCAAGTAGCAACTATAGCTATTCGTCTTTCCCATAGAATTTCCGATTTTGTTAGTGTAAAGAGATAATCCTTTTCTTTATCCTATAAATAAGCTCTGATTATATGATGAGCTGATGCATCCACTAAATTCCAATTATTTACGTGTTTTATATTGTTTAAATAAAAATTATACAAAAACTCTTTATCTTGTGCTATCTGATATTGCATAATCAAAATAGCTAATGCTAAAAATTTCTCTTCATTAAATTCTGAAGTAATAAGTCGGCTTAAATCCTCCATATCCAAATTATAAATAACTTTTAGCTATTGTTAAAGTCGACACGGTAACACCCAATAAATCAGTCATGCTCTCCATACTCTCCTTCTCTAGTTTTCAAGAATAGCATTCTACGTCCTACAGGAATAGTAGCATTCTCAAGTAAAATATTTCTAATTTGTTGTAAATTGTCTCTCATGTTCAATAAGCCATTTTTTACGATGTAATCCCCTGCCATAGCCTCCAAGTTTGCCATTGCTATTAATAATACGATGACAAGAAACAATGATTGCTAACTGATTCATACCATTAGCATTTGCAACAGCTCTATAAGAATTAAGGTTTGCCCAAAACTTCAGCCTGATTTAAATAGCTTCGTTTTCACCGTAAGGTATATTCATTAATTCTTGCCAAACCATTTTTTGAAATGGGCTTCCTAAAAGCTATATAGGCGTATTAAATTTTTGTAAAGTACCGTTAAAGTACAATTGAAGATCCTCTTCAATCATTCAAATCGGTTCAGTGCTTCCAGAAATAATAGCAGATTCTGTCTTAATCCTTAGCCTCTCAAGTTCACACTCCAAACCTCTTCTATCAACAAACTCTAGCAAATAAAGCAATTTTTCATCACTAATTGCCAGCATAGAAACAAGAGGCGTATCTAGCCAAGCCGCTTTTAAAATATTTAAATGCCGGTTAAATTTTGTCGGCGGTCCTCCCATTATTTTAGAGACAGCATCTCGCAAACCGCTACTTGACTCATAACCCATATCAATTTGTGTATTCATGACCGACGCACCCATGTGCATTTGCTTCATCGCAATACCCATACGCCTTGCTCTCGTATATTCTACAAACGTCATACCAAAACGTTTTTTAAATTGGCAACGTGCTGTAGAAGCATCTACTGATAGCTCATCACAATCACTATCTTTCCATCTTTTAGCAGGATTAAACTCAATAGCATTAACAAGAGTACAAACTAAACCTGAAGCTTCACCAAGGATGTGAAAAAAGCTTGCAACGCTGACTAGGTCTATATGAAGCATGCCAAGCTTCCTTAGCAGTTTTATAAAATTCACAATTTTCAAATTTAGGTTTCCGTGCAGGACAAGTCGGTCTACAAAATACTCTTGTTATTTTAACCGCTACAAAAAAGATATTTTCATATCTGTCATCCTTATTAATTAATGCCTGATAATATTCTTGTCTTTGAAGCTTATTAAACATATTAATTTATCATATAATATAAATTTATAATTATATTATATGAACTTTTTAAAACTCCTGTAACCGAAATTCAGGCATTGATTTTTTATTTAATACTTCTGTCTCTCATGCTCGATAAGCCATTTTTTGCGATCTAGCCCTGAACCATAACCGCCAAGCTTACCGTTATTATTGATGATGCGGTGACACGGAATAATTATAACAAATTTATTTGCTCCATTAGCATTTGCAACGGCTCTATAAGATCTTTCCATACCTATTAATTTAGCTTGGGTAAAGTAACTTCTTGTTTCACTATAAGGTACATTCATTAGCTCTTGCCATACTAATTTTTGAAATTCGCTTCCTAAAAGATATATCGGAGTATTAAATTGTTGCAAAGTACCGCTAAAGTAAGATTTAAGCTCCTCTTCAATTGATATAATCGGTCTAGTGCGATCTTCAGTAATAGCCGATTTTGTGTTAATCTTAAGTCTTTTAATTTTATACTCTAATCCTTTACTTTCAACAAAATCGAGCAAATAAAGCCTCTCTGTGTCACTAATTGCCAGCATAGAACCAAGAGGCGTATTTAGCCAAGCGGATTTTAAACTCATTATTTTACCCTAAATATGATTTCTTAATATTATAATATTGATATTTTATTTAACAATTTTATATTTTTAACACTAACAATTTATAGGTAATCACTATGATAAAAGCTCATGTTTTTAAATATTCTCAGGTAATTTTAACCAAGAGGGAACTCGCTATAATAAAATTTAGCAAATACAACGGACTAAGTATACCGGATATTGCTACTATGGCAAAAGAAGAAGAAAAACTAATGGAATAATAGATCAGTATAAAACCGGTAAAATAACTACCGCAAAACTTCGTAAGAAAATGAATGAGCTTATACAAGCAAAAAACGGTAATCCTATAGGAGATAATGAGGTATTTGATCAAGGCTGGAATGCTATGTGCAAAATAGAACCTGAAAAGCTAACAGAGATATATAACTTACAACAGACACATAAATTTCATATCCACATTATAGGCAATACAAACGAATTACAGTATAATTATATTCAATAAAAAATAGAAAAGGCCCCAAATCAACCCACCATTTCTTATACACTTTCATACAAACTTGGTAACTCAGGTGAGAGAGAATTAAAACATTATACAAAATATTTTTTAGCAGCTCGCGATTATGAACCGGTATGGCATATGAAAGCTCAAAATAACTATGACCAAAACGCTTTAGACATATTAGGAAAATATTACGATAATACGACTAAAGATATTATATAAATATTGATAGCTTAAAAATTCTACAATAGCGCATTATGCAATAATTCGCTATTTGCGTTATTTAAGCCAAATCATTTAGCTTCATGATCTTTAGCAAAATCAATTAGGCTTTCCACAACATCACTTAAATTTTCATTATTAAAGTCAATCCTCATTTCTTTTTTAACAACATCAACAAAATAATCATCAAGTGAATTTTTCATTTAAAATGGAAGTGTTTTTTGTCCAATGAACAATTTATTTCCTGCTTAATGATTCATAGGTATCAAGAGCAATTTGAATGGCATTTTCACGCTGATTTTGATCTTTGCGATTCTGTAAGAAGCTATTATTGTTTTGTTAGTGCCGAGTTCACTTGGCACATCATTTTTAAATTCAGCTCTTATTTTTTTATTTAAAAGATCACTATCCGATAAACGTTTATTATGATGCTGTATTATTGTGTTATTTATTAAAGGTAGAAAATTTTTGATATAAAGGCAGGATCGATATTGATATAAGTCTTAATAGTATCTTGTATTTGATTAGCCATATCCATGACCAAATGTTAACCGCCTCAATTTTAGTAATATGACCGGCAATAACATACTCATCAAGCAACTTCATGACTTGAGCTGCATATATTTTTTTATCCGGTTTTTCTTTATAACGCTTTTCCACTATCTCTTTGAGCTTATTAAATTTTATTCATATTGTAAATTAACTTGTTCTTTTTCTTCATAAAATTCATAATAAAATTCATAAGAATTAGAAGCTATAAACATCAGATTTTTAAATTTATTCAACAAGAAATAATACTTATTGCGTATAACTTCATCGGCTAAATGCTGTTCGAGCTGTTCAGAATCCAAATCGTTAGGCACATTTATAAAAATATTTTTAATTTCTTGTAGTAACGGAAAAAATGCTTTCAATTTATCATCTACAAAAAATATAGCATCTTCTAAATCTTCTCTATCAAAATTGTTTAAACCATAATTTTCATAAAATTGATGTGCTTGTTTTAATTGATTCGATAACCCTACATAGTCAATTATGTAACCGTATTCTTTAGTTTTCCCTTCTTCTTCAAATAGACGATTCACACGAGCAATTGCTTGTAAAAGACTATACTCTTTTCATTCTTTGCATATGTAAATAACGACATTACACGGTGCATCAAAACCGGTTAGTAATTTTGAAACTACAATTAAAATTTCAGGATCATCGGAACTTTTAAATTTTTTAATAATTCTATTATTAAATTTTGCTCCATATTGTTCCCTCATGTTTTTTATAAATTTATTTACTTCATTTTCGCTTTCAATATCTTTATAACCGTCCCGGTCATCAGTAGCAGATATAACAACTTCAGAACTTACTTGTCCTATATCATCTAAAAATTTTTTAAAACGAACGGCAATTAATCTAGAAGGAGCTATTAACACATACCTTTTAAACCTGTGCCTTTAAATGTTTTTAAATAGTGCGTTGAAATATCAAATGCTTTGGCATAAATAGCTTCCTTTGTTTGAGCAAACATCTTTGAGCAACTGAATCTTGTTTTCAAAGCTGCTTTTTCTTCTTTATTTAATCCATTAGTAATCATATCAAAATCTTGTATTACGTCCTGCAAACTCTCAACTACTAAATTATTTGTAGTACTTACTCCCCTTGATACCTACATACCAAATCTTACAGAGTCAAGATTTTATAAATTTTTCTTTAAGTCTACCAGCGATGTGCCTGCTACTAGCTTTCTTATATCGCCTGCTATCTGCATAGTCTGAGTACCTAGCTGGTATAAATTTAATGCCTCTTTATCTATTGCTTTATATTTATCTGCAATCTCCTTTATTTCTTCTAGCGTATAATTATTAGATAAAATTTTAACAAATTCTTTATGAGATAGATTAGTTATTTTTGCTAACGTATTTATATCTTGGAAACTCATTTTATCTTGATAATGATTTGTAAAAGTATATTGCTCATTTTCATAGGTGCTAAACTCTGCAATTTTTATAGAAAAATCCTCGTCTACAATCAATTTAAAAGGTCTGTTATTAGCATTTATTTCTAAAGCTCTATTAGTTATATTAAAATTAACACGTGCATTATTTATGTCTATACTACCTAAGCCATTATAGTAATTCATAGTATCGGTGATACCTAAAAAATATTACTATTAGTATCTAAACTAAAAGAGTGAGTAATATTATCACCTACAGTAACGCCAAGCCAACTATCAAGACCCATGCTTGCTGCTTCCCTTTGCATTTATATTTTTTGTTGTACCACTCATATTATGTCCTTATTTTTTTATTAATTTATAAGAAAATAAGTCGTATTTAATAATTTATTATTCTCTTCACTGCTATAATTACTGAGTTCTAGCAAAGCTTCGTATGTTTCTTTCTCAAGTAAATAGTCACCTCAGCTTTTGAGTATGTAGATTATTATTTTTGCCTAGATTCTGCTGTTGTAAAATACTTCCCATAACCAATAATAGTAGGTACAGAATATTTTTTTAGCAAGACATGGAGCGAAAATTAAAACAAAAGGAACATTCAAAGTTTTTACTAAATTTCAAAAAGCCTTGAAACCTCTTATTGGAAGTGGTGGAGGCAAAGGGAATCGAACCCTTGACCCTCTGCGTGCAAAGCAGATGCTCTACCCCTGAGCTATGCCCCCGATTATTTATTAGCGAGTTTTTTGGAAGTGAAAATATTAAGATAAGCTTTTAACTAATCCCCAAGGTAATGGCTGACCATTGCTCCCTACGACTAAATCTCCGGAAAATTCATATTCAGCAGCTAGAAAAGACTTTTGAGCAGCAATAAGCTTGACCGGTTTGATTTTCTGACCGTTATGAAAATATTCTTTAGCCTGTTCCCTAGAAGTCGGGTTATTTTTGGAAGCTGTTTTTGCTTTAGACATATACTATTAACTTTTTCTTAAACTTGTGAAGAATATAAAACTTTTTCCTAAACTTGTCAATAACTACCGTGTCGATAAATAGACATTGCCTAGAAAAAGTTGATAATTTGAAAAGTTGACGTCATTACGAGGAAAATTACAAAGTAATTGACGAAGCAATCTAGTAAAATGCATAGCATTTTTATTATTTTTCTGGATTGCCACGCTCCTTACAGTCACTCGCAATGACGATTTGGTATCCATGCAACAGGAGCCTACAGCCGCTTACAATGACGGTATCAACGCTTTCTAGGCAATGCCTATAAATATGTTAAGATATCCATAATTACCGTTATTACTTCACTTTCACCGACGAATGCTATTTTAAATTCTACTATTTCTGATATCGTTTTTCCATCATATATACTAAACCCTACTCCTGTAAATTCTACTTTTGCGTTGATATCAGCACCATATGATACTAATAGCTTATATATTTCATCATCCTTAATATCTTTAGAAGTACATCGAACATTTTTAGCAACCGCATGCAAAGGTATTCCTCCGGATTTTCTTTGATCCACCTCAGCTCCGTTCTTAAGTAATAGTTTTGCTACATTAAAGTGCTTACTGCTTCATATAAAGGTGATCCTAGCCAAGCTCCTCGTTCCCGTTTACTGCAGCGCCTTTTGATATTAGATATTCTGCTACAATTTCCGTGACGTGTGGCTGAATTTCAAGGAGTATTCTTCAAAATATCACTACACATATTAACATTTGCTTTTTTTTCTTCAACTAACCATTTAGTCAACTTTTAGTGCATTATTTGTAGATACCGAAAATAGTTCAGTAGTAGATACTGCACGTAATTCATTTAAACTCCTTACTAGGCCCACTTTAATCAAGAGAGAAATAGACTCTTTTAAAACATTTTCAAAGCTACATTGTTTTACATAATGTTCTATATCTTGCACTACTACTCTATTTGACTTTAGCAACAGAGTTAAATTACTATTTAATAGTTCTTTTATCATATTCTACTTATTTATACTTTGTATTTCTTAAAGGTGATAAAGATCTCATTGTCATTCCTGCAAAAGGCTTGCTTGGATACCCAAATCGTCATTGCGAGCAGCCGTAGGCTGTGTGGTAATCTTATGAAATAATAACAAACTCCTGAGATTGCTTAGTCAATTGCTATGCAATTTCCTCGCAATGACGATTAGGAAGTCACGCAGACAATACTGAGAACTCCTACTGATTAATCCTTGTCGTATGGTAACCGTTAGGTAGATCACGCACCCAATCACCTATTGCAAAAGAGCCAAAGATAATCATAGCGATTTTATCTTGTGCAATATCTAGAATTTGCTACACTATAAAATTAAGCCTAGCTTGGATTTTTAGAGAACGCTGAGGTAGGGTATTATAGGTTTTCATCTATTCACTTGCACCATGACAATATTTATATTTCTTGCCTGAACCGCACGGACATAACTCATTACGAGATACCCTACCCCAACTAGTAGGATCGTCAGGGTTTCTATCTTTTGGATCAATGCGTGATACGACTGGTTTAAGGTCAGTCTCAATACTACTTCCTGCGTTATATTTACTAAATGCCGGATCTTCCCGACTCTCACGCATATTTTTCTGAAGTTTTTTATACTCAAGCAAAACATCTTCTTTTTGAACATTTTTTAAGTCAATATGGAAATGGTATACGGTTTGAATAAATAATTCTTTTAAATTATTAAACATCTGCTCGAATAAGTTAAATGCTTCTCTTTTATACTCACTAAGAGGGTCTTTTTGGCCATAAGCTCGAAGAAATATGCCTTGTCTTAAATGATCTAAACTATATAAATGATCTTTCCAAACTTGATCAAGGGTAGTTAATAAAATATATTTCACGGCATTATGCATTAACTCGCTACTATAGGCTTCTTCTTTTAACTTATATATATCATGAGCCATTTGTATAACGGTCTTCGTGATTTCTTCTTCCGTTACATCATTTTTACTTACTACATTATGATCAAATTTTACAGAAAAAACACGATGTAATTCTACGCTTAAATTCTCTATATCCCAATCTTCTCTATAAGAGCCTACCGGCATGAAAGCTAATACTATCTTTTGGGCAAGTTCCTCAGTAGTACTATTTAAGAAACCGTGACTATCTTTAGATTTAATAATTTCAGTACGTTGCTCGTATATTATCTTACGTTGGTCATTCATTACATCATCAAAACGTAATAAATTTTTACGCATTTCGTAGTTATGTCCTTCCACTTTTTGCTGCGCTTTTTCAAGTGAACGACTAATCATTGGATGGTGGATAGCATCTCCGTCTTTCAATCCAAGTGTTCTAAGGACTCCTGATATACGATCTGATGCAAAAATACGCATTAAATCGTCATCAAGCGATAGGAAAAACTTAGTTTTACCAGGATCACCTTGTCTACCTGATCTTCCTCTTAGTTGATTATCTATCCTACGGCTTTCATGCCTTTCCGTACCTATCACAAATAAACCGCCTGCTTCAATAACCTGCTTCTTTTCTTCGGCAATTTGAGCTTTTATTTCAGCTACTTTAGCTTCATAATTATGTTCTTTATCCAGCTGTTCTATTAACATTTCAGGATTACCGCCAAGCATAATATCAGTACCCCGCCCTGCCATATTAGTTGCAATCGTTACTGCCTTAAACCTACCTGCTTGAGCAATAATAAAAGCTTCCTGCTCATGAAATTTGGCGTTTAATACTTTATGAGGGATTTTTTCTTTATTTAAAACGCTTGAAAGTTCTTCTGACTTTTCTATGCTTATCGTACCGACAAGTATAGGCTGTCCACGATCGTAACAATCCCTAATTAGCTTTAAGATAGCATCATATTTTTCTTTTTTACTACCGTAAATTTCGTCATCAAGGTCAAGCCTTGTAACTTTATTATGGGTTGGGACTGCGACCACATCGAGATTATATATATCTTTTAGTTCCGGTGCTTCGGTCATAGCCGTACCGGTCATACCCGATAATTTAGGATAATTACGAAAATAATTTTGGAAAGTAATAGATGCTAAAGTTTGGTTCGCATTTTGAATTTTCACATTTTCTTTTGCTTCTAATGCTTGATGTAACCCTTCCGAATATCTACGCCCTTCCATTACACGACCGGTAAACTCATCAATAATCATTACTTTACCTTCACGCACCAAATAATCTACATTAACAGTAAACATATTATGAGCTCTTAAGGCTTGGTTAACATAATGTACTAAAGTTAAATTCTCAAAATCATATAAACTGGTATCTGGTTTTATAATACTTTCTTTACTTAAAAGCGATTCTATATGTGTAATGCCGGTTTCCGTTAAATTGATAGTTTTTAATTTTTCGTCTTTTTCAAAATCACTTGCATTAAGCAGACATACTATTTTATCAATTTTACCGTATAATTCTGCATTATCATTAACCGGACCCGAGATAACGAGCGGAGTTCTTGCTTCATCTATCAAAATCGAATCAACCTCATCGATGATAGCAAAATTAAAAGGACGAAGTACCCGCTCCTGCAAGCTATACTTCATATTATCCCTTAAATAATCGAAACCGAGTTCATTATTTGTTGCATGAGTAATATCGGCGTTATAGGCAGCTCGTTTTACCTCATCAGGCATACCGCCAACAATACATCCAACCGATAAACCTAAAAAATTGTAAATTTTACCCATGGAAGCAGAATCACGGCGTGCTAGATAATCATTTACGGTTACAACATGTACACCTTTTCCAGTTAAAGCATTTAAGTAAGCAGGAAGCGTTGCAACTAAGGTCTTACCCTCACCGGTACGCATTTCGGTAATCATGCCTCGATGTAATATCAGGCCACCTATAAGCTGAACATCAAAATGACGCATACCGCAAACTCTTTTAGCTGCTTCCCTAACTACCGCAAACGCCTCATATACTATATCATCTAAAGTAGCTCCGTTTTTAAGCTTTTCTTTAAACTCCACAGTTTTATTCTTCAACTCCTCATCTGATAATTTTTGTATAGCAGGTTCAAGCAAGTTAATTTTTGTAATTTCAGAAAATAGTTTTTTTACAGTACGATCATTTGCAGTACCGAAAAGTTTTTTTAAAATAGAAAGCATTAAAGTCCTTATGATATTTTTAGTATTTTAGTACTTAAATATAGGTATATTTTATAAAATTATCAAATGTTATAATTTTATTTAAATGAATAATTTTTTACTATAAATATTTGTAAATTATTATTAATAAATAAAATATTCTCAAATAGCTGTTGACGGTTATATATTATTTTTATAAAATTTAAACTTATATTTAACACAATTATGAGTCATAAATGAAAAAATTATCTGTTATATTTTTATCAGTTAGCATGCTTTCCGGTATTGCTTTTGCTGATAAAGACAAGGTAGTTGCTACCTATAAAGGCGGTGAAGTAAAAGAATCGCAAATTATGAAAGAATTTAAGCCTCAGCTTAATCTTCAATCAGGTGAAACAATCAAAAATTTTGGTGATTTTCCACCACAAGATCAGGAAAAATTAATAAAAATTTATGTTAATAATCTTTTGTTAAAAGAAGAAGTTGCTAAGTCAAATATTACTTCGTCTAAAGAATTCCAAGAAAAACTTGAAAATGCAAAAAATCAATTAGCTCAACAAGAATTACTAGCAAACTACATAAAATCTAACATTACAGATAAGATGTTTGATGACGAATATAATAAATATGTCGGTAATCTTAAAGGTAAAGAACAAATAAAAGTTGCTCATATTTTAGTTAAATCTCAAAAAGAAGCTAATGATATCAAAACCAAATTAAGCAAAGGCGGAAACTTTACTAAGCTTGCAGAAGAGTTATCTCGTGATAAAGCTTCAGCTTCAAACGGCGGCGTTATCGGTGACATTCTACTAAATCAACCTGGGCAGTTAGTACCGGAATTTGAAAAGAAAGCTTTTGCTTTAAAAGTAAATGAAGTTTCAACTCCTGTAAAAACCGATTTCGGTTGGCATATTATCAAAGTGCTTGAGAAAAAACCTGTGCCTATTCCAACAAAAGAAGAAGCAAAAGTAACTATTGATAATATATTAGCTGCAGAAATACTAAAGAAATATATTGCTGATTTAGAAGCTAAAGCTAATTTAAAAATCATGTTACCTAAAGCAGACAGCAAAGCCGGATCGTAATTTATATTTTGTTATTGCGAGAGCGGGCATTCCCTGTATACCAAGTCGTCATTACGAGGAAAAACTGTACGTTTTGACGAAGCAATCTCAGGAGTTTGTTATTACTGCATGAGATTGCCACGTCGCTTCGTGCCTCGCAATGACGGTTTGGGTATCCACACAACAATGCCTCCGCGGGAATGAAATAGGGTTCACACAGTAACACGCCCTCTACCCAAGAATAACATTATAACTACTCTCAATCACTGCAAATGCTACACACACAGGATAATCATCAGCAAGAGAAAGGTGAATATTAAAAGGAGAGAGTGTGTTTGTATAGTTTGAGCTAACTTCTACTATAGGCTTACCTAAATCATTATTTAGTATAGTAATATCTTTAAAATTTATACCTTGACCTATACCGACTCCAAAGGCTTTACTCACAGCCTCTTTAGCAGCAAAACGCTTGGCTAAAAAAGCAGCATGGTTTATTTTTCCCAACAAAGCAAACTGTTTTAATTCCTTTGAAGTTAGAATTTTTTTAGCAAAAAGTTCTGGATATAAATGTAATATTTTTTCGATTCTAGGAATTTGTACTATATCAGTACCAACACCGATAAGCATTTACTTATCGGTTTCATAATCTTCGCCATTCTCATCAATAAAGATTTGATCATCTAAATCAGAATAATCTTCCCCGATATAAACTTCAGGTAAATACTCAAATTTTTCTTCTACAGCTTCTGATTCATCTTGATTAACAAGCGGCTCTATCATAGTTCTTGTACGCAGACTATTTATTAAATCTTGTTCTAACTGAGCTACCGATACTTTTCCGGCAGCAATTCTACGTAATGCGATAACAGGAGGCTTATCACGCTTTTCTTTTTTAATTTGATTAGTTTCTACTTTATAATTTAATAATTTAGCATATCTTGTTGCTAGGACAACAAGCCGAAACCTATCCGGTATAATTTTATTACAATCTTCTGCTGTAATTCTTGCCATAATTTTTCTCCGTTAAAAATAGTATACTACAAATAAATAGGAAACGACTATACGCAGATCAACTTCAAAAAGAGCAAGGAGTGCACAAGGCGAGGAACAGCGTATACTTATTAATACGTGCGTACCGCAGCTCTTGTAGAACGACTTAGCCCATTTTTGAAGTTGATCGAATATATTATACCCTTTTTATATCTGCACCACAATTACTTAATTTTTTTTCTAAATCTTGGAAGCCACGATCTAAATGATATATTCGGTGTAATACGGTTTTGCTATTAGTACTAAGACCGGCGAGTATTAGCGATACTGAAGCTCTAAGATCACTTGCCATAACTTCTGCGCCTTTTAACATTTCTACACCTCGAACAACCGCCTTATTACCTCGTACTACTATATCTGCTCCCATTCTACATAATTCAGGGACATGCATGAAACGATTTTCAAAAATATTCTCGGTGATCATTGAAACACCGCTACTAAGCGTCATAAGGCTCATAAATTGTGCTTGCAAATCAGTAGCAAAGCCAGGATAGGGATTAGTTTCTAAATCAACTGAATTTAACTTCCCTTCATAAGTTACTTGAACTCCGTTATTGATCGGCACGACTTTTATACCTGTTTCGATAAGTTTTAAAGCTATATTTTCTACAATATGATAATCAATCCTACAAATTTTTACATCACCTTTAGTAATAGCTGCCGCAAACATATAAGTACCGGCTTCAATACGATCAGAAAGTACTTTATAGCTCGCTTTATTTAAAGAATCCTTGCCTTTAATTGTTATTTCGCTAGTGCCGATACCTGCAATATCGGCTCCCATTGTGATAAGACAATTACATAAATCAACTATTTCCGGCTCTCGACCGCAATTAAAAAGCACAGTTTCCCCCTCTGCTAAAACAGCTGCAAGTATTGCATTAATCGTAGCACCTACGGAAACTTTATCAAAAACAAAATGAGTACCTTTTAAGCGTCCTTTACTTGAAGCGTTAATATAATCGTCTTCTATTTCAATCTCAGCTCCCATAGCTTTTAATACAGCAATATGCAAATCTACTTGCCTTGCTCCAATAGCACAACCACCCGGCAGCGATACTTTTGCTTTACCGTATTTGGTAAGCAAAGGACCAAGTACCCAAATCGATGCTCTCATTTTACGGACTATTTCATAATCTGCAATAAAGTTATTTATATTTTTGGTATCAATTATAAGCTCAAATTCATCTTGATGTTCTATTATTTCAATATCTGCCCCGTGACTTCGGAGCAAATCTTTCATAATACTAACATCCGTTAACTTTGGAACATTAGTAATATGCAGTTTATCGGTAAGAATAGACGCTGCCATAATAGGTAGCACGGCATTTTTAGCACCGCTAATATTAATACTACCTTTCAGAGGTGTACCACCGTGAATAATTAATTTGTGCATAAATTATTTTGATAAAATTGTAACGTCATTGCGAGGAGAAACTGATTAAATTGTCATACCGTGGTCAAGCCACGGTATGACACCGATTATACTACACATCCAAATTCACGACATTCAACGCATTTGCTTGGATAAATAACCTGCGAGGTTCAACAACGTCACCCATTAAAGTAGAGAAAATGCCTTCTGCTTCATCAATTTCTGCAACTCTTACCTGAAGCAAAGTTCTTTTTGTAGGGTCAAGAGTAGTTTCCCATAGCTGGTCGGAATTCATCTCACCAAGCCCCTTAAAACGCTGAATATTTATACCTCTTTTTCCGCATTCTATAATGGTATTTAACAACTGACTCGGTGTTAAAATATCGAATTCCTGACTTTTTACTATAAGCGTTAATTGCTTACTAAATATATCACAAATCGTTAAAGCAAGCTTTGATATTTGTACAAACTCAAATGATTCTAACTGCTCTTTCAATAATATTTTACTTTCTTTTAAACCCCTACTAAAGCAGAAGAACTCTATTTTATTTTCATGTTTTAAAACTTCCCAATTAGTCTTATCAGGCGAATCTTCTAAGCTATTTAAAATATCTAAAGCTTTTTTAAGTCTTAAATCACTTTCAGGCTCAAATATTTTGTTATTAAGTAAGTCATTAATAGCAAGAATTTCGGTAATTGAGCGATTAAATTTTTTGCTAGCATGGTCAAGCAAGCCGTTAAACTTAACCACTTTATTAATTAGCTCTTCTAAATTATCACCCACTAACCGCTCTTTATCGTCTAGAATTAAGGGTGCATCATTAATAGTTGATTTGATCAAATAATCTTGCAGCGCTTGCTCATTCTTTAAATAAAACTCGGCTGCTCCTTTCTTTACTTTATAAAGCGGTGGCTGAGCTATATATAGATAGCCTTTATTTATTAGCTCAGGCATATGACGATAGAAAAACGTGAGTAATAAAGTTCTAATGTGCGAACCATCAACATCAGCATCGGTCATAATAATAACTTTATGGTATCTAAGCTTTTCTAAGGAAAATTCTCGTTCAACACTAATTCCAAGCGCTGTAATTAACGTACCGATTTGGTCCGAACCGAGCATTTTATCAAATCTTGCACGTTCAACGTTCAAAATTTTACCACGCAAAGGCAATATAGCCTGAATTTTGCTATCCCTACCCTGCTTTGCAGTACCGCCTGCAGAGTCCCCCTCAACAATAAACAATTCTGAAATAGCAGGATCTTTTGCATGGCAATCTGCAAGTTTACCTGGTAAATTCGAAACTTCTAAAGCTGATTTTCTTCGAGTGAGTTCCCTTGCTTTTCTAGCAGCTTCACGAGCATTCGCAGCTTCCATAATCTTAGCTATAATTGCCTTAGCTTCTGCTGGATGCTCTTCAAACCACTCAAGAACCTTTGTATAAACGGCATTCTCAACAACCGGTCGTACTTCGGAGCTTACTAGCTTATCTTTTGTTTGAGAAGAAAATTTAGGATCAGGCACTTTAACGGAAAGCACACAACATAGCCCTTCCCTAGTATCTTCACCGCTAAAGTAATTTTTAGCTTTTTTATTAAGACCCGTAGTATCAAGATACGAGGTAATAACACGTGTTATCGCTGATTTGAAAGCACTAAGATGAGTTCCGCCATCACGCTGCCTAATATTATTAGTAAAGCATAAAATATTTTCATGATAAGAATCGTTCCAATGCATCGCAAGCTCAAGGCTTATACCAGACTCAGCATTCTCCGTATTAACTACTATACATGGATGGATAGCGTGCTTCGCTCTGTCTATATATTTTACATAAGCTTCTATACCGCCCGTATAATAAAACTCTACTTCTTTAACTTCTTCAAAGCGATTATCGACAAGTAAAATCTTTACGCCTGAATTTAAAAAAGCAAGCTCACGAAGACGATGCTCTATAGTGCCAAAATCAAATTCTATATTAGTAAACGTTTCTACAGACGGAAAAAAAGTAACTTCCGTACCTTTTTTATCAATATTTTCTTTGACAACCGCAAGCGGAGCTTCCGTTATACCATTATTAAATCTCATCAAATATTCCTGATTATTACGCCAAATACGCAGCTCAAGCCATTCAGAAAGAGCATTTACAACCGATACACCAACACCGTGTAGACCGCCTGCAACCTTATAAGCGTTCTGGTCAAACTTACCGCCGGCGTGAAGTTGCGTCATAATAACTTCAGCTGCCGATATGCCTTCTTCTCCATGAATTTCAACGGGTATACCTCGCCCGTTATCGGATACGGTTACTGAACCGTTTTTATTTAATGTTACTCGTACTAGATCGCAATAACCAGCAAGCGACTCATCAATAGCGTTGTCGACTACTTCATAAATCATATGATGTAGACCCGACCCGTCTCCAACATCCCCGATATACATTCCCGGTCTTTTTCTTACGGCTTCAAGACCTTTTAAAACCTTTATGGAATCAGCACCGTATGATGATTCGTTAAATTTTTCTTCAATTTCCGACATATTATATATATTATATATTTGGCTCTATTACTTGTTGCTAGAAACAATAAAAATGACTATAACGTAACTTATTAAAATAGTAAAGTTTCTTGATTTAAAATTAGCGAGATAACAAAATAAAGATTGATAATTTAAAAAGTTTACGTCACTGCAAGAAAATTACGAAGTAATTGTACGTCCACAATCTCAGAATATTTGACGGGATTGCTACGCAGCCTACGGCTGCTCGCAATGACGATATCAATTGATTCTAGTCAATACCAAATTAGCGAAATAACAATGAATATATTAAAGTTAAAACATATTTTCGACGTAATTAATGATTATGACGTGTTTTTATTCGATCTTTGGGGGGTAATAATTGAAGGGGGGTGTACCTATCCGGGCGTCGTACAAAATATCAATAAGATTATTGAACGAAAAAAAGTATATTTTGTCACTAATGCTCCACGCAATATTTTTTCACTGCATCAAACAATTAAATCGTGGGGATTAAATGCAGAACCGGGAATGATCATTAGCTCAGGCGAAATAGCAGTAGAAATGATACTAGAAAGTAAAGAGCGATTCGGTATAGAAAAACCAGCAATATATCATTTAGGACATTTAGAAAATGATATAATAAACAGAATTCAATGTCCTATCACTGATGATATTAACAAAGCTAATATTTTCTTAATGACTATTTACAGAGACGAAAACGAAAATTTAGATTTAAACGAATTCAATGAATTATTTAAAATTGTTGTACAACGTAAAATGGTCAATATTTGTGCTAATCCTGACCTTGGAATAAATCAGCACGGTGTTTATAGATATTGTAGCGGCTATTATGCCGAAAAAATAAAGCAGCTTGGCGGAAAAGTAATTTATAGTGGTAAGCCATATGAAGAAATATATAGCAAAATTTTAGAAGAATGTCATAATACCCCTAAGAATCGCATGTTAATGATTGGGGACACTGTTTACACCGATATACTTGCAGCAAATCGCCTTGGTATAGACTCTGCCCTAGTGTTAACCGGAAATTCTAGAGAATATCATATTGATTTTGATAATATTGATGAAAAACTAGATAGTTTAATGAAAGCTGCTGTTAAGCAATCGATTACACCTAGTTTTGTTGTTGATTTATCTTGAATAGCTTTGCCGTCATTGCGAACGACTAAAGGTGTTGTCGCATGACTAGTTTATGTCATTCCCACTTCCACGGGAATGACATAGAAAGGTGGAAATAACATCAAAAGAATTCTATTGATATTTTACTCATAATCTGCTATAGAGTAAAACTTAAGCGGTCGTGGCGAAATTGGTAGACGCGCAGCATTGAGGGTGCTGTTCTGTAAAAAGATTGGAAGTTCAAGTCTTCTCGACCGCACCATTCGCCGGTTTTTCACAAAGTCAAATTTTTGTTTGTTTCAACACTTCAAGTTTTATATTTACTCCTAAGTTCGTCTTGTTAGCAAATGTTTGTGCTAATTGTATACTCCTGATAAATGAAAAGGAGTTGAAATAAAAACTATTGCTTATTTGTACTCTGTGCTTTATATTGATTAGCAAATTGTACACAATTCTGTGCCAAACCTAGCTACCCAGCTTTAAATAATTATAATAAGTATATAATAAACTATTAGGTCAATAGGCTATGCCTAATTTCAATATATTGAAAAGCATCTTACCAGATCATCACGATCAATTTGCTGAAATTTTTGATCAAATTAACGATCTGATCGAAGATCACAATTATGATGCTGCTGCAAGCAGGCTGGCCAAGCTTCATTATGCCGATTTAGCAGATTTCTTAGATAATCTTAACAATAAAACATATAAAATAATTATTCCTTTATTACAGGATGAAATTAAGCCTGAAACGTTAGTATCATTAAATGCTTATAGTAAACCTTTAATAATAGAAACTTTAGGCATAAAAAAATCTGCAGAATTAATCAATAAGCTAGTTATAGAAGATGCTATTGAAGTAGTAATCGATCTAGACGATGATATAAAAGACCTTATCCTAAGTAATCTCACTAAAGAAAAAAAACACCAAATTACCGTAGGTTGTACATATCCCGAAAATACGGTAGGTAGGGTAATTGAACGAGATTTTATTAATCTTCAAGAAGGATGGACGGTCGAGGAATCATTAAATTTTATCAAGAACGTAAAGAATGACTTTTACGCGGCAATCGTTACGGATAATAAATTACGCCCTATCGGTATTATTTCTCTTAGCATGCTAATTAAAGGCAAACAAAATGAATTGATAAAAGATTTGATGAACAAAGATTTTAAACTTGCAGATGCTTTTACCGACTTAAATGAACTAAGTTTCATTTTTAGACAATATGCTTTAACTATTGTACCGGTAGTAAATAAAAGCGGTAAGTTAGTAGGTAGCGTATCAATCGATAATATAATTTATATTATCGAAGAACAAGCCGGCAAAGATATATTATCATTAAGCGGGGTACACACTCAAGATACTTTCTTCAATATATTTTATACCGTTAGACATCGTTTTCCTTGGCTCTTTGTTAATCTAATCACTGCCTGCATGACTTCACTTATCATTAACCATTTTAACGATACTATTGCAAAACTTGTAACGCTTGCAGCCACTATGCCTATTGTAGCTTCAATGGGCGGAAATGCCGGAACACAAGCCATGACCGTTACGGTTAGAGCCCTTGCTAATAAAGATATTCATTATAATAATGTCAATAAAGTTATATTAAAAGAAATAGCCGTATCGGCTTTTAACGGTTTTGTACTTGCAATTATCGGAGCAGGACTTAGCTTTGTGATGTTGCTTGACTTAAATCTTAGTGTTATTTTTGCTATTGCAGTTATTTTAAATTTTTTAGTAGCCGGATTATTCGGCTCTGCTATTCCTATAATACTGCATTATTTTGATATAGACCCCGCTACAGGCTCCGGTGTATTTCTAACAACCATAACCGATGCTCTAGGTTTCCTAACTTTCTTAAGCCTTGCTCATATTTTTTTAGTGTAAAATTTATTCAAATAAAAATACATACACATTGCAGCAAACAGTAGCTATCGCTCCAAGACATTTACATATACCACAACTTGTATCCTGATTTTCAAAGTCGGTAGTAATATTATTCTCATAAGATATATTATTATCTCTTTGTATATTCTGATGATTATTAATATTTGACTCTTTGAACAATAAATTTGCAACAGTTAGTATTAACTCACCCTGTGATGCAGTTAGATTAGTATTATTTAAGGAGCTAGCTTGTGCGTACTCTTGTACTTCTAAACTATTACGGTTTGACATAGTTATATTTTGACTTTAGGATTAATATTTAAAATAATATAATAATAATCTTTAGGTTCTATGAAGGAAAATTAAATTAATCTATTTTTGCTATTTTTTGCTGTAAATCATAAGATTTTTTTGAAATAGGAACAACTATTACTGCAAAAATCTTATTAATGTTCGCTAAAAAATATCTGAAAATATAAATAATTTAATTTTCCTTCATAGAACCTAATCTGCAGCTATTTATTACTGCAATTTTTGGCATTTCCTCGAAACGGTTGATATCGTCATGAGCTAAGCAACTGCAAAGAGCGTGGCAATGACGACATAAACTTATAATGAAATAAGAAATAACTTTTATAGAAGATATAAGCTCTTGGAAAGAAAAGTTTGCAATTTGTGTTTATAGTAAAAAATTACTTGATAAACTCGAATATTTAAATACTAAAGTAGCAAATCCTATAGATATACTCGAAATCACAAAAGGTATCTACTATGCACGTAACACGGTTCTCAAATGCGTCAATCAGGCAATCCTTATTATTCGCACCCGATTGAGGTAAAAATTATGCTTGCTGAATTTGTAGCTGAAGAAGCACCTAAGCTTTATAACATTATTATGCTGCAAGCCGCTTTACTTCATGATACTATTGAAGACACTGAATTAACTGAAGAAGCAATTACCGAAATTTTTGGACCGGAAGTAGCAAAACACGTAGAAGGTCTAACTAGCATTAACTCTTACGGGAAGATAAGTAGCGGAGAAAGCCTAAACTTATTAATTAAAGAGAAAAAGATACAATACGGCATTAATAAAATTATTTGACCGAATTCATAATGTGCAAACTTTGGGAGTTAAATCACCTGAGAAAGCTAGAAAAATTATTGAAGCGACTTTAATAAATTTTCTTTTGGTCGCTGCTAATATAAATTATAAACTAGAACAAGAATTAAGTTATGCCTAAAAGTTTTTAATATTGAACTTGAAAGACACAAAGCTTTTTCTAATAATAACTCTCTGCTTCCTCCTCTAACTTTATAAAATAATTTACTCCAAATGTAGAACCAATTAGAATTGGAATAATCAAGAATAATAATCCCCAGTGATTAAAATAATCTATCAAGTAAATTGTTCTAAAAGAAGAAACTGCAAACATTAAAGCTCGTGATAAAGCAAATATAAAACTGCCGCATGTAAAACGTTTTAATACTGGAAATCGTGCATAAAACACTGCACCTGCCGGAAAAATAGTAGGGACAAATACTACAATAAATAATTGGAATAAAAGTAATTCTATAGTATTTGAAATATTATTTAGTAAGATAGGAGACATAAGGGCTACCATAGAAAATATTGTTAATCTTACTTTAAGGACTTTTAAAGGATGTATTTTACAAACCAAATAAGTAACAATTATTGTACTTATTAATTCTATACCACAAACAATAAAATTTTGATGAATTACTTAAGTAGCACTGTAATTAAATGAGTTTTTAGCATATTACCGCAATAAATATAAACAATATAAAACCATAACGGGGCTTCCACAATGTACCAAAAAGAAAGCTATTGCTGTTGGTTTATTAATTTTTTCACTCCAAATAGGGCTTGATTTTAGCCGATTACTATCTATCCCTGCTTGCGCTAC
This sequence comes from Candidatus Rickettsia barbarica, assembly GCF_041477405.1. Classification (NCBI taxonomy): domain Bacteria; kingdom Pseudomonadati; phylum Pseudomonadota; class Alphaproteobacteria; order Rickettsiales; family Rickettsiaceae; genus Rickettsia; species Candidatus Rickettsia barbarica. The sequence goes on along the minus strand of NZ_JBEWYL010000001.1, from coordinate 334,436 downwards.
AGTTTTCTTTATTCGTCTTTTTGCATCAATGAAATCTGGAGTCTCCCTAAGATTTGTCCTTACAACAGCACCAACTATAGCAATAGCTGCTCCAAACCAAAATACAATAGGTCAATCAAGTCCAAAAGAAGTAACAAGTGTTCCTACCGCCAATGCTATACGGTTGCACCTAAAATGACAAAAACAACAAGTGAAGCTACCACCCAATAACGTTGAGGAATTTTTGCCATTTCGGTTAGATAAAGCTCGGCACCTACTACCCCCCCATAAAGGACATCCCCTGAGCGATACGACACTAAGATAACAAAGCGACATTAAAAAAGTTGTAATAATGACCGTTGCCTTACGACCTATAGTATCTCCTATCCAACCGAATATTAAAGCACCGATAGGTCTAAATACATATGTTGCACAATATGTGCAATGGCAGAATATAGAGAAGCTGCTCGTGCATCGGCTTCAGGAAAAAATAGCTCGTTAAGTATTACCGCCATGTGTACATAGAGCGTGAGATCAAAATACTCAAGAAACGTACCTATCGATAGTAGCCCTATTGTTTCTTTTTGATTACGGGCTAAACTTTTTTGCTCTTTTGCGTAACTTCACATACTTTTTTACAGATTAGTTAAAATTAATAAAGAACTATACTGTTTTATATAAAAATAAAAGTCACGTTAACAAAATTAGATTTTTTATAGCATTGCTAACTCAAGACAGGTGTCGTAATGAGCTGAGCAACTGAAAGGAGCGTATCAATCTAAAAAAATAATAATAAATTCTAGTTTACAGAGTTTTTAACTAGATTGCTTAGTCAATATACTTTGTAATTGCCTTGCAATGGCGTTAATTTATTAAATAATCTATATTTATTTAGCAATGCCAATAAATTTCTAATTTAATACTTGCAATTTATCTTATAATTACTTATATTCAGATTCGCTTAGATTAAAAAGCACTAAGGCATTTTATATGTAATTAATTTTGATCCCCTTAAACTTTTTACATTAAAACTCCGTTATTTTATTTAAGCGGGTGTAGCTCAGGGGTAGAGCGCTACCTTGCCAAGGTTGAAGTCGAGGGTTCGAATCCCTTCACCCGCTCCAGTGATTTAGTCCGTTTTATGTCATTCCCGCCTACGCAGGAATGACATAGAGCATGTTTTTCGAGCTAAGCAACAACGCCCTTTTGCAGATGACATCAGTAAGTTTATCATAAATTCAATCTTCCAAACCATATTTTTTCTTAATATATTCTAATGAAATTACTTCTTCTCTTTTTTCTATACAAAACAAAGCAATTAATAAATCTGCTTTTTCTTCTATATAACTTTCTATTGCTTTACGTATAATATCTAGTTCATTAGAAATTCTAGTAGTTATAACTGTCATAAAAATAGCCCTTTATCGGTTTTGTGATAATTTATATTAGTATAAAATACATTTAAATATATTTAATATTAGTATTATTTTACCCTTGCATTAAAGCTATTAGGTAGCTATTTTATTTTATTAAACTTAGTACATAACCTATCTTATAAAGAGAAATTTTAAGGAAACACGGCAAAGGGACGTGAGATGCGAGTACCGGATTGATGTATACCGCAAATACTTCAAAAGTTGGAAGTCAAATAAGTGGTGAGCCTGCGGAGCGTGGAAAACTACATGAGCAAAGGCGAAGCCTAAAATTTGACGTACCAAAGCTTGAAGTATCAAAGGTATACAAATTACTTTTAGAAAGAGGTTATACAGGAAGACTATTGCAACAATTAGGAAATTACATATGTCAGCAAATACGCAAGATAATCAGGCAAATAATAACGACTCTATAGAAATACAGGAAACTGAGGTAGTGCCTGCAGAAACAAATTCTTTACAATCGGGGTTAACAAGCTTAATACCGATGGTTTTAATTTTTGCTGTATTTTACTTCTTATTATTACGTCCACAAGAAACACAACGCAAAGCAAGAGAGAAATTAGTAAGTGAAGTTAAAAAAGGCGAAGAAGTTCTAACAAATAGCGGCATTTATGGTATTGTGACTAAAGTAAGTGAAAATGACAATAATATTGAAATCGAAATAGCTAAAGATGTACGTATTAAAGTTTTAAAAAGTGCTATTATCGATATAACGAGTCGTACAAAAGAAGTAGCAGTAAAAAAAGAAAACAAAAAAATAAGGAGGTAAGCGGTGCAAAAGCTTCCTAAGTGGAAAATTTTTCTTTCAATTATATGTACGGTTTTTGCGGTTATTTGTGCCTTACCTAATTTCATGCAGGTAAACTCTAAGTTTCTACCTCATGATTCAGTAAATCTAGGACTTGATCTTAGAGGAGGAGCCCATTTATTACTCGATGTTGATTTTGACACCTACTTAAATGATTCAATGGAAAATCTTGCCGACACTTTACGCAAAAATTTTCGTGAGGATAAAATCCGCTATAAAAATCTGTTAGTTAGACAAAATAGCATTCAATTAGAAGTAAGATCGCCTGAGCAATTAAAGCCGTTAAAGAAAATAATTAATAAAATCGATCCAGAAATTATCGCTGAAGTAAATGAAAATAAAATAAAGCTTAGCTACAGCGAATCTAGATTAAATGACTTACTTAATAAGGTAGTAGACCAATCTATTGAGATCGTTCGTATGAGAGTTGATAGTACCGGCACTAAAGAGCCGACCCTACAGAAACAAGGCGATAAGCATATATTACTGCAAGTTCCCGGTGAAGAAAATCCCTCTTACCTGCAGAATATATTAGGGAAAACTGCAAAGCTAACTTTTCATTTAGTTGATGAAAATGCCAATATCGAAGAAGCGGTAAAAGGACATGTTCCAGTAGGTTCAATGCTAGTTAAGGGAGATAACGCAAGTCATGGGGAGTATTATGTCGTTATAAAGAAAAAAGTTGTTTTGGGTGGGGAACAGCTTACAACCGCTTCAGCTTCTTTTGACCAAAATTCGCAAGCGGTAGTTGCTTTTTCTTTCAACAATTTAGGTAGTAAAATATTTGGTGAAATAACTAAAAATAATACCGGTAAACGCCTTGCTATAGTTTTAGACAATAAATTACTAAGTGCTCCAACGATAAACGGAGCGATTATGGGCGGAAGCGGTATAATAACAGGAAATTTTACCGTTGAGTCGGCAAATGAGCTTGCACTATTATTGCGAGCCGGTTCGCTTCCTGCCCCACTTAAAATTATTGAAGAGAGAAGTATAGGTCCAAATTTGGGTGCTGATTCTATAGAGTCGGGCAAAAAGGCAGGACTTATAGGATTTATAGCAGTGTGTATCTTTATGGTTTGGTCTTACGGTGTACTTGGTTTATTTGCCAATATAGCCTTAAGCCTTGCATTGTTATATATTTTAGCTTTACTTTCACTTTTCCAAGCTACTTTAACTCTGCCGGGAATTGCAGGAATAATACTCACTATGGGTATGGCTGTTGATGCTAATGTATTGATTTACGAAAGAATTAAAGAGGAACTGCATAAAGGAGTGTCTAATCTTTATGCTATTAGAACCGGTTTTGAATCTGCGTTTGCCACTATCCTTGATGCTAACCTAACTACTTTAATCGTTGCTTTTTTACTTTATATATTTGGCGTAGGTGCAATAAAAGGTTTTGCCGTTGCATTAACGATCGGGATTATATCTTCAATGTTTTCGGCGATTATCATTACTAAATTGTTAATAGATATTTGGGTACAATATTTTAAACCTAAAAAATTAGGGCTTGTGTAAAAGAGTAGACTTTGTTGTATGGTATTTTTATGTCATTCCTGCGAAAGCAGGAATGACATAAGAGCCATACAGCAAGACCAGCTAGGATGACAACGCAAAAATGGATAATATCTTATGAAAATACAGTCAAATGTTATAAAAATAATTATAGTAATTAGCTTATTAATAGGAGTAGGAGCATTATATTTGTTGTTATCTTTAAGAACGCCTGAAAAGCCACTGGCCGGTCAAGTTCATATCTATGAAGATAACGTAAAAATCGGTGGTGACTTTGAACTAATAGACCAAAATGGAGAGATATTTAATAGTGATAAGTTGAAAGGCAACTTAAGCCTCATTTACTTTGGATTTACTAGTTGTCCTGATATATGCCCAACCTCTCTAAATAAAATGACGGAGATTGTAGAAATTTTAAATAAACATAAAATAGATATTCTACCTGTTTTTATCACTATTGACCCAAAACGTGATACTCCTATAGCACTTAAAGAATATCTAAAACATTTTCATCCGAAATTTATAGGTCTTACCGGTAACGAGCAGCAAATAAAAGATGTAACTGATAAATTCAAGGTTTTCTATGCTCGTGTGCATGGTGATGATGACGACCCGAACTATATGCTTGATCATTCATCTTTTACATATTTAATCGATGCAAACGGAAAATATCTGAAACATTTCTATTTAGATTCTTCACCTAAGGAAATGATGGAATTTTTAAGAAATGAATAATTATATATCGGTAGCGTATTTATTTACCTTTTTAACCTTAGCGACATTGTTAATTGTAAGTTTTTTAAATTACAAGTCATTGAAAAATAAACAGAACTTTAATGCAAAAGAGAGTAAGAAATAGATTACTAACAATAATTATTTGTTTTTGCTCAGCATGTTTAGGAATTAGTATAATACTTTACAATTTAGAGAAAAATATAGTATTTTTTTTGCCACCGTCAAAAATTAATGAAATAGAACAGGGCAAAGAGTTAAGAGTCGGTGGACTTGTTAAAACAGACTCAATAAATAAAATTGCTGATGATAAGATAAGTTTTGTTATTACCGATAATATTAAGGATTGCGAGATATTATATCAAGGAGCCCTTCCGGCTCTATTTCGTAAAGGACAAGGAATTATTGCCATCGGGCAATTATCGAACGGGAAATTTATAGCAAGACAATTACTTGCAAAGCATGATGAGAATTACAGGCCTCCGCAATAACAACGTCATTGCGAAGAGCGAAGCGACGTGGCAATCTAGTAAAATAGGCCTGAGATTGCTTCGTCGAATTACGTTGTAATTCTCCTCGCAATGACAAAAAATAACTAAACCAAATAAATAAAAACATGTTTATAGATAAAATCAAAGCAAAAGCAAATAATTACGAAATAAACGTAATTATCGAAATTCCGATGAATAGCGGTCCAATCAAATACGAATTTGACAAAGAATCAGGAGCAATTTTTGTTGATCGCTTTATGCAAACTACCATGAGCTATCCATGCAATTACGGTTTTATTCCTCATACTCTTTCAAATGACGGTGATCCGATAGACGTACTTGTCGTAGCTCATCATCCGGTAGTGCCTGGGTCGGTTATAAAATGCCGAGCAGTCGGTGTATTGATGATGGAAGACGAATCAGGGCTTGATGAGAAAATAATCGCAGTACCGACTTCTAAGCTCGATATTACTTTCGATCATATTAAAGAGCTAGATAATTTATGTAACATGCTCAAGCAACGTATCGTGCATTTCTTTGAGCATTATAAAGATTTAGAAAAAGGTAAATGGGTTAAAGTTACTGGATGGGAAAATAAATCAAAAGCAGATGCTTTAATCAATGAAGGAATAGATAGGGTCAGCTAGGAATAAGAATTCATGACGTTGCTTGCATGGTGCTTGATGTCATTCCCGCGGAGGCGGGAATCCAGAAAAAGTAGCCTTGATCCCGATCTCAACAATTACACATTAATTAACAAAATAAACCTATAAAAACAAGTTTTTATTTTTTATAGGTTTTACTGGATTCCCGCCTCCGCGGGAATGACATCAGAAAAATAAGATAAAAAACAAACAGTGACCGACTTCTTGCATAACGTAGCTAATAAAGAGGAATTTGAAGGAAACACGGAACGCAGCACCGCAGTGTACACTTTAGTACGTGAGAATGCAAGTACCGGATTAACGCACAAATTACCTTTAGAAGCAAGTTATTCAAGAAGTCGATTATTTCGTTCAGGAGTCGTAGTAGCTTTTTTCACATTAATTTCTCGCATATTTGGCTTAGTGCGTGAACAGTTTATCGCATCATTATTCGGCTCTACGCCTATGGGTGATAGCATTAATGTTGCTTTTAAACTACCGAATCTATTTAGAAGAATTTTTGCAGAAGGAGCATTATCAAGCGTATTCATTCCTATTTATAATGCAAAAATGCTTATTTCTAAGAAAGCCGCTAATAATTTTTCAGGTGAGATTTTTATCCTTTTACTTCTGACATTAATAGTAATAATAGCATTAATGCAAATCTTCATGCCACAATTAATGCTGTTTATTGTTCCTGGATTTCACGGTAAAAAAGAAAAGTTTGAGCTTACGGTGTTTTTATGCCGAATTACAATACCTTATTTAATATTTGTTTCATTAACGGCTCTACTTGGCGGAATATTAAACTCTATAAAAAAATTCGCTGCATTTGCTTTTTCACCGGTTATTTTAAGTATATGCGTAATAATTTTTACTTTAACATTTGATCATTATATAGAATCTACTATCTCAATTAGCTTATCTTTAATAATGGCCGGAATATTACAAGTTTCGTTTATGTTTGTCTGTGTGAAAAGAGCGGATTTAAACTTTCCGATAATTTTTAACCCAAGCGATCCCGATGTAAAAAAGCTTTTGATTAATATGGGACCGGCAACCATTAGCTCCGGCATACAGCAATTAAACCTTTTCATATCCCAATCTATTGCTAGCTTTATTGAAGGTGCTATTTCTATATTATCTTATGCCGACCGGATATATCAATTTCCTCTATCAATAATAGGTACTAGCTTCTCTACTATATTGCTACCTGAGCTGTCAAAAATCTATAAATCAAATGATATAGTAGCTGCAAAAAAAATACAGAATAATGCTATTAGAATGGGATTATTATTATCGTTGCCTGCTACATTCGGTATTATAATTCTATCTCATCCGATTATTAATATAATTTATGAAAGAGGAGTATTCACGAGCCAAGATACTACAAATACAGCTGAGGCTATTTCTGCGTTTGCACTTGGGCTCCCTGCTTTTATTTTGGCAAAAATTTTAACTCCTATTTTTTATGCTAACGGAGATACTAAAACACCGCTCAAAATAACCTTATTTTCAATAATAATTAATACCGGCATGAACCTATTATTAATGGATTCTTTGAAACATATCGGTATTGCAGTCGGTACATCTATTGCAGCTTGGTATAATCTAGGTTTATTATATAGCTATACTACAAAACAAAATAAGCTTCATATAGAAGCCGGTATAAAACTTTTCTGCGGTAAAATTTTGTTATGCTGTATATTAATGTCTATTATAATTGCTTTAATAAAGCATTATTATTTAGAATATTTTTATTCGGAATATTTACTGATTAAAGTCTGTATGCTAGGTAGTACAATTGCAGTTGGAATGGGAGCATTTTTCGGCACGGCATATTTATTAAAAACGGTTAATTATGATAATAACAACAAATAAGCACCAATCAAATTATCAGGATTGGCTAAAAGCCTTAGCTATTATAACCATGATCATTGATCATGTAGGTTTATATCTATATCCTGAATTAACGATTATGCGGATCATAGGTCGCACAACTATGCCAGTATTTTGCTTTTTTGCCGGTTATAATTTTCATGATAAACCAAAAACCCATATAATAATATTCGGTGTTTTATTACAAATATATACCACTGTACTATTTAAACAGTTTCTTACTACAAATATTCTAATCTCTATCTATTTAGGGCAATGGTATATTTATTATTTTCGTAATTCTTTAACTCGCTTTTTCTATAGCGGTTATTGTCATGCAATTATAATGGTACTATTGTGGTATATTAGCTGGACTTTGATTGATTACGGGACTTTTGTAATTGCTACAATGATACTTGGATTTATTTCAAAACATGAGCAGGCAAACTTAAAACTTTGCTGTTTTATAGCAATTTTTGCTTCTTTTGTGCATTCAACTCTTTTTACTCTTGCGATTTCCTTTAATGAGTTTAATTTTTCAAATACTGACTTAATTTTAAACCTCACTTTCTTAACAATTACCTATATATTAATGATCCTAAGCGATTATTCACAAAAAATAGCTATAAATCTAAAATGGATAAGTCGCAATGTTTTATATATTTACTGCATACACATTATGATCTTACAATTCATATTCATCTATAAATACACATATGGTTTAAAAATTGGTAAATAAACATTAATAATGAGTGACAGCTTAATTTAGTTAATATATTTAAATAACTTGATAATTAAATATATTAATATAATAGATCGTTTAATTTTGGATAATGAACAATATAAAGAGCAATTAAAAAAAACAAACTATTTAAAATTAAGTTAGATAGTACGCTACGAAAAAATAAATTTCTTAAACATTTTCGGATTTGGTCATACGAATTTCAAAAAATGGTATTAGCAAGAGTAGTGTTTTCTGAAACAAAAGAATTTCAACAACTTGCATGGGAGCATCTGACCGATGAATTTGGACATAATATAGAATTATTCCAAAATCTAGAAAATAATGCAGAAACTACAGATTCTATTTTTGAGGCCTTAGGTTCTTGGTTTATGCTAAAAATGATGACTCTTGGAGATAGTGAAAGAGCCGTCCTTATTCATTTAGTAATAGAGTCTTGTGCTACTATATTTTATGCAAAACTAGGATCAATATTTTTTAATCATAAAGCAGCAAAACATTTCAAAACACATATGTATCTTGATCCTGAACATGAACAAATGGGAATAGATTTATTAAAACAAATAAACATTAATGATTCTTCTTTACTCACTATTCAAAAAAAGGCTGGGATATGATTGACACTCTGTTTACTAGACTTGCTGAAATCACACAGGATTAGCTTTAACTTATAGTATTCTAGATTTTATAAAAAAGCTTGCTTGCACGGTACGGTTTTTCATCATTGCGAGCGACTGAAAGGAGCACGGCAATCTCAGGATTTTGGCACGAGATTGCTTTATCGAATTACTGCGTAATTCTTCTCACAATGACGGAAAAATCGATCCACGCAACAACGCCAATGTCAAGCGGAAATAGCATATTCACACTAAACCAACTCGCTTACTTGAGATTTGGCAAAGAGCTTGATCTGAAAGTTAACAAAATTTACATTACCTTTTGAGCCTATTGCCGCAAATTTATGCGCTTTAAGAAGTAGGTCATAATCGTCCGCTAAATCGGCGAAGAAAAATGCGATTTCGCCGCTTTGTTTTACTCCTAAAATCTCACCGCTACCTCGAAGTTTTAAATCCTGCTCAGCTATATAAAATCCATCATTAGTTTGTTTCATTATCTCAAACCTACCTCGTGCAACTTTTCTAAGCCTTTTAGGATTGTATAACAATATACAATATGACTGCAAACTACCCCGCCCTACTCTACCTCTAAGCTGATGAAGTTGAGCGAGACCAAATTGCTCAGCATTTTCAATAATTATCAAAGTGGCTTCAGGTATGTCTATTCCGACTTCAATAACGGTTGTTGCAACTAATATCTTAATTTCACCTTCCTTAAATTGCTTCATTATTTGGTCTTTCTGCTCGTTCTTCATCTTACCGTGAATAATACCGGTATAACCTTGATAGATATTGTCGATAGAGTTAAAACGATTCATCACATCCATCAATAAACTATCCTCTTCCGACGTTTCTTTCTCTCCCTGCTCTATCAATGGACAAATCCAATATACCCGCTCACCTGCAATAAGCTTCTTATTTATCGCTACTATAATATGCTCTATCTTATTAACGGACATGGTATTTGTAGCGATAGGTAAACGACTTTTCGGCTTACCCATTAGCTTTGAGATAGTCATATCACCAAACATAGTAAGTGCAAGACTTCGAGGAATCGGCGTTGCAGTCATAACTAACACATCGGGATTTACTCCTTTATTTATTAAATTCAAACGCTGTTGTACCCCAAATCTATGCTGCTCATCAATAACTATATAACCTAATTTCTTAAAACTTACTTTTTCTTGAAATAAAGCATGAGTGCCGACTAATATATCAATCTCATCGTTGTCAAGTTGTATCATAATATTTTTACGAGCTGTCCCCAGTATCTTACCTGTAAGTAATCCGACTCTTATATTAGTATTTTTTAAAGCTTTAACAAAAAACTCATAATGCTGATTGGCAAGCAAATCAGTTGGAGCCATAAGCGTTGCTTGAAATCCAGTGGCTACCACATTTACCATCGTCAACAGAGCTACCAAAGTTTTACCGGAGCCAACATCGCCTTGCAACAATCTCATCATTTCTATTTTATCGCTTTGATCACACTCTATTTCTTCTATGACTTGCTTTTGATAAGAGGTTAACTCAAATCCTAGCTCATTTAATATATTTGCTTGAATAGATACAGCTTTAGGGTAAATATTACCTTGTCTTCTACTTATTTGCGTACGTACATTTAAAAGAGATATTTGATTAGCGATAAGCTCCTTAGCTGCTAGTTGTTTTTTGGCGTTAGTATATAAATAGTCATTGCGAAACCCCTTTAGGGGCTGCGGCAATCTAGAATTTATTAATTTTACATTACTGGATTGCTTCGTCGGCATGCATGCCTCCTCGCAATGATGGAAAACATGCAACACTTGCAAATTCTGCAATATAATATCTAAATAATCTTTTACTTCTTTATCTTCTATACTCTTACACTTCTCTTCAAATATCTCTATTGCTTTTATGATATATGAATATAACTGCTTGTTACTAAGTAAATATGTCAGGGAATAAATCGGCTCTATTTCTTTTGCGAGTTTAGGATTTACAATAAATTCAGGATGCGCAATTTGTAAGTAATGATCAAAAAATTGTACCTTTCCGCTGATAATATGAGAAGTACCAACTTGCAGCTTATTAAAAATAAACGGTGGGGGTTTATGAAAAAACACTAATAACAAGGAACCAGTATCATTGCTAGCTGTAATTTTTAAAGGCTGACTACTTTTCTTTGGTAAATTAATGCTCTCAACTACAATTTCTGTTTGGATTATGTCACCGTCTCTAACTTCAGTTAAATTAGGCGATAATATTTTATTTTGATATGAAACAGGTAGATAAAATAATAAATCACGAATATTGTTAATACCAAGCCTTTTAAGAGCAGATACGGTATCTTCACGTATATTGATGAACGTTTTTACAGAAGAGAATAAGAATTTTTCTAAAATAGTTAGCATATATAGTCATAATTATCTTATATACCAATATATATACTTTATAATAAAAGAAGAATAATAAAATATACAAATTATGATTAATATGTCATTCTTGCAAAAGCGGGAATCCAGTAATTAAACGGTGCATACACAGTAAGTTTTGAAAATTAAAAGCTTGATGTATCACGCTTTTTTCTGGATTGCTGCTTTCGCAGGAATGACATATTAATCATGCAACAAAGCCTTCTCTTATAAATCTAATTTTAACCCTGCTCTAACTATAGCTGAGGATTTTAAAGGCATACCTTACCTAAACCGATAAATTCAACTTTGACTAAAGTTATTAGCTTTAACTCCGACACCGTAAGACTGAAATTTTTGATTTTTGCCGTAATTAATATTAACTTGCATATATTTGTTATCAACAACAAAATGGTTAATTAAACCACACTCTAAACCGTATGGAGCAAGTATCGCTCTAGTAGCCGGTAAATATTTAACCGGTCCTAATTCAATCATCGGAATATTATTTAAGTTAATAAATGAATATCCTGAATAGAATAAAAACGGATCAAATAAATCTAAATAAGCATATGAAAAAATTTTATTTTTAGTAATATAATTTTTACCGTATATGGAGTTAATCGCTTTTACATATGTATTTATATCATCACCGCTTTTATCTTTGCCATCAAACTTAGTACTAAAAATATAACTTGCTTGCTCTAGTCTTGTCCATAAATAACCTATACCGTAAGTAGGATTAATTTTGTTACTTGCCATGTATCTATCTTTAATATTTTCAGATAACAAATAACTTGCTTGCATGCCCCCTGTATCTATAGCAATGTGCTTATGAACTTGCAAAGAATTAAAATCTTTAGTTTTAAAATATGTTGTACCCTCAAAAGGATCTACTTCATATTTTATTACTTTTAAATCAACTTCTTTGCTCTTGCTCCATAACCTCCTATTTCATGATTACCTACCATAATCCAAGATGTAGCAGTAAATCTTGTAATATAACTTAAGATCTTCATAGCTATATTATCTGAATCGGCAAACATAGCATCATCTAATTGACGGTAACCTTCAATTAATGACATAGCAACATTGCTACTCGCTCTTGAGGACATATCTTTATCATACGTCACTACATAACTATAATTTTTTTTAGAATTTTCTTGAATTGTTATATTGTCATCAATATTTGATGCAGTTACTAATACTGTTGATGAATACAAAAAACAAGCAGCAATGGTTAAATTTAATTTCTTGTAAAGTATTTTTTTTAATATACCAAACTTGTGTATGTCCTTGACTTCTTTTGAAAATCTTCCTAATGTCTTAAATAATAGATATTAAATAATTTAAAATTTATGAATAAAAAATCTATCCTTCGGCTGAAGCTGCTCTTGAAGGACTTCTTTATGACAGCATGACTATAATGTCGTGCGGATTCGGTCTATGCGGTATTCCTGAAAATTTAATAAATGCACTTCTTAAAAGCAATGTTCAAAATTTAACAGTTATAAGCAATAATTGCGGTGTTGACAACTTCGGACTTGGGCTTCTTCTTCAAACTCAACAAATAAAAAAAATGATTTTTTCGTATGTCGGAGAAAATAAGATTTTTGAGCAACAATATCTTGATAAGGTTTTAGAGCTTGAGCTAAACCCACAAGGAACTTTAGCTGAACGAATTAGGGCTGCTTGTATGGGAATTCCGACTTTTTATACTAAAACAGGTATAGGTACAATTGTAGAGGAAGGTAAAGAAACAAAGGAGTTTAACGGCAAAAAATATATAATGGAAACTGCCCTTCAAGCTGATCTTGCTATTATTAAAGGCTTTAAAGCTGATAAAAGCGGCAACGTGATTTATATAAAACTGCACGAAATTTTAATGCAGTCATGGCAGGTGCCGCTAAAGTTACAGTTTGTGAAGTAGAGGAAATAGTTAAGGTGGGAGAGCTTGACCCTAACAATATTCACACACCTAATATTTTCATACAACGATTAATAGTAGGTGAAAAATATGAGAAACGTATTGAGCAATTAACTGTCAGGGAAACATAAGATATGCCTCGGAGCAAAGAAGAAATTTATCAAATAACCGCAGAGGAACTTAAAGACGGACTATATGTCAATCTTGGTATAGGTATGCCTACGCATGTAGCAAATTATATACCTCAAGGAGTGAATGTAATATTTCAAAGTGAGAACGGTATGCTTGGTATGGGACCATTTCCTTACGCAGGAGAGGAAGCTCCTGATTTAATTAACGCCGGTAAGCAAACTATTACTGCTATTCCTGAAAGCAGCTATTTCGACAGTAGCTTTTCATTTGGGATGATTAGAGGTTCGCATGTCGATTTAACTATTGTATGTGCTATGCAAGTCTCACAAACAGGCGATCTTGCCAACTGGACTATTCCGGGTAAAATGGTTAAAGGTATGGGAGGAGCTATGGATTTGGTCGCTAACACCAAAAGAGTAGTTATTATAATGGAACATAACGCAAAAGATGGCGGTGCTAAATTATTAAAAGAATACAACTTTCCGTTAACAGGTAAAAAAGTAGTTAACAGAGTAATTACCGATCTTGGAATTTTTGATATTGATAAAGATGAAATGATATTAGTTAGACAAGCTGACGATGTTACTATTGAAGAAATAAAGTCTAAAACTGAAGCCGAGTTTATAGTTAATTTATAATATGGAGAATAACATGGTTAAAGTAGCTATCGTAATATTATAATACGGTCATACTGCAAAGTAGCTGAAACACTAAATAAGGACATAAAGGAAGCAAGAGCAAATGTTTCTTATACAAATAAATAAAGATAAACCTAATAATCTCGATTGAGATTTATTAGACAATGCAGATGCTATCATTTTTGGAGTCCCAACCTATATGGGTAGTTTAGCCAGATCGTTTAAAACATTTATGGAAGCTACCTCAACTAGATGGGCACAACAAAAATGGAAAGATAAAATAGCTGCAGCTTTTACTAATTCTGCTTTTTATTCAGGTAATAAGTTTGCAGTATTTGCAGCTATTTCACTTCGCTATGCAGCATTGTATGATTTGGGTCGGGCAAGCTGAAACTGCTCCGAATTTTTCTGATCATGAGATGCCTGATCCCAATAAAATTCACCGCTTAGGTAGCTGGTCAGGACGTATGACTCAATCTAACCACAAATCTTCTCCTGATATTACTCCTACTCAAGGCGATTTAAAAACTGCTAATTTCTTTGGTAAAAGAATAGTTGAAATAACTAAGAAGTTTAAAGGGTAGATTTATATGGTGTTTTATGTCATTCCCGCAAAGCGGGAATGACATTTATTATCTAACAAATGATGGTTTTTGTGAGTTCCTATTATTAATTTTTTGAGCATGCGTAGTCATTTTAGCATCTCGTTCTCCTTTAGTTTTAAGCACTTTTGATTTATTCCTATTAACACTAACATCACTCCAGTTACCACTATCGCTTTCACTGCTACTACTATCACTCACCTCTATAGCAACTCTTCGTGCGAAAATTGATTCAAGTCCACTAGGTTTGTTAACATTCTGAGCAGGCTTACTATGAGAATGTGCAACCGGTTTTCCTGTATTAGGGTCAAATTCAACTTTTTTTAGTTTTTTTGGCCCTGCTATTTCTCTAATTAAAGCAGACGTATCTATAGAAGGACGTGGTTGATTTTCCAGTTTTTTAACCGTATTAGATTCTACAGGCTTAGATAATGTCTCAGCCTGAGCCGGAGCCATAGGCGGTGGTGGAGGTGGTGATGGAATGTTATTGTTCGGTAAAGGAGACGGTGGTGTTATATTATTTTCCAAAGGTTTAGCTAGGGACACATTTGCTAATATTGGTTCTTTTTGTGAAGCCATGTGATTTGTAAGGTTACTTACTATCTTTTGTAACTTCTCATTGTTAGGTAATTTTGCAATTATATCCTTAATATTTCTTTCTTTATTTTCAATTAATTCCTCAAATTTATGCTTCGTTTTATATAATTGTTCATCAATCTTTCTAATTGTTCTAGTATTACTCTCTTTGTTTTTTGCTAAAACCTGCTCACTATTATTTACAAAAACATTTTTAACATTTTGCCAAATATTATTTAATTTTTCAAAAAATGTATGAGATACTCCTGCCCTAATTTCAGCAACCTGTTTTTGTATTTCTTGCAGTTCTTTGATATTAGAATTTTCGGATATTAAGTTTTGGATGTTTTGTTTTGTAGCATTTAAAGAATTATATTGTTTCTCTAGTGCTTCAGCATTAATGAATTGTAAGGGATTTGTCATATGTAGAGCTGAGAATCTTTCAGGTTTACTCTTATAACTAAAAAATACTTCCGATAATCTTGCTCTTTGATCTTTAGATAAATCTTTCTTTGTTAAATCCTTAAAATTTTTTTCGATTTCTGCTTGTAATGCTTGCTTTAAAGGTGCAGATTTTTCCGCTATATTTATATATCTTATTATCAATATCTTTTAATATTTTATTATTATACTTTATTGCTTCATTTGTTAACTGTGCTTCACTTTTTATCAAAATATACTTTACATTAGAAACTGTTTTTACAAATCTTTTAAACCAAGGCAACGATCTATTATGTTCTTTTTCTAGTTCTTTAGTTTCATTTTGTATTTCGATTAAACCTTGCAACTGCTTATTTTGTTTGCATAATTCATTTACTTGGCTCAATTCAATATAGTATTTAAAGCATTATTTTCTTGTGCTAATAATTTCTTTATATCTATTTCTTTAACCATACCATACACCTAATATAAATTAACATCAGTATTATAGCAAATTTCTTGTACAAAGGCAAAGAGAAAGTTAATTTATGTAATGTATTTTGATAAATAAAAGATAGATAAACGAATATAGTTAACGTAATTTTAAGGATGATAAGCCTATAAGAGCAAATATAACTGAAATAATCCAAAATCTTATTACGACTTTTGATTCTGCCCAGCCGTGTTTTTCAAAATGATGATGGAGCGGTGCCATTTTAAATATTCTTTTTCCTTTAGTAGCTTTGAAGTAATATACCTGTAAAATTACGGATGCCGTTTCAATAACAAACAAGCCGCCGACTATAGCTAAAACTATTTCATGCTTAGTAATAACGCTAATAATACCAAGCACACCGCCAAGACTTAGACTACCGGTATCGCCCATAAAAACTTCTGCCGGTTGTGCATTAAACCATAAAAATCCAAGGCAGCTACCGACTAATCCCGCACATAACACCGTTAACTCTCCGGTATTCGGTATATAGGTTAGCTGTAAGTAGTTCGAGTAAATTAGATTTCCTACTAAATAACTTATTAAAGCAAAAG
Organism: Candidatus Rickettsia barbarica; assembly: GCF_041477405.1. Classification (NCBI taxonomy): domain Bacteria; kingdom Pseudomonadati; phylum Pseudomonadota; class Alphaproteobacteria; order Rickettsiales; family Rickettsiaceae; genus Rickettsia; species Candidatus Rickettsia barbarica. The sequence continues at coordinate 317,856 of NZ_JBEWYL010000001.1, read as the reverse complement.
AACCGGCAGTAAAGGCAATAGAAACGGTAGCAAGACCATCAAGCCCATCCGTTAGATTCACGGCATTAGAAGAGCCGACTATAACAAATATAGCAAAAACTATATAACAATAACCAAGATCCAAACTTAAATTTTTAAAAAACGGTACGTTAAGTAAATGACTTGGACTTTTATCTAGATATTCTAGTAAAACACATATAATGAAGCTAATAATTCCTTGAAGTAAAAGCTTACTTTTTCCTCTTACTCCGTAATGATTATCTTTAGTTACCTTAGCATAATCATCCATAAATCCTATAATACCGAAACTAATAAAACCAAATAACGTAATCCAAATATATTTATTCGTTAAATCAGCAAGTAATAAAGTAGAAAGACAACTAGACAAAATAATCATAATGCCCCCCATTGTCGGAGTACCTACTTTTGTTTGATGCGATTCAGGTCCGTCTGAGCGTATAGGCTGACCGTTTTTTTGAAGAGATCGCAGAAATTCTATTAATATCGGACCCGTGATAAAGCTAAGGCTTAGAGTTATAATAATAGCAAGACCGCTACGAAAAGTAATATAGTGAAATAAATTAGCTATATGTGAATTATGTATATGAGGGAGTAAAAGATTGTATAACATTTGTAGATTTAAATTTAAAAGTATATTTTGATGTTATTCATTGTGCATAGATACTAAATCGTCATTACGCGCAGTCGTAGACTGCGCGGCAGCAATCTCGTCAAACATCCTGAGATTGCTTAGTCAATTACTATGTAATTTCCGCGCAATGACGGGCAACCAAACCACACAATATTAAGAATATCCTAGTGTATTTATTTATAATAATCAACAATCTTATCAAGTTTTACGTCTCTTGACCCTTTTATTAGAATCAGCTCATTACCTTCAAATAAATCCGTAATATGCGTAATTAATTCATCAACATTTTTAAAGTATTTTTTAGCTATTTTAGAAGGTAGTAAATCATTAATATATTTAGTATTTACTCCTACTAAATAGACCTTAGAACAAGCGGCATCTAATATGTACTGCACTAGTGTCTCATGTAATCGTTTAGAATTTTCCCCTAGCTCTAGCATATCGCCTATTATAGCAGTTTTATTCTCGGCAGGTACTTGTTTTAAATATTCTAATGCAGCTTTCATTGACTGCGGACTTGCGTTATAGTAATCACAAATTACACGACAATTTTGTATATTGATAATTTCCCCTCTTCCTTTAGTAGGAGAAATATTTGCTAAGTGATTTGCAGCTATCTCTATATCTTTACCTAATATATCGATAATTAAAAGTACACCGGTATAATTTTCGGTAAAATGCCGAGGAATAAACGGTATCATTACATCTAAGACTTTCTTATTTATCTTATACTTTAAGTAGACTTGCTCTCCTAGGTTCTCATATAAAATTAATTCTGCTGAAGTTTTAGCTGATCTACCGAAGCTATGTATATCGGTGATAGAAAGGTTTTTTAATATCGATAATATTTTGTTATAGCAATTAGTATCGGCATTAATAACGGCAATATCATTTTTGCTAAAATTTGCAAAAATCTCACATTTAGCTTCAGCTATCTCTTCAAGCGAGTTAAAAAATTCTAAATGAGCCTCTGAAATATTAGTAATCATGGCAATATTTGGCTTTAATATTTGAACCAGCTCTCTTATTTCACCTTTATGGTTCATGCCAAGCTCAAAAATAGCATATTCCGTATCATCAGCCATTGAAGCAAGATTAATAAGCATACCGAGTTTGTTATTGAAGTTACCTCGGCTAGCAAAAACTAGAAAATCATGTTGTAATAATACTTTCAGTGCTTCTTTTGTAGCAGTTTTACCGACGCTGCCTGTTATAGCTATAAATTTAGCTTTTGAATTCTCTCGTTTATATAAAGCCATTTTTTGTAGAGCTTCAAAACAATCATCGACTAAGATAATTTTATCTTTATCATTGATCTCTACTCGCTTACTAATAATTACGGCTGCTGCTCCTTTATCTATTGCATCTAGAACATAATCGTGACCATCTCTATTACCTTGAAGTGCTATAAATAAATTACCTTTTTTAACATCTTTGGAATTAAATTGCACTTCATTACAACTTATAGAATTAGAGATTGTTATACCGAGAACAGCACTTAAAGTTTTAGAGTTCCAGATCATATGTTTTTGTTATTTATGTGTTGTTGTATGGCGTGTTTATGTCATTCCCACGTAGGCGGGAAGCCAGTAAACATATAAAAAGCAAGCTTTTTATATGTTTATTTTATCAAATATATAACTTCTGTATTAATATTAAAGTTATTTTTCGGGATCCCCGCTTCCGCGGGGATGACATCAAGGTTTTTTTAAAACTGTCCGGTACTATGGGTCAAGCCACAGGATAACAAACTTTTACACACTTCCTCACAACCTCAGCATCATCAAAAGGTAATTTCTTATCGCCTATAATTTGGTAATTTTCATGACCTTTGCCGGCAACTAATAAGATATCATCTTGTTTTAAATTATTTATACCGTATTTAATAGCCTCCTCTCTATTTGCTATTTCTGTATAATCTGCTTTCTCTATACCGCTTATGATTTCAGCTCTAATAAGCTTTGGGTCTTCATGGCGTGGATTATCATCTGTAATTATGATGGTATCAGCACGTTTTGCAGCTATTTGCCCCATAAGACTTCTCTTTGCCTTATCACGATTACCGCCGCAGCCAAAAACTACGCTTAGCTTACTATCACGTAATTTAATATTTTTCAGTTCCGTTAAAGCTTTTTCAAGAGCGTCCGGAGTGTGGGCATAATCAACGAAGATATTAGTGTTATCTATTCTCTCCATTCTGCCTTTTACTGCTTTAACTTCCACTAAAGAATCTATAACATCATCAAAAGCAAAACCAATATAATGAATGCTAAGAACAGCAATTAATAAATTACTAGCCTGAAAGCTACCAATTATCGGGGTATTAAAATTATATTCTCTATTATTAAATGTAAAATTAATATTTTGTCCTTTTAAAGAACCGTTAAGTCTAGTTATTTCTAAATCACCTTTTGTCCCAACGGTTATAAATTTAATATTATGATTATGTAGATAATCTTTAACAAACTCTATTTCTTCTATATCAGAATTTAATATTGCGATACCGTTCGGTAATAAATGATTTATAAATAATTTCAGTTTGGCTAATAAATAATTTTCTTTTGTATGGTGGTAATCTAGATGATCCTGACTAAAGCTAGTAAAACATGCGATATTTACTTTTATTTCCCTAAGTCTTGTTTGATCAAGACCATGACTAGAAGCTTCAAAAACTAAATATTCTATACCATTTTCAGCTAAATTATGAGCAATTTTTCTAAAGCTTAAATAGTCTAAAGTTGTTAATTCCGGTACATCATTTATAAGATTAACGCAGCCACATATTTCTACCCCTATCGTACCTATAGATGCTGCTTTTTTCCCAAGTAACGAATATGTTTGAGCTATATAGGATACTACCGAGCTTTTACCGTTAGTACCAGTTACGGCTATTAGATCCTTTGGTTTTTTAGGATAGAATATTTCTATGGCTTCATATAAAGCTGCCTGCACATCTTTTACATAAATTACTTTATCTATAACAATATTTTTTTTATTGTCCGTAATTACTAATACTGCACCTTTGCTTAAAGCATCCTTAATAAAATCATTTCCATCAGTATTCCTTCCTTTAATCGCAAAAAAGATATCTTTATCTTTAACGGTTTTAGAATTAATCGACAAACCTTTTACGTTATGTTGTTGAAATAATTGCTTTAGGTTATGGGACATATTTATTATGTTAAAAACGTGTTACCGTCATTGCGAGGAAATTGCATAGCAATTGACGAAGCAATCTCAAGAGTTTGTTATTATTTCATGAGATTGCCACGCAGCCTACGGCTGCTTGCAATGACAGAGCAGGAATGACATCGAGTCTACACCTCCGATAAATTCCAAAGTAGTTGATTTGCCTCAACAATTATATTTTTATCTACTAATTTCTTGATATATACTAATTTATTATCTGGTTTGATTTTTGCCTGATTAGAGTAAGTACTAACGAATTTTATAATTTTATCAATCATATCGGCATTTTTATAAAATTTAATCACAAATCCGTTATCTCCTGAATCTAGATTTTCAATATTTAACTTAAAGCATAATAGTTTTATTTTTACAATATCAAGTAAATTATTAAATTCAATCGTTAGTAAACCGAATCTATCAATCATCTCATCTTTAAATGTCTCTACTTCTATCTCATTACTTAAATTACCTATTCTTCTATATAGTCCAAGTTTAAGAGCTGCATCGGCTACATAATTATCTGGAATAAAGACGGATAATCCCAAATTAATAGTCGGGATAAAGGGTTGTTCTGAAACAATCGGTGCATCTTTAAAAATAGCTATTTGTTCTTCCAGCATTTCTTGATATAGTTCTGTACCTACTTCTTTAATTTGTCCTGATTGTTCTTCACCTATCAAATTACCGAAACCTCGTAAATCCATATCACGGCTTGCAATAGTAAAACCTGAGCCCAAAGCACAACTATTTTGTATTATCTCTAAGCGTCTTAAGGAGTGCGATGTCATCTTTTTATGACTTGCTACCGTTAGATAGGCATAACCCCGCATTTTACCTCGACCTATACGACCACGCAATTGATATAGCTGACTAAGACCCAGCATATCAGCATTATGTATGATCATGGTATTTGCCTCGACTATATCAATTCCTGATTCTATAATAGTAGTTGAGACTAGTATATCGAATTTGCCGGCATAAAACTCGCTCATAACCTCATCAATTTTACTCGGAGTCATTTTTCCGTAAGCTATTTTATAACTTAATTCCGGCACGATTTGTTTTAATTGTTTTGCGATATCCTCTATATCTTTAATTCTTGGAACTACATAAAAACTTCTTCCGCCTCTAAAATGTTCGCGTAATAATGCATCTCTGATAATAACGGGATCACACGGCATAACCGAGGTATGAACTTCCAGCCTGTTTAGAGGCGGTGTTGCAATAATGCTAAGTTCTTTTAAACCGGTCATTGACATTTGCAACGTTCGAGGAATCGGTGTGGCCGACATTGCAAGTACATGGGAAGAGGATTCTAGCGATTTAAGAAATTCTTTTTGACCGATACCGAAATGTTGTTCTTCATCGATTATTAACAATTTCAAATTAAAGAATTTTATATTTTTATGTAATAAAGAATGAGTGCCTATTATTATATTTATTTTACCGCTTTCAAGCTCCGATCTTATAATTTTTGCTTCTTTAGAACTAATAACGCTAGATAATTGCTTGATATTTAAACCAAAACCTTTGAACCTTGCTATGAACCTTGAAAAATGTTGACTACATAAAATAGTTGTTTAGAGATTTTGCTACCATAAAAACGGCACGCATTGCTACCTCTGTTTTGCCAAACCCGACATCACCGCATATTAACCTATCCATTAACATAACGTTTCTTAGATCTTCTTTAATATCGTTTATAGCGATTAATTGGTCTTCCGTTTCGCTGAAAGGAAAATTAGCACAAAATTTATCATATTCTTCAAGATCAAATTCAACGGAAGCACTACTATTCAGTTTCCTTTTAGCTGCTATTTGTATTAAATGCAGTGCTATCTCTTTTATACGCTTTTTAAGCTTTGCCTTACTTCTTGGCCATGAAACGCTACCAACCTTATCAAGCTCCGCATTATCATTGCCGTATTTTTTTATTACCTCTATACTTTCAACTGGTATATATAATTTATCATTGCCGGCATATAAAATCTTTAAAAAATCATATGGTTTGCCTTTGATTTCTAAAGCTTCTAGCTTTAAAAACTGCCCTATTCCATGATCTTTGTAAACAACAAATTCGCCTTCAGCTAAATTATCAAGCTCCAGCAAGATATTTTTAAGTTTTTTGTTAGTGTTTATAGAGCTAGGTTTTTCTTCTAATAATTCGCTAGCGGTAATAAATAAATATTCTTTCGTATAAAAGCTTTGATTTAAAGGAATTATCGCGACATTTATTATTGAAGCCTTAGCCTCATCTAATTTATTTATCTCATTATATTTATATTCATAATTTTGAATTATGCTTTTGATTCGCTCAAAACTACTTAAAACGCTTGAGCCTATAATAATTTTCTTATGAGAATTTGCTTTAATAACCTCAAATAATTTATCGAAAACCGTTTTCTTTTCTATAAAACTTGTAGCAGCGATATTTTTAATTAAGCTAGCTTGCTCTGAGTTTTCAAAAGTAAGTAGTATATTATTTTTTTGTTCTAGTAATTCCGTTATTTCAGAAGCGGTAAAATATAAGCTAGTCGGTGAAAGGGTGGGATAGAAACTATTAAATTTAAGTTTATTTGCCTCTGACCTTGCCGAATAAAAATCGTTATAACTATGTTCAAATTCTAAAATGGCTTGTTTTGACAAATTATCGAATATGAAAATAGGATCGTTTAAATAATCTATTAAGTTAGAGCAAGGAATCGTAAAATAATGGGAGTACTTGTTCATATCCTGTGAATTTTCTTCCAGATATTACCGCCTCATATAAAGCATTATCAGTATGATTAACTCCAAAATTTCGTAAGTAATTATTCTTAAAATTACCTATAGTTTCACTATTTAAAACTATCTCATTTGCAGGACTAATAATAAGCTCCCTGCAGGATTTAGTCGAAATTTGCGTATCAATATCAAATTCTTTTATTGATTCAATATAACCCCAGCTAAAATGAATTCTATAAGCTTTAGGACCGGACAATATTATATCAATGATTTCGCCTCTAACCGCACATTCCCCGACATCGATGCTACTCGCATTTCTTGTAAAACTATTTTCTACTAGAAACATAGCAAGCTCATCCGTAGTAAATTTCATTTTAGGGGATAATTTCAAAAAATATTTAGAAAAAAATCTTTCGGCGGTAATTTGTTTAATAAGTTCGCTGTATGAGTGATGAGTAATTTGTTGCTATGACTATTATTTGTTGTTAGCTTGATTAATGTTTCTGCACGTCTAGATAAGATATTTGCATTTGGTGACGTATGGTCATAAGGGATGGTATTATAGCTTGGAAAGTAATAAATATTTTCATTAGAAGAAAAAAATAAAGCTTGCTTGTATAATTGCAACGCCTCCTCTTCATTACTCGCACTCAAGATGAAATCTTGCTTAAGATTCTTAGTAAAATTATCAATTGTAAAGAAAGATTTGGCAGCCGCCGGAAATTTTTGTTGTAACATTCTACAGGAGTTTATATTTTTGCTATTTTGTGTAATTTATCAATTATTTCGGCATCTAGATAAGAAGGAGCAGAAGATTTATTATTAATCCAATTATAAAGATCATTATCATTTTGATCAAGTATTAAAGAATAGCTTCCAAGTTTTGTTTCATCCATTAAGGATAGGTACTTTTCAGCAAAGCTACCGAGTATATAATCCATTTCTCTGCAACCGCGATTTTTACTACGGTAAACAAGTTTCTTTTGTAAAGAGTTTTTATTTAATTTATTCATCTATAACATCTTGCAAAATTTTTTTATACTAATATTATTAAAATAATCAGATACCAAGATCATTTTAAAATGCTTTAATAATTCAGAACTCTAATAAATCCATTCTACATGGGTAAAATTCTATTAACTTTTATTATCAATAACAGCAAAAAAGCATAAATATGTCGGTTCAAAATATCTGTTCTACAAAAGCTTATGATATGCTAATTTCAAATGATAATGCTTTTCTTGTAGATGTTAGAACTAGAGAAGAGTGGCAGCAAGTGGGGATACCTCATTTAGATAATAAAAATAAGGTGATCTTTCTAAGTTGGCAATTGAATAAAGATTTTGAAGATAATTTTTTATCTATCGTTAACGATAAAATTCATGCAATAATATTTTTTCTGTGCCGTTCAGGATATAGGTCATTTATCGCAGCAAATTTTATAACTAATATAGGTTATAAAAATTGTTATAATATTAGTAACGGCTTTGAAGGAAATAACCAAGATAAAGGCTGGAAACAAAATAACTTACCGTGGCAGTTTTAAGTGAGTACTAACCAAATAATTTTAACGGATCAAGGTAATAATTATGTAAATGTCTGGAGTCACGTGGCTCAAGATCTTTACAATCATTACGGTGAAACTCTATATAATAGCTGGTTTAGTAAAGTCAATTTTATAGAGTCTTCATTAAATACCGTTATTCTTTGTGCCCCTACTAACTTTGTTAGAGATTGGATAAAATCCAAATACTCTATGGTTATATTGCAACTATTTCAACATTATAATAATACCATTAAGTCAATTGAAATAATTACTCAAGAGTTACCTGAAACAACCCAAACAGTTACAGAATTACCTACTAAGACTTTTGCCGATATCGGCAGCAGTGAGCTTAATTCGGAAAATATCTTTTCAACCCTTGATGTACGTTTTACTTTCGATAATTTTGTGGTTGGAGCCCCAAATGAGCTAGCTTATGCAGCCGCAAGAGCGGTTGCAGAATCATCAGGTGCGGTTTCTGAGTCTAATCCGCTTTTTCTATATGGCGGCGTAGGGCTTGGTAAAACTCATTTAATGCATGCAATCGGTTGGTACATCAAGCAGCATAATCCAAGCCGCAAAGTGATATACATGTCGGCAGAAAAATTTATGTATCAATTTGTTAAAGCTCTGCGTAACAAAGAAGTAATCTCGTTTAAAGAGAAATTTCGTTCGGTTGACGTGTTAATGATTGATGATATTCAATTTATTTGCGGTAAAGATAGTACGCAGGAAGAATTTTTCCATACTTTTAATACATTGATTGATAATAACCGTCAAATGGTTATTTCTTGTGATAGATCGCCTTCAGATTTAGATAATATTGAAGATCGGATAAAATCTCGTCTTGGATGGGGCTTAGTTGCCGACGTTCATAGTACTACTTATGAGCTACGACTCGGTATTCTAGAATCTAAGATTGAGCAGATAAACGTTAAAATACCAACAAGCGTAATTGATTTTTTAGCATCTAAAATCGTTTCAAACGTTAGAGAACTTGAAGGAGCTTTAAATAAGGTGATCGCTCATTCTAATTTTACTTTAAAAGAAATTACACTCGAAAACACACAAAATATTTTGCGGGATTTACTGCGTTCTAATGAAAGAATAATTACCGTTGAAGATATTCAGAAAAAGGTAGCTAGCCGTTATAATATTAAGTTATCCGATATGTCTTCATCAAGGAGATTACGAGAAGTTGCAAGACCACGTCAAATAGCCATGTATCTTAGTAAAGCATTAACGCCGAAAAGTCTTGCAGATATCGGTAAAAAATTCGGTAAAAAAGACCACACAACGGTTATGCATGCTATTAAGAAAGTAGAAGAATTACTGGAAAACGATATAGAATTACGCGAAGAGATTCATTTGCTAATGAAAATATTGCAGAACTAAATGTCATACCGTAGTCAAGCTGACTTTGTTGCATGGTCCGAAAAACCGACTCGATGTCATTCCCGCGAAATCGGGAATCCCGGGTAAAGCAAAATAAATCGAGCTTTTAATTGTACAAACTTATTGTGTATAACCTTTAAATTACTGGATTCCCGCTTTCGTGGGCATGACATAAACAGCCATACAATAAAGCCAAAACGTCGCAGAAATGATATAGATATATATATCAAATGCTCTCAAAAAACGATTCAGTAAAAGAAATTTTTTTCAAGATTCTCCAGAAAATACCAAATTAACAGAATTATAAAGATAATTATGGTTACGGTGATGAGGGGGGAGCATATTTCTTACTTAAAAGTTTAAATGAATTAATAAAGAGGAATTACAAATTCACTATCTCGACTACGATTATCAAATCCACGCTAATCAAGAATATAGATATATTTTTAAGAATAGTAATATTACAAAATATTTTATTGCTCCTGAAAAGCGCTTATTTTATCAATTAAAATTTGTTGATGCAGACAGGGTATACTCAAATGATTTGGAGAATTGGAATGTAAAACGAGGAATGAGTACGCACAGCCCTTAATAGGTGAGCATACGAATCCTCCGAAGTTTTGCAGAAACAATTCTTCAAATCATTTGAGTATACAAGCTACAGGCAGTCATCTATGTGGTAAAGATCAATATTAATACTACCTATGTATTTTTAAATCCTGATTCATTTACTCTTAGCTACCAAATTCTAGGACCTCAAAAAGACCATAATATTAATACTGTTTTTAATCGTATATTAGTATTAGTATGTGCTCCAATTAGTTTAAAATATTCTTTCATACTATTGTCTATATCAGTTGTTTCCAAAGTTTGATTATTATCATCATCATTTGCATCATATATATCTTTTCTTTTAGACAAGGAAAGTTTTAATCTCTTTTGAAACGAGGTAGGAGAAATAGTTTGATTAAATTTGGGGGGTAATATCTTGTAATACATTCTTAGCATATTCAGGTGCATCAATATCATACCATTCTTTTATTTTAGCACATAAAATTTGTAGAATTTCAGGTAGGATTTTTTTTAATTTCTGTCTTGAGAGATGCTTGTTTTTGAGCTAAAAACCCTTCAATATTTTTTAAGCTTTCAGTAAATTCCAAGTAGGTTATTTCAATTAAATCCTTTAAATCTTGAGAAAAATCCTTTTTTTCAAGCAATTTAGTTTTTGTAAGCTTTAAATTACGTTCTCCTATATTGTTTACTTTAAGAATTAAAGCAGTTAAATTTGGGTCTAATGAATTTCAACTTTATAGGACAATGCTCTAATTTATGAACTTTTGCTAAAAAAGATTTTATATCATTGCTTTTTACATTATCCATATTTTTGTAAAATTACATTGAAGCTAAGATGTTCAATATTCGTGCTATATTTGCTAGTTTATAATTATTTAATTTTTTACTAAGCCATTCTATTAATAATATATTACCTTCTTTAATAAGTAATAGATTACCATTTTGTACATTTGTAGTGTCATAATCTATTGGACAGGAATTTGGTAACACATATTTATTGTTTGAGCAACGGCATGCTCAGCAGACATAGGAAAAAACTCCTTATATGATAAAAATATACTATTTTTATCAATAAGTTCTAAAAACATAGGAGCCGTAAATAAGGTTGCAGTATTTCTATGCGTTGCAAACATAAATAACAAATGTGTTAACTTTTCTGCAAAGTAATTTAGTTTTCGCGGTAATTCTTCTATATTTTGCGTCGATGCTTTAGCATGCACAACTTCAAATATACGTTTTATAATAGCATGTTTATATTCATGTTCTTGCTCAAATTTAGATAAAATTTCATCATATCTTTCTAAGCCAGGTACATCTGTTTGTACATTACCGATTTTATAATGTACTATATGATTCATTGTAAAAGTTTCTTCTTTAGTATTTGAGATCTTACATATAGTAGATAAATCACTATTTATTTCTTCTAAAATCCGGTGCTTTAGCTGATTTTATTATTCCTGCCAATCATTTCAGCAAAAGCTAAAAGTCCTTTAGAATTATGTATGGGTTATTACTTATACTTTTTTAAGTTGATATTACTGTTTTGCAATTCTTGTAATAATACTTTCTTTGCATGCTGAGCAGTAATACCGTCTGCTAAAGCAACTATCTTAGGAATAGAGTGATTTGGATTAAATACACAATGCAATAGCTTTTGATAATCCTTATCACTTATATTTTCTTTGTTATAATTTTTAAATAATTATGTTTATTAAAAGCAGTTTTGATAATATTAAAATTTTCTTCGTAATAATTATTATCTACAACTAATATTTCAGATTTAATTTTTTTATAAATATTTCTAATAGTAGAATATTTAAAAAATCTATCAGCTAAATTATGTAATACTGAACCTAGTTTAAGTTTAAAATCTTCAGAGTTATATATATAATTAATATCTAGTATATTTTTAAGTAAAAAATTAAGAGACTTAGGTAAAGTATAATTTCCTTTTAACTCTTCATCAGAGGAGCTATCAAAGTTTTTGTATTTTAGCATTATTATTTATAGTAGAATGAGTGTTAAATTATTTAGAAACAAATATATCTAGTGTCTCCGTAAGGGCACTAAAATCATCTCTATATAATAAATCATCTGTAGTACATAATTCTTTAATATCTAAAGTTTGTCCAGTATTTCCCTCAAAACAATACATAAATGCCAAAGCTTCCATAATTTTCTTATCTTTAACAAATTTAAATAATCGTTCTTTTCCATAAGTTATTGTATCTTCAACATCAGCTAAATCTTTCTCTACTAAGGGCATCATTGTATTTACTTCTTGAGCTATAGTTATAATATTAGCTATATACTAAAATATTCACTATTAATCAAGTTTTCTTTACTAATAGTTACAATTTATTTTATAAGTTAAATTTTGTTCAGTTTAGACTTTAGACAAATAAGTTTATTGACAAAAGTTAATTTTTATTGTACTTTGCCCTCTTAGTATTTTTTGTGAAAGGTAATTATGGTAGATATAAACAACAATAAGATTAGCTTAGCACTATTTGAAGGCGGTGGAGTAAAAGGAAATATCCATTTAGAAAAATTAAAAATAATGGAGCAAATAACCGGTAAGCCTACTTGTGAGATATTCGATTTTACTGGAGGGACCAGTGTTGGAGGACTTATTTCTATTTTGCTTAATTTACCGAATCCTAATAATCCCGGAAAACCTTTATTCAGTGCAGCGCAAGCTCAAGAACTGTTTGAAGAAATGGCACACGATATTTTTCCGGTAGGATTAACTTTTAGAAAATTGTGGAGTTTTAATGGCTTATTCAGCCATAAATTTTCTCCTGAACCATTAGTAAAATTATTGAAAGCATATTGTAAGGATTATACCCTCAAGGATTTAATCGGTGATGTTGTAGTTACAGGTTATGATCTAAATAATAAACAAACTCCTCTTATGACCTTCTCTACTATAGATGCTAGACAAAGTGAAGAGAATAATTATTACCTTTCAGATATAATACAAGGCATCACTGCAGCACCTGGATATTTCCCCAGCCACAATTTCCGTAATATAACCAATACTAAATCACATAAAATCATTGATGGTGGAATATATGCTAATGACCCAACCTTACAAACATGGCAATTATTAAAAGACAATAACTATCACATAGACAACGCTTTGTATTTATCATTAAAAGAAGAAAATAATGATGATTACCAAACTGTTTGTTGCGGCGGAGGGATGCTAGAACTAGTGAAAAATAATATGCCCGCTAAAATATTAGCAGCAACACAACAAGCTGATGAACAAACCGCTCAAAGCATTTTTGGTAATAAATTAATAGAAATAGCTACTTATATTCCAGAAAAACATGCTGAGATGAGTAATTCTAGTACTGAAAATCTGCAAGCACTAAAAGAATTTGCTAAAAAATCTATATATGGAAGCTCCACCTTTAGAAATATACCTTATAATGAAAAGTTTAAAGAAGCTATTGATAAAATCATAACTAATTATAATGCAAATAACCCTAACGACCAAATTGTTATGAATGATTTTTACAAAGAGTTATTCCATATTAATACTTCTAATAACGCAATTGATCACAGTTTTGAACAGGAAGAGGATATAGCAAACAACGAGGATGCAGTGAATACACCGATAGCTCAAGCTCTAGATTCTAAAGATATAGAACCTGGGAAAAAAGAATTATTAGCAGGTATCAAGGAGTTTTTTAATCCATTCATCGAAAAAAATCCAGAAGCAAAAGTAGATATAGAGAATTTTTTACACGAAATAAAAAATTTGACATTAGCAGAAATTGAAAACGGTATTGTTACTTTTAAAGAAGCTAGATTAAAATGGCAAGCAGAGCAGAATAACCTTGATGTATTTAGTAGCTGTAGTATGGAAGCCTTAAAAGAGGATATGACTCTTGAGGGTGAAGAGCATACAGATGATGTACAAGGTTATCTCTAACTTTCTTAATGTCATTCCCGCGTAGGTGGGAATCCAGTCAAAAAAGTATAAATATGCTAGACTTTTAAAACTAAACGCTCGATTTATCTAGCTTTACCTTGGATTCCTATTTTCGCAGGAATGAAATCAAACGCTTTCTTCGAGCCATACAACAACACCACAGCTGCTCACAATGATGACACCTGTGTTTAGTTAGGAATATTTGACTTTTTCTTCTTATATAAAATCTAAATACAGTAAAACGAAGCATAATAAAGCAAAATTGCTTATCGTTGCGCCGTGTATTTAGAAACCAAATAAGTTACAGCAGCAATAACTAAGTAGTATATTGCACCAAATATAAATCCTGCCGTACCTGTTACTTTAGCATAATCCTTCAGTGCATAACTAAGCGTCATAGGGATAAGTAGATTATGCCCAACCATATGAATCATCATCAGTGCAAATATCATAGCGATTGCAAGATTATGACTCGTTGAAATAACTTCTAATATAAAAGCTATTTACCGCAAATAATATACAACCGCACAAACTAACAATAAATCCTAAACCTATAACTTTTTTATCGTGTACAATGGCGTTTTTTTATTAAATACCCCCTCCTAAAAAGCCTCCAAAGATAGCGGCAAAAAGATAACAAAAACGCTAATTTACCGTAAAAAGATGGCGAAACTTTCATTTTATCAATCAAAATAAAAGGAGCTTCTATGAAAAAACCGTAATATATGCCGTTAAATGCACCGATGATAAAAGCATATAACCAAAGAATTTTATCTTTAATACTTACCTGCAAAACCTCAAAATATTTACTGCTGTGGGAAAAATCTATATAAGAATTTATTTCAGGTAAAACTTTATAATATAGTACCGGTAAGGCTAAAAAATACAAAAACATAATGCCAGCTTGAATATTCTATAATATAGTCCCCTATAGATGAACCTAGAGAAGGGATAAATAACAGCCACGGAGATAAGCTAGCATAGACATATGATAACTCTAAGCCTTGAGAGGAGTCTCCAGCCATACCTGCCCAATAACAGAACCTACACTTTTACACCGAAAGCTTGCACAACACAAGCTATCATCAGCATTTCTATATTAACTGCAAAAATGCTAATAATTGAAGATACAACATAAATAAAAAGCCCTAATAAAGCTATAGGTCTCCTGCCGTAAATATCCGATCATCTGCCGAGTGATAATACACCAAGCGCAAACCATAGAAAATATAATGTAGATGTAATTTGAGTGAGACCGCCGTCAATGCCGAAATATTTGGTTAAACTCGGTAATCCTGAAGTATAAATTGTTTCCGTAGTCGGTGATAAAATAAAAATAAGCATAGCAGCATCCATGCCGGAATCTTCGCAATAATTTTCATAAAGGATTTTTTTTATTTCGGTTCATCAAGTTTTATCGATTAATTCGCTCCAAACAAAATTTTTCCATTATCATTTTTAATCTTTCTATTCTCTCAATCAAGTAAAGTCACTGCTCTCTGCTAATTCTATAATTTTTATCATATCTTGCATCAACGTAAGCTTTTTCTAGTAATTCAAAACATTCTTTTTGTTCGGGAGACGATTGCAGAAATACTTTAAGTAGCTCAACATTATAAATTTGCACAATATCCACCTAGCTTTCTTATATCGTGTAACTTTGGTTTGTAACAGGCCAAAACTAATAAAATGTTACTGTAAACACTTTCAGTGGCTTGATGCAGCTCAAAAGCACTTTTACTAAAATCACCTCTTTCTAATGGGTATTTACAATCAATAAAAAAACTCTTACCTCTACCAAACCAGTATTCATAATCTTCTTTAGCTATTTCTTTTACTTCACTCCAAGGCAAATGTTTAGCTCGAGAAAGCTGCTCGCCACTATCATATAAAAGAATACCTTCATTCTTAATGTCGGTATAAAAATAACGCCCTTTTTCAAGCTTGTCATTTACCTCACTTATAGATTCACATATTATAGATATCCAAGGTTCTAGCGAAAAAACCTCGGCTTTTCTTAAGCCTGTTTGTTCTAACCTTTTTTCTATCTTAGATTCTACCCTTAAAGTAGCATGCTCCTTAAATTTACCTTTTTTTCTACTAAAAAGTCAAAATCACTTGTATAACTATAAGTAGTATGATCTTCCGTATACATATCTTTAACCCAATCACCTCTAACATACGAGCCATACAAGATAATCAGGACAATTTTATCCTTGGCAACAGCCAAAATTTGCTGCACTATATAATCAAGCCTATCTTGCACTTCAAGAGACCGTTTTGGTCAAATTGTTTTCATAGCTGATCGTTATTTAAACGTTAAATCTAAAATGTACTATATCCCCATCCTGCATTTTATATTCTTTACCCTCTAAACGCATTTTACCTACTTCCTTGGCTTTTGCTTCACTACCGAGATTTATGTAATCTTTATAGCCGATAACTTCTGCTCTGATAAAACCTTTTTCAAAATCGGTATGAATAATACCGGCAGCAGCCGGTGCAAGTGTGCCGTCTTTAAAAGTCCAGCTATGGGCTTCCTTTGGTCCTATAGTAAAAAAGCTTTTAAGGTTTAAAAGATTATACCCCTCTTTAATGACTTTATTAAGCCCTGTTTCGTCTAAACCTATAAATTTTAAAAACTCTTCCTTTTCTTCCATGCTTTCAAGTAAAGCAATTTCAGCTTCTATTTTTGAAGAAATTACGACACTTTTAGCATTTTCTTTCTTTGCTCTTGCCGCTACTAATTGTGTAAATTCATTACCTATAGCTGCATCTTTTTCAAGTACGTTACATATATATAAAACGGGCTTAGAGGTAATTAACTGCAATTGTTTTAAATTATCAACTCTTAAAGCTTCATTTAGCACTCTTGCAGGTTTATCCTCACCTAATACCTTATAAACCTCTTTTAACAGCTCTATCTGCTCTGCCATAGCTTTATCGCCTGACTTCAAGCATTTTTCACTTGTAGCTAAACGCTTTTCAACCGATTCTATATCGGCAAGTATTAATTCCGTTTCAATAATCTCGAGGTCATGCAGCGGATCGACTTTGTTATGTACGTGCGTTATATCCTCATCTTCAAAACAACGCAGTACATGCAGTATTGCATCGACTTCCCTGATATGAGATAAGAACTTATTACCTAGCCCTTCGCCTTTGCTTGCTCCTTTAACAAGCCCTGCAATATCGACAAACTCAATATAAGACGGAATAATTTTACCGCTTCCGGCTAAGCTTGCTAGTTTATGCAAACGCGCATCAGGCACTAAAACTTTGCGGCTATTAGACTCAATAGTACAAAACGGATAATTAGCGGCATCTGCAGCCTGACTTGCCGTTAAGGCATTAAATAACGTCGACTTACCGACATTCGGCAACCCAACAATTCCGAGTTTTAGTGTCATAAATTTTTCCGTAAATAATACATTATAGAATCTTTTTCGCAACCGTGCATAGCAAATTCAATTTTATACCCCAGTTTCTCATAAAACGATTTTGCTTGGCAGTCCATAGTAACAAGATGAATAAAATTACAGCCTCGGTCACGTGCTAAATCCTCAACCTTTTGCATTAGTACAGTACCATAATTTTAGTTTCTTATATTTTCATTAATAAAGAGTGAATCAATGTAAAATCCCCCCAAGAACTCATACCTCTAATTCCTACAACAAAATTTTTATCCTGATCTAAACAGGAAAATGAAAAAGATTCAATATCTCCTACTCACCCCTTTTGTTCTCTAGCATCTTTGTTCAAAGCCTCAATAATTATAGTGCTATGAGTTCTATCCATTGCATCAGCATAAACAATTTCAAAATTTTGTGTCATAAATCTTTGCTTCTTTGCTGTTTAGTTTTAATATCGTTTTCCCGTCATTGCGAGGAGATGCATAGCATCAACGTGGCAATCTCGTGAAGTAGTATAGAATTCCTGAGATTGCTTCGTCAAAACTTACAGTTTTTCCTCGCAATGACGAGTTGGTATCATCCACACAGCAACGTCGATCAAGTCGTAGGAATAACATTGAATATATCAAGCTATCTTATTCTTAAATTCTTCTAACTTATTCTCTAATATTAAACCAAAGTTACTAGTGATTCTATCTATAGCTTGCATTACTGTTTCATACTCCGGTTTAGAGAAATGATTAAGTACGTAATCTGCTACATCCTGATTATTTTGCGGTCTACCGACTCCAATCCTAATCCGGTTATAATTATTACCTATAACCCCATCAATCGACTTTAAACCATTATGCCCGCCATTACCGCCACCGGTTTTAAATTTTATTCTACCTGTTTCTAAATCAATATCATCATGAATAACAAAGATTTTTGCGGGGTAGATATTATAATATGTTTTCACCGATATCACTGACTTACCGGACAAGTTCATATAGGTGGTAGGCTTTATAAAAATTATCTTTTGTCCATCACTAATAGTTTCAGCAATTTCACAATTGAATTTTTTCTTTGTACTAAATGATGAATTATATTGGTTTGCTATTTTCTCTATAGCAATAAAGCCGACATTATGCCTCGTATATTGATACTCTTTTCCTGGATTACCAAGACCAATAACAAGAAGCATAATAATTTACCTAATAACTAGTAATGGAAAATTTTTGAAGAAGTATTGATTTGCAAGAAGTACAGAATAATGCCATTCTTAGCTCAGCATTATTGCGTGGATCGAAAAACCTACTCGATGTCATACCGTGGCTTGACCACGGTATCCAGAACAAAAATTAACAAAGACTGGATACCGCTACAAGCTCGCAGTATGACAATTAAAGATTACCGGATTTCCGCTTCTAGCTAGGCATGGCATAAAACGAGCCAAACAACAACGCCTACGAATCCTCGCAATAACGATTTAAGTATCTAAGCAAGTCCTTATCGTGAGAATTATCTTACTTCCCTGCTTCAGCGACTTGTTGTTCCCCTTCAGCTTCAGTTTTTGCTCCTCTACGTCCTATAATAGTTGCAAGGACAAATTCTTTTTTTGTAACAAAACTACATCCTTTCGGTAATTCTATTTTTGACGATTTTAGCGAAGTAGCCATAGGCA
Organism: Candidatus Rickettsia barbarica; assembly: GCF_041477405.1. NCBI lineage: Bacteria > Pseudomonadati > Pseudomonadota > Alphaproteobacteria > Rickettsiales > Rickettsiaceae > Rickettsia > Candidatus Rickettsia barbarica. Next base: position 298,761 of record NZ_JBEWYL010000001.1, on the reverse strand, counting down.
TATTAGTAACATCTATAGTTACGTTTCTTGGGATATTATTAACATCACATAATAAAGTAACTCTTCTTGTTACTATATTAAAGTATCCACCTCTTTTAACGCCTAAAGCTCTTTCTTTCCCTTCATATACTACAGGTACTTCCATTTTTTGGGTTTTCTCTTCTAAAAAGACAAAATCAACATGGCGTACTATATCTGTAACAGGATGTAATTCTACAGCCTTCGGCAATACTTTATATTTTTTCTTATCAATTGTTAAATTAATTAACTGAGAGATAAAAGCCGGCTTTCTATAATATTTAGTTATTTCCTTTTCTTCCAAAGAAATACTAACAGGTGTTTTACCCGCTCCATAAATAATAGCCGGAACACGCCCTGCTCTTCTTAATGCTCTTGCTGCTCCCGTACCGAATTCCGTGCGGGACTCCGCTTCAAGTTCTAATATTTCACTCATTATTACTCCATATTAACTTATAATAAATCTTCATTATCATACTTAATTACAATTAAAAATTCAAGTAAATTAATTTTTGACTAGAATATAGGAGTAATATATTCCTTAGTTAAAATTCTTTAATTTATTGGATATTGAAAAGAACTTTAGTTCTAACCGAAATTATTTTGTAAGGAAATTATGAAACAGATACAACCTAAGCGTAGTGCAAATCCCTCAAACTGTGGAGAAGAAATTGCTGCCAAGGATATAATAAGGATTTTCTCCTTGAATCTATTATGTACTCTTCTGACTCTGACTATATTGGGCGTGACAGCGAGAGTGAAGATGACGATTCTTATGCATCAATACTTTTGTTAAAAATAAAGAACCGGAATGCAAAATTCACTTAGATTTAGTTTAGTATATTACATATGTGCTACCAAACAAATGTTAGAGAACAAGCAGAAAATGCGAAGGTTTCTAATGTAGACAATGAAAGGCAGGTAATTAAATATAGTACAACTCCAACAATTCTGTACCGAAAGTTCAATTGAATCTATGATAACATCAATATCAAAAAGCAACATAGATGCTGACAAAATTATCTTACCTTTCCCTTCTGTAGCACAACAAAGACAATTAGGGAAATTATATCGTTATAATTAAAAATTTTAAAGAGCTTTACCCTTCTAATTCTGACAATGATAACGTTGGAATAGTAATATTATTAGGTGATGAAAAGGGGTCATACGGCGACCTAAATCTATGGGATATTTAAAAATTTATGAGTTTGCAGAGATAATCTAGCACCGCTTTCTAATGCTAATTTTACTGCTAACTCATTATTTTCGCCATTAAGTCTTTGGTTGTTTTGATCCATAGGTTGAATAAAAACCGGTATATTATAAGAGGTTTGCCCTACTTCCGGTATGAGACTATATTCTAAAATATTTTTAGCAACGATAAATTTCACCGCACTAATTTTAGGCAATAAATCTTCTCTTATTTTACTATAACCGGTTTTACCTACCTTCGGCGAACAAATTATAGACACTTCTTTCGGCAAAGAACGATATAACGTACCGTTAGTCTCTATTTGAACTTTAACATCTCGGTCTAATAACTTCTGACATAATAACTCTATAGGTTGACGCATCGGCTCACCGCCGGTTATTACTACTAAATTAATCGATTTTTCATTTTTAGAATTTAATGCCAGGCTTTCTACTTTATTCAAAATCTTATCTATATCTACTAAATCAAAATCTTCAAACTCCGTATCACAAAAATTACAAGCAAGATTACATCCTCCAAGCCTAATAAAGATCGCAGGACAACCTACAAAAATGCCTTCCCCTTGTATAGTCTTAAAAATAGACTGTACCTCTAACTGAGTACCATCACCGTTTAATATGCTTCTTTTAGGATTTTGTCCAAACATTTTTAAATTATTATCGATTGATTAAAAACATTATAGTACATTTTTATAAAAAAATCTTGCAATAACTAATAAAAAAAACTATTATCTAGGTTTCATCGGTCATATGGCTTTGGTATGCCTAATGTTTTACCGTTTAAACCTAGAAATACCAATTATAAGGAACAATATGCCTAAATTAAAAACAAAGTCTGCCGTAAAAAAACGTTTTAAACTTACTGCTAGCGGCAAGGTTATTGCATCTCAAGCAGGTAAAAAACATTTTATGCGTCGTCGTACTAAAGCTCAAATTCGTAACCTTAGAGGAACTACAATACTTTGTCCTCAAGACGGATATAATATTAAAAAATATTTTTTACCGTACGGTATAAATTAATTAACTAGGAGCTAAAGCAATGACACGTGCAAAATCAGGAAAAATTTCTAAAAATCGACATAAAAAAATCCTTAAATTAGCCAAAGGCTATAGAGGTAGAGCAAATAGCTGTTTTAGAGTAGCTATTGAGAAAGTAGAAAAAGCCCTCCAATATGCTTATAGAGATCGTAGAAACCGTAAACGTGATTTTAGAGGCTTATGGATTCAAAGAATAAATGCAGCAGTAAGAGAACATGGGCTTGTTTACTCTCAATTTATGGGAGCTCTTAAAAAAACAGAAATCGATATAGATCGTAAAGTACTTGCAGAACTTGCCGTCAATAACAGTGACGGATTCGTAAGTATCGTAGAAAAAACAAAAGCACATATTTAAGTATTTAATGTCATCTCGTGGTCAAGCCACGGGATGACATATTTATAATAATTAATTTTTATTTTCGTTCGGTATAAATATTATGAAACGTACATTTCAACCTAGTAATTTAGTTAGAAAAAGAAGACATGGTTTTAGATCTAGAATGGCTACTCCAACCGGAAGAACAATCTTAAGAAAACGTCGTGCTAAAGGTAGACATAAATTATCTGCTTAAAATAATCTGATTTATCAAATTGTCTATTACCTCTTTAAAAAATCAAAAAGAATTTGAGCTTATAAATAAGCTTGGAAAGAAGCTCCATGAGAGATATTTTATTTTGGTAATCGCCACAAAACTTCCAAAAATCTTCCTTGAATCAAAATATAACACCTTTTTAGGAATCAAAGTTAGCAGAAAGCTAAATAAAAAAGCTGTAGTTCGTAACAAAATTAAAAGGCGTATACGACATCTAATTAGAATTATTGTTAGTGATTCTAGCTTTAAGGCTATAAAATTTGCAATGATTATTATTCCAAGAAAAGGATTTGAAGAGATAAACTTCTCACACTTGAATTATGAATTCAGTAAAGTAATTCTAAGAAATATTTAGATTTCAATAGACCTCTTCGGAAACTCGCTTATAGAGAGGAATTTGAAGGAGACACGGAACACAAAACCGCAGCATACAAAAGAGTACGTGAGGATTCAAGTACCGGGTCGACGTACAAATTACCTCTAGAAGTAGAGTTTCCGAAGAGGTCTATTGAAATGACTTGGCATTACTCGCGTGGCTTGGTTTTGCCGTCATTGCGAGGAAAAATTGAAAATTTTGACGAAGCAATCCAGTAAAAAATTCTGATTTACAGATTTTTTACTATTTTTTATAGATTGCCACGCTTCTTGCAGTTGCTACGTTGTGGCATGGCTCGTTTTATGTCATTCCCGCGAAAGCGGGCATGACATCGAGTAGGTTTTTCAAGCCATGCAAGCAAGCCTTCCACGGGAATAATATTGAATTTACTTATATTCCCTCTGTCCCCTCTCCTAATGTCGGTACTTCTTCTACTACAGTAAGTGTTGTATCTATAGTATTTTCTTCAGATGTAATAGTATTTATAGTAGAATTATAATATTTTTTTACTAATTCTATAACGTCTAAATTATGCGTCTCTTCTGCCGTATAAATATTAGAGCTACCTACCTCTATAGTACTATGCTCAAGTACAGCTTTTAGAATAGCTAAATCACCTTTCTCTATAGCCTTATCAAGATTATAGGTACTTACTTTAGTATTACCATAATTAAGTAAACAAATTAATAGTTCAGAATTCCCTTGCTCTATAGCATCCCCTATACTAGTATCAGTGTATAATCCTTTCTGATTTAACATAGTCTCTATCTTGCTTAGAGAAAATTTATTAAAATTATATGTTTCTAAGGTTAAAGCTCTACTAAATACCCTGATTAAGTCATCGTATGTTAATTCTTTCGGCTTTGTTTCTATATTTAAGTTAAATATTTCAGGATATGATTCATAATATTTCGCATGAATATTTTTATAAAATTTTACAAAAGCGTTATATTCTTTATGTAGAAAAGCCGGCAACTCCGCTATGCTTTTCATCTTTTTAATTTTATTAGCACTTAAAGAAAAACTATAAATTTGATTGTCTAATTTATAGCTTATACTAAAATCTGATGCTACTAATAGATGAAAATGATCTCTTACATATTCAATCAATAAAAAGTCATTTTGTGTTCTAGCATCGTAATTATTTTGAGCTAATTGTTATAATATTTGCATCACTGGCCTTATTATAAGTGTATAACACCATGTTGCCCTGTATCCAATCTAAATGATGTTGACTAAATGACAAGAAAATATATGAACAATATTACATTGATTTGCAATGGTATTATTTTGTATTTTATTAAGCAGTGTAATATCTAACACAGAAGTTGTACCTTAATCAGAAAATATACTCATTGATAAGTAAGAAGGCTCAGGCATAAAATATGATTTAATTTTTCCCCATAAACCTAAATTAGTAGGTTTATAGAAAAACTCTGATCCATGTACATTTATAAAATATTCACTACCTGTACCCGAAGGTAAGTCAGCTAAAGTTTTTATTTCCTTGATATCAGGATTTTCATTTTTCATACTTATATTCGGGCCTTTAAACAATATTTTTTGCATATTTATATCCTTATATAATTAACTTAATTACCCTATTCTATGGGAATTACCACATAATATGGCAATTTTTATAAAAGTCAAGATAGAGTGGGTATTTTATTCATAGCTGTTAAGTTTTTAATAAGAAAAAATCATATAAAGCTATATAGTATTTATAAAAATTTATAGTTGATAATTATATAGATAATAGCATTGAAAATAAGGCTATAAAGTAACCGGTAAAAAAGGGATAAGGTTTAAAACAATCTTATCCCTAGTTGCAAATAAAAATAGAGTTTAGAAAGAACTTGCAATATTATTTATTAAATCTCCGGATCAGTATTTCCCAATATTGTTGTATCTGAATTATTATCCGTATTTTCTTCCATAAAATTTAAATTGAGTGCAATAGTATTATTTAAAAGAATTTCAGAAGTGATTCCTTAATTACTGATTGACCATTATTTATATTTTCTATTATACCTAACTTCACTCTTTAAAGCAACTGAAAGCTTTTATTCTCGTAGCTGATTCCTATTATTAGACTTCTTGCATAACCTATCTTAGAAAGAGGGACTTGAAAGAAAGACGGAAGCACTTGCCACCGCAGCGTACACGCAAGTAACGTGAGGATGCAAGTACCGGATTGACATACAAATCGCCTTTAGAAGGAGGTTATGCAAGAAGTCTATTTTCTAAATAACAAATAATATACAATATAAAACCATCCAAAAAATCCATGAATAATAGCCCATAATATTGATTTATTCACATTAAATGATATTACTATTGCAAGTATTGTTCCAAGAGCAATACCACCACCATATCCTAAGTAATTCATATATTGAATCCTTAATATTTTTGAGAGGATATATCCTATTTCAAAAAAACCTTATAATTTATAGCTAACAAGAGCCGAGAAGCCACAGACAAGAAACAACAGCAGTTATGAAATGTTCGGCATTCGAGGGCTTACAAAGATATTGCTGCCAATTTTTTAAGTTCTATCTGAATATATACGTTCCTTACAAAAGCAGAACTTTATATATTAATTATTTTTTTGCAGTAAGATTCCAAATTTTCTCTGCTTTACTTCCAAGCTACCAAAAGCTTATTCCTAGAATTGTAAAAATACTGCTTTATGAGTTGTATTCAAAAAATCTTGTATATAAATTAATAAATAAAAAAGTAACCCCAAATCCTTTAGTTACCGAATTATCTTGTTTTGAACCGTGATAAATAGCTGCTCCAGACATTAAAGCAAATAATAAAATAAAGACCAATGAAATAATTCTATCGGCTTTACCGGCTTTAAGTAATAATCTTCAGGATCATAATTTCCAAATATTGATAATAACCACATTGCAATAAATGAGTATAATAAACCAACTACAAAAGTTACTTGAGTAAAATGATTGAATGTTTTATTTTCTTCTAGTGCAAGAGCAGAGAATGCTAATATTCCTCCAAATAATA